>PAQU01000061.1 GCA_002709395.1 Roseibacillus sp. | reverse complement strand
CCCTTCTGGATGAGAGCCTTGGCTTGAACCGTCTTCTCTCCAAAGATGGTCTGGGCCTTATAAGCTGCCAAGCCGGTCTGATACATCTCGCCATCAACGTTCTCTTCTTCTCCAGCTTTCCATCCTTCAACCTGCTCAAACTTGAATTCCTTGATGCCGCCTCCCTTCACGCTCTCCTGCATCGCGGTCACAATCTGTTCGGCGTTCAAACTCGCTGGCTCCGCTGCGGGTTCGGGTTCGGGTTCAGGCTCGGGAGCCGGAGCTGGGCTAGGAGCCGGAGCTGGACTGGGAGCCGGAGCTGGACTGGGGGACGGATCAGACTTTGGGGTCGTGTTATCCGCGACCTCTGGAAGAGTCGGAGGAGGAACAGGGCTCGCCGGGGTATTGTCCGCGATCGCGGCATCACCACCAAAATAGAGGCGTGCACGGTAGGCAATCACCTGCTGGGCGAAATCGGTATTGGCAATGGGCACCACGCCGCTGAGAGGACCTCCAGGCGAAATGTCCAGGAGGTAACTCTCCTTGATCATTTTCCGCACCTGCACCGTCGTTCCCTTTTCCAGAGCTGTCTTCTGGGTGTTGCCTTCGGAAGACACATCAACACGCTTCGTAAGGGTTACACTCTTGGGCATTTCAGACTCCTTGATGCTGCCCAGATTAATTTTAATAAGGAGCTCGTTACTTCCACTACCGAACCTCACCTCCTGTACCGACTGAGAAACCGCTCCCGATCCCGACCCTCCAGCAAGAAGGGATCCACTAAGGGGCAAATACATCACCCGCCCGATGAAGAAGCTGAGAATGATGGCAACAGCCCAGATGACGTATTTGTTCATTTGTTCGAATGGTCTACCACCGAATAAAGGGCTATTTTCACCGATTTGTCAAATTAGGGGAAACCGTTGACCTGAGGACCTTCCCCCGGGATCCTCCGGGATGCAGCGGCTCTTCCTGCTCGATGGTATGGCATTGGCCTACCGGGCACATTTTGCCCTGATCCGTAACCCGATTTTTACCTCTAATGGGGTAAACAGCTCCGCGCTGTACGGGTTTACCAATACCATCCTGACCATCCTGGAGAAGGAGAAGCCCACCCATCTGGCCGTCGCCTTCGATACCCGGGCTCCAACCCCACGCCACAAAATCTACCCGGAATACAAGGCCAATCGGGAAGAGATGCCCGAGGACCTGGCTGCTGCCCTGCCTCATATCAAGAGCCTCTGTCATGCCTTCCGCATTCCCCTCCTGGAAATCGACGGTTACGAAGCCGACGACATCATCGGGACCCTCGCACGGCAGGCCGATGAAGATGGCTCCGTCGAAACCTTCATGGTCACACCGGACAAGGATTTCGGACAACTCGTCTCGGAGCGATGCGTCATGTGGAAACCGGGAAGGAAGGGAAATGAACACGAGATCGTCGACCTGCCCACCCTTCGAGAACTCTGGAACATCGAGCATCCGGACCAGGTCATCGACATCCTCGGCTTGATGGGTGACGCCTCTGACAACATCCCGGGAATTCCGGGAGTCGGTGAAAAAACTGCCCGGAAACTGGTCGCCGAATGGAAGTCCGTGGAAAACCTGCTGGAAAATACCGGGTCCTTGAAAGGTAAGCTGAAGGAACGCGTGATCGAAAACGCTGACCAGGCCCGGCTGTCCAAGGAGCTTGCCACCATCATGAGAAATGTCCCCGTGGGCAAGACGCTTGATGATCTTGCCCTTCAGGCACGCGATGATGAGGCAATCAAATCGCTCTTTACGGAATTCGAATTCAACTCCCTGGGAAAACGCCTATTCGGCAAGGACTTTGTGGCAGGGCGCGGAAAGACCGTAACCGACTCCTCCGGAAATGGAGCAGAGGTCCTTTCCGCCGAACTCAGAACCATCAGGGACCTCAACCCGGACTACACGCTGGCTGACACCGAGGCCAAGCGCCACGAACTGGCAGAGACCCTCGAAAAGCAGACCTGCTTCTGTTTCGATATTGAAACCACCTCTCTCGACCGCTTTGGAGCCAGGATTCTTGGCATCGCCTTCAGCTGGGAGAGCGGGGCTGCCACCTACGCCACAGTTCCCGACGCAGAGGCCCTGGAAACATTCCGAAGCGCACTCACAAGCCCGGCGGAAAAGATCNGGCATANCCTCAAATACGACCTCGCCGTCCTGCGAAACCACGGACTGCGGGTGGAACCTCCCTTCTTTGATACCCTCCTCGCGCATACGCTGCTTCACCCGGACCAGCGTCACACCATGGATTACCTCGCAGAATCCCTTCTTGCCTACACGCCCATCAAACTGAGCGAGTTAACCGGCGGAGATCCTTCCTCCCCGGGCGGGGAAGCGGCCCAGGGAGACCTCTTCCAGGACAAGGATGTCATCGACATGGCCTCGATTCCCGTGAAGCAACTGGCACGCTATGCCGCGGAGGATGCCGACATCACCTTCCAGCTTGCAGACAGGCTCCGCCCCTGCCTTGAAGAACAGGGACAACATCGTGTGTTCTATGATATTGAGGCACCGGTTCTTCCTGTTCTGGTAGCCATCGAGGACGAGGGTATCTCCCTTGATCTTGGGGTCCTGGCGTCATCCGGAGAGGCTATACAGCAACGTATTGATGCACTCTCGAGATCACTGGTCGAACAGGCCGGGCGCGAGTTCAATCTCAACTCCCCGAAACAACTTGGAGAAGTTCTCTTTGATGAGATGAAGCTTGTGGAAAAGCCCCGCAAGACTGCTACCGGACAATACAGGACCGATGAACAGACCCTGACCTCTCTGGCAGTCAGTCACCCGTTCGTGGCCGACATTCTTTCCTACCGGGAAGCCGCCAAGCTCAAGTCTACCTACATCGACCGCCTTCCCGCTTGGGTGGCAGCCAAGGACGGACGCGTTCATACTCAGTTCCACCAACTGGTGGCCGCTACCGGAAGACTCGCATCCAGCGACCCCAACATGCAGAACATCCCGGTTCGAACTGAACTCGGCCGCGAGATCCGGACCGCCTTCGTTCCACGCGGCAGGGGCTTTCTTCTCCTCTCGGCAGACTACTCGCAGATTGAATTACGGGTCATGGCCGCAATGTCAGGAGACAAGGGTATGATCGAGGCTTTTGAGAAGAATCTCGACATCCACTCCGCCACCGCCGCAAGAGTAAATGGCGTCGACCCCGGGGACGTGGAGCCGTCCATGCGCAGTGCGGCCAAGATGGTTAACTTTGGAATCATCTACGGCATTTCAGCCTTCGGCCTCAGCCAGAGACTCGGAATTCCCCGGGCGGAGGCGGGAGAACTCATCAGCACCTACTTCGAGCAATACCCCGGGGTTAAGGACTACATGGATTCTACCGTAGAAAGCGCAAAGAAGAACGGATACGTTGAAACCCTCGCAGGGAGGCGGCGTTACCTGCGCGATATCAGCTCAGCCAATGCCACCGTGCGGGGCAATGCCCAGCGGGCAGCGATTAATACTCCCATCCAGGGAAGCGCGGCTGACATGATCAAACTTGCCATGATCCGCGTTCAAAAACTCCTGGAGGACAGTGAATACCAGACCCGCATGCTTCTCCAGGTTCATGATGAACTTGTTTTTGACCTGCACGAGGATGAAGCCGACGAACTGATCCCGGAAATCGTGTCAGTGATGCAGACCGCGCTGCCCCTCCCTCACGATGTTCCAATCAAAGTTGATACCGGAACCGGAACGAACTGGCTGGAGGCTCACTAGGCCTTCCCTCAAATGACTCTGGTAAACTGCGTTGGGAAAACACCATGATCCGGGATCTCTCCATTCGGGGTATCCCCCCGGCATGCGGCTCACTGATTTCTAGCCATCTGCCTGCACTGGGGTAAGGTAAAGCCTGCAGGCATGAGTGAGTTCGAGGCAACAGGTCGGACCCCGACTCCGGAACCCGGACCGGAAGGCGACTCCGACTCCNCTTTCCCGGACAAGCCAGGGCAGGAGAATATGGCCCGGCGGAAGCGACCCGGCTACCGACGCCTTTTCTTCTACTGCGTGGGAGCACTTACTCTCTACCTGATCGGGCAAACCATTTCGATCAACCGGTACGGGTTTCGCGATAGCGGCCGGAAGGCTCACTGCGCCATAGTTCTCGGAGGAGCTGCCTGGCATGACAAGCCCTCCCCGGTATTCCGGGAGCGCCTCAATCACGCCATCAGTCTTTATATCGATAAACGCGTCACCGCCCTCGTGCTGACCGGAGGCAAGGGGACTGGCGCCCCCTACTCGGAGGGAGAAGTGGCCCGTGATTATTGCCTAAAGCGGGGCATCCCGAAAGAAGCACTCTTCATGGAGGGTAACTCCCGGACCACCGTTCAAAACCTTGAGGAAGCCAGCAGAATCCTCGATCAGCAGGGCTTTAACAGTGCCCTTATTGTAAGTGATCCGTGGCATCTCAAGCGCGGGGTCCTGATCGCCCGCAGACAGGGCATGGAAGCATTTCCCTCTGGCACGACTACCTCCAGGTTCGAATCCTTCAAGTCCCGCGCCAGTTTCACCATGCGCGAGCTCTACCTCTACCACCTCTACCTGTTCTTCAACCGGTAGCAGGATTAAGAGAGTGAAGGTGACCAGATAACCCGGGCAAAAGGCATACTCTGGAGAACCGCTCCCCTCGCGATCTTCAGGGAAAGGATCAGCCAATAGCCCTCCTCACTCCCAACGCCCGGACGTGGCACAAGAAGGCGGGAATTCCTGACAAACCCTACCGGGCGGATACTCCCCCGAACTAGCCTGCCTTCCCGTATGATCGCGCTTTCGGACCCTACCCCGCCTTCGGAGGAGCCAACTCTCTGACCGTGATTTCCTTGAAGCGCACAGTAAGAGTTCCTCCACCATGCACCTGCAGGCCGATGTGCCCTTCAAGTGGTATGCTGGCATCTTTCTCAGTATAATCGGCACAAGCGACATCATTGAGCCACATGCGGATACGCGGNCCTTCACAAAGAATACGGTAGTGATTCCAACCATCTGCCTTCACCGCCTTGGCTAGGGCCTCCGGATCGAGGACCTTGGAGATAACCTTCCGGCGGCGGGATTCATCGTAGATTTTTCCCCAGTAGTTCTTAGCCGCATCCGCCTGATAGCCAATCATCTCATGATGATTTGCGATCCGCTGACTCCGGATCTGGATACCGGAATTAATCCCCCCCTTCACTGGAGTGATCTTGAACTTCAAATTCAACTCGAAGTCCGTGTAGGACTTATCAAAAACGCAAAAGGTGTTGTGGGGAACGTGCTCGGTGAGCGAGCCGCCCTCGATTGCTCCATCAGCCACTTTCCACCACTTTTCCTCTCCCTTGTTCACATTCCATCCCTTAAGGGTCTTCCCATCAAAAAGGACCTCCGCCTTGCTTTGCTTATGGTTATCTGCAGAGGCAATCGGCAGGACAAGGGTCANTATGCCGGCAAGAACTGGTAACAATTTCATGTCCGCACTTTGTGACAGATCGGCAGGCCTGTCGAGAACGAGCCCCTCTCTAGTCTGATGAGTCTGAGCCGCCCTCTTCAATCAACTCCAGCAGCTTGCCCACACAGGCATTGGCAAATTCCTCACTATTGATCTCAACNTCCAGTTCCTGCACCTCCACCTCGGCCTCTTCTCGAATCGCATTGAACAGCCTGGCGTCAGCGTCAGCATCATGAAACACCCCGCCGGGAGCGCTGATCACACTGATTGCCCTGGTCGGAATCAGGATGGCGGTTGAGGACCCGTTCGCATTTGCTTTCCGTGCCAGGATCCTGCCGAGCTGGTCGCACTCATCCGCACTGGTGCGCACGAGGGTAACCTGCGGGTTATGCTGGTAAATGGCGCGATCCTCGAATTCCTCCGGCAACGTGTCCCTCTCTCCAAAATTCACCATGTCGAGACACCCGGGTGCGATAACGGCAGGCACCCTCGCACGGGTCATGGCATCAAGACGGTCCGGACCGGCCGCCAGCACTCCCCCGACAAGTTGGTCAGCCCACTCGGTGGTGGTCACGTCCAGCACCCCGGCCACCATCCCGCTCTCGACGAGCGCTTCCATTGTCCTGCCCCCTGTCCCGGTCGCGTGAAAAACCAGCACTTCATAGCCCGCTGCTTCCAGTTGCTCACGCGCCATCGAGACGAGATCGGTCGTATTACCGAACATGCTGGCCACAATAATCGGACGGGCATCACTTATATCGACCTTGCTATCCACCATTCCCGAGATCGCTCCGGCTGCCCTTGTGAAGATGGTCCGGGAGACCGAATTCAGGCCCGATACATCTACGATACTGGGGATCATGACAATATCCCGCGTTCCCACATAATGAGCGGTGTTCCCACTCGCCAGCGTGGAGACCATGACCTTGGGAAATCCTACCGGAAGAACCCTCATCGCCGCGGTGGCAATGGCCGTCCCACCCCCTCCACCAAGTGAAATTACTCCCTCGATCGTTCCATTTTCCACCAGTCGCTCCAGCAGGATGGGAGCTGCCCTGGTCATTGCCGCCACACATTCCCCCCGGTCTTTCCTGTCCAGAATCGGCTGCAGGTCGACCCCTCCGACCTCCGCCACTTCGAAACGGGACACTTCTGGTCTCACGACCGGATCGCTACCAGTCCCCACATCTATGAGGAGTGCCTCATGTCCACGCAGCCGTATCTGATCTGCCACGAAGGCATGCTCATCACCTTTCGAGTCCAGGGTTCCTAGAACGGCAATGGTGCCCATCGTTACCTCCTCCCGACCGGAATGGATTTGAACTCGCGGGTAAGGCTGGTAAGAGAGTCTTCTACCGCCATCCGCTCGAGACTGGAGGCCCCCACGAAACCTACCGCATCAGTGTGCTCGTTGATGTAGGCCGCATCCTCCGGCGTTGAAATGGGACCCCCGTGACTGAGATAGATCACATCGTCCCGAACCGACTTTCCGGCATCAATGATCTCCTGGGTCCGCACCGCCGCCTCCTCCAGCGTCATGGTTGCATCCACCACTCCGATCGATCCTCCAATGGTAGTACCCACATGGGCGATGATAGCGTCGGCTCCCACTTCTGCCATATCCCGGGCTTCCTCCGGCGAGCCTACATAGACAATGGAAAAAAGATCCATGCGTCGCGCCAGTCCTACCATATCAACCTCTTTCTGAACGCTCATCCCGGTCTCCTCCAGGATCTGGCGGAACTTTCCATCCACGATGGAATGGGTCGGGAAATTATTCACGCCACTGAATCCCATGTCCTTCACCTGCCCGAGGAAGTGCCACATCCGTCGCCGCGGATCGCTGCCATGTACTCCGCAGATGACCGGAACCTCTTCCACAACGGGAAGCACCTCGAACTCGCCGATCTCCATGGCAACCGCATTGGCATCCCCATAGGCCATGAGACCCGCGGTTGATCCGTGCCCTGCCATGCGAAAGCGCCCGGAGTTATAGATAATGATCAGGTCCGCTCCTCCCTTTTCGATAAACTTGGCACTGATTCCGGTCCCGGCGCCCGCGGCAATGATCGGCTCTCCTCGCCCCAGGGTGTCCTGCAAACGTTCGATTACTTCTTCCCTCGTGTAGGGGTTTCCTTTTCCTGTCCAGGGATTCGGCATGACTTTGCAACTCGATTGTTGGTCTTCCCCTTACCGCTCCTGAGGCTCCGGAACAAGTCTACGCTGCTCACTTGACCCGGGGAGTAGGGTCTCTCCATGAACCACCCTGGCCGACTCGCTCTCCTGTTCGGCTTTCTGGCGCCCTCTCTTCTCATGGCTGAACCCGATCCACCCCGCGCCAAGCGCATCCCTCACCAGGTAAAAGCTCCCCACGGCCATACCCGTGATGATCCCTATTACTGGCTGAGGGAACGGGAGAATCCTGCAGTCCTTTCCTATCTGGAGGAGGAAAACACCTACACCAGAAGCGTGCTCAGGAAGACCGAGGACCTGCAGAAGCTTCTCTTCGATGAAATCGTCGGGCGTATCGTCCAGGACGACTCAACCGTTCCCTACCGGAAAAAAAACTACGAGTATTATCGACGTTATCGCAAGGGCGAGTCCTACCCGCTCTCATGCCGGAAGCGCGTGGGGACGGACAAGGAGGAAATCATGTTCAATGTCCCGGACATGGCCAGGGAGCATGATTTCTACAACCACCGGACAGGCCAGCTAAGCAGCAACGAGAAGCTGATTGCTTTCGCCACAGACACACTGGGTCGCCGCATCTATACCCTCAGGTTCAAGGATCTCGAAACCGGCGAAATCCTCCCGGACAGGATCGAGAAGGTCACCGGTAATCATGCCTGGGCCAACGACAACAAGACTATCTTCTACACCCGCCAAGACCCCGGAACCCTGCGCTCCAACCGGGTCTACCGCCATGTGCTGGGCACACCCGTCCAAGACGACGTTCTGGTCTTCGAGGAAAAGGATGAGACCTTCCGCTGCTATGTCTACAAGACCAAGTCGGAACGTTTCATCGTGATCGGATCCAGCCAGACCGTGTCCGACGAATACCGCCTCATCGAAGCCGACCGCCCCGGGATGGAGCCACGCATCTTCANTCCGCGCCAACGCAACCTCGAGCATGACATCGATCATCTGGGCAATCAGTTCTTCGTCCGGACCAACAAGAACGCTCCCAACTTCCGTCTGATGAGCACCCCCCTCGAGAACACCGGGGAAGAGCACTGGAAAGAGGTCATTCCCGCACGCGAGGACGTCTACCTCAGCAGCTTCGAGGTCTTCCGGGACTTCCTTGTGGTGGTCGAACGCCGGGACGCCCTCAACCGCATTCGCATCCGCAATAACAGGAATGAGTGGCACGAGATCGACTTCGGCGAACCAGCCTACGCAACCAGACTTGGGCACAATGCGGTCATGGAGACCGAGGTGCTTCGCTTCAACTTTGAGTCCATGCGCACTCCCGACAGCGTGTTCGACTATGATATGCGCACCCGGAAGAAGACCCTTCTGAAAGAGGACAGGGTTCTGGGGGGATTTGACAGGAGCAACTACCTCACCGAACGCCTCGACGCCACAGCCCGGGACGGCACCCGGGTCCCCATCTCGCTCCTCTATCACAAGGACGTGAAGAGGGATGGCTCCGCTCCCCTCTATCTCTACGCCTACGGCTCCTATGGGTCGAGCACCTCCCCCTCCTTCCGCAGCACCATGTTCAGCCTGGTGGACCGCGGATTCGTCTATGCCATCGCCCACGTGCGCGGCGGCCAGGAGCACGGCCGCAACTGGTACGAGGAGGGAAAGCTCATGAAGAAGAAGAACACCTTCATGGACTTCATCGACTGTGCTGAACACCTCGTGAAAGAAAGATACGCGGATCCTGCCCGTCTCTTCGCAGGTGGAGGAAGCGCGGGAGGGCTTCTCATCGGAGCCGTGGCCAACATGCGACCTGACCTCTTCAAGGGAATGATTGCCGATGTTCCGTTCGTGGACGTAGTCACCACCATGCTCGACGACACCATCCCCCTTACCACCTTCGAATATGACGAATGGGGAAATCCCTCCAACAAGGAAGCCTACCACTACATGCTCTCCTACTCCCCTTACGACAACGTCGCAAAAACGAGCTACCCCGCCCTTCTCATCCTCGCCGGACTCCATGACTCCCAGGTCCAGTACTGGGAACCAGCCAAGTGGGTTGCCCGCCTGCGACACCGTTCATCCGGAAACAATCCCATTCTTCTCAAGACCGACATGAAAGCGGGCCACGGGGGTGCCTCCGGACGATTTGACCGCTATCGAGATATCGCACTTGAGCATGCCTTCCTCATAAATCTTGCAGAATTGAAGTGAATAGACCCTGACACGCGGGAGTCTCATTCCCTGAATGCACCCGATTTCCCCCCTTCTCCTGAATCTGAACGCCTGGCGCTGCAGCACCGCAATTGCAGTTATCATGCTGGGGTCCCTTGATTCTCCGTTGTGGTGGCTCGCGGTCATTCCCTGGCTGTTCCTTAATCTTCCGGGCCTGCTTCTAGCTACCATCCCGGGCCTTCTATTTCTTGCCCTGCCCTCAGGAGCTACGCAGGCCGACTGGATGAGCGAGTCCCTTCTTGTCACCCTTTGTGTCGCCCTGCCTACCGCCGTTTCAATGGTCCTGAGCCACTGCTGGCAACCACTCCTGAGAAGAACAGGAATTTTCGACCAGTTTCATTACCCGGAAGCATAAGCGCTGGAGTTTTAACTCCAGCGATGGCCCCGCCCCGCCCACACACGGGCGGATTTCCCCCAATCGGGGCATGGCGGATCCTCTCCTGAGCTGAAAATCCTAAGAAAGATTGGCACTTCGTGTCCGCTTCTTAGTGGCCATCCTTCTTGACCATGGCATGCCTAACATGCACTTCGTCCAGATCACCNAATCAAGCTCATGAACAAAGCATCCCGATTCACCCATCCCCTCATGCTTGCCTCTGCCTTCCTGGCGCTCTTCGTTCCCCGGGTCTGCGCCCAGCAGGAGATCGGATTCATCGAAGATTTTGCGCTTGCCGCTGACCGGAAGGAAGCTCTGCGACAGCTCATCCCCGGAACCGAGGACTACTACTATTACCACGCCCTCCATTATCAGAACACCGGGCAAGGCAGGGAACTGGCTGAAGCCCTCACCCAGTGGCGCAAACGCTTTCCCAACTCCGGCCTGCGCAATCTTATTCTCAACCGGGAAGCCCTCATCAATTATCCCCGCGATCCAAAGAACTCGCTGGAACATATCCAGCGCGAATTGAACCTGCAGTTCAACCATCAGCAGGAAGGCAAGGTCAGGGCCCGTGAATTTCCCTCGGCCCTGAAACAGTCGGAAATCTCATGGGACAAATTCCTCGCCGACGCCCTCCGGGGCACCCGCACCCTCCAGAATATCAATCAGGATGAATTCTTCGCCCTGCTCAGCAGCGGGCATGCCCTCACTGCCACCCAGCGACGGGACCTTCTCAGCCGTGCCGACAACCCCGACCTCCCGGGACTGGTCACCCTGATCCTTGAGGACCTCAAGAGCAAGGAGAGCCGGGGATTCGGCGAGTTCACCATTCATCGCACACTGACCATCGCCCAACTCGATGAACTGCGTGGCGAACGAAAGGACCTTCTCCTCAACGCAAATTACGTTCACTCCTACCTCGCCAAGTTACGCCCCGGGCACGATGCCAATCCCATGGCCAATCCGGAGACCCGTAAATCCTACCTGGAGCGTGCCTGGAAGTTCGCCTCCCGGCTTGGACCCTCCTTCAATTCCCTGAAGGCACACCTTCTCTACCAGCGCCTTGTATTTGATTACTCGCAGGGCGTGCATGATGCCAACCGCTTCATGACCTACGTCAAGCTCCCACGACAGGTGCCCTATGTGCATCCGGACTGGGCTCGAAATGAACGCGAGCTCTGGCGTCATCCCGCAAATCTCGGCCAGAACTTCCGCAAGGTGACCGGACTGGCCCCCATTGGCACCGACGAACCTGTCGTCCGGAACTATCTCCTTCATTTCCTCAGGGAATCCGAGAACTACAAGGCCTACGCTCCCTATTTCAGGGAAAACTGGCTCAGGGCGGTGTTTGCCGAAGCCAAGATCGTCAACGGGGTCGGCGACCCCGAGCGGTGGGCCTCGCTGCTGAGTCCCAGCCAGTTCCAGTCCCTGAAAGACCGGGTGGACATCGAGTTCGATCCCGGCAATCCGGAACACTTCGATATCAGCGACGATGTCAGCCTCCGGGTTCACCTCAAGAACGTTCAAACCCTGATCGTAAAGGTCTTTGAGGTGAACACCCTCAATTATTATCTCAAGCACGGTTCCGAAATCAGTACCGACCTCGCCCTCGACGGACTGGTAACCAACCACGAACGGACCTTCGAATACAAGGAGTCCCCCCAGCGCCGCGTCCCCCATGATTTCGAATTTCCCGAGATCGAAGACCGGCGCGGGGTATGGATCGTCGAATTCATTGGGGGCAGCAAGAGCAGCCGGGCCGTCATCCGCAAGGGCCAGCCCCACCTGCTCTCCGCCACCAGCAGTCGAGGAGAGGTAATCACCATCCTCGATGAAACGCATAAACCAGCCGCTGGCAGTGCCGTCTGGTTCGGAGGCCGCCGCTATGAATGTGACGACAAGGGCCGCACCCTCATTCCCTTCTCCAACGAACCCGGCAAGCGCACCCCCGTCATTGAGACAACCGATGGCTTTGCCAGCCTCGCCAACTTCCAGCACTCAACGGAATCCTACCAACTCCACGCCGGCATCCGCCTCGACCGCGAAGCCCTCCGTCCTGGTGCCAAGGCCACCATCATGGTTCGCCCCACCCTCACCGTGGCCGGGCAACCCATCTCGCTCACCCGCCTCGAGAAGGTCCGCCTTGTTCTTGTTTCGACCGACCTCGACGGCATCTCCACCACCAGCACGGTAAACGACTTCAAGGTCGCCTCTGACCGGGAGGCTACTCACGAAATCCGGATCCCCAACCGGCTCTCCAGGATCAACATCCAACTGGTCGCCGCAGTCAAGGTAGCCAGCCAGGGGCAAAAGGAGATCGAGCTCTCTGCAAACCAGACCTTTACGGTCAACGGACAACTTCGCAGTGATCGGATCAGGGACCTTTTCCTGAGCAGGGTGGATGGAAAGTATGTAGTCCAGCTTCTCGGACGAAGCGGGGAGCCCGGAGCAGGCCAGAATCTCAACGTCACGATCCGGCGACCCAATTTCAAGAACTCCCGAAGCTTCACCCTGAAAACCGACAACTCCGGAAGAGTCGCCCTCGGCGAACTCGACGGAGTCATGGGCATCACTGCCCGAACTGCTGACAACCACCAGCGCATCTGGAAGCTCACCGGCTCTCGCCGCACAAATCCGGGATTAATTCATGCAGTCGCAGGCAAAACCATCCGGATTCCCTATAACGGCACCCTGACCCGGCAAGAGCTCGCCCTCCATGCCATCTCCCCCGCCGGAATCACTGCGGACGTGTTCAAGGCGCTGTCTCTCAAGGATGGGTTCCTCGCAGCCGGCAATCTTGAACCCGGAGACTACCGTCTCCTTCTCAAGAAGAGCAGCCAGGCCATTACCCTCCGGGTCGCCGGGGGAACGGTGGCCCGTGGACATGTCTTCAACAGCGCCCGGACCCTCGAACTGGTCGACCGGAATCCTTCGCACCTGACAGGGCTTTCGGTCGATGGGAAGTCGCTAAGGGTCAAGGTGGCTAACACCGACAAGGCCACCCGGGTACACCTTATTGCCACCCGCTTTCTTCCCGACTTCGACCTCTTTGACTTCCTCGGCCGCGCTCCCCGGGGAGGACTCTTCAGCGGCACCCCTGGCCACCTGCCAAACCTTTATGTTAGCGGCCGCAAGATCGGGGATGAATTCCGCTACGTCCTCGAACGACGTTATGCCCGTAAACTTCCGGGCAACATGCTCGAGCGCCCTGAGATCATCCTCAATCCCTGGGCCGTGCGTGATACCGGGACGGAAGAAGAGGTCCTCAGGGATGGAGAGGATTACGAACGTGCCAAGCCCGGCCAGGCCTCCAAGGCCAACACAGCTTCCGCGCCCTCTCCAGACAGGCAATCCGGTGAGAAGATGCCTGCCGGCAGCGCGATGGATTTCCTCGTCCATGGACCGGTCAGCCTCCTCAATCTGCAACCGGACGAAAAAGGCAATCTCTCCATCGACCTTGATGCCTTCGGTGACCGTCAGCACGTGCATGTCCTCGTTCTCGACCATCAGGGTGCAAGCTATGCCGAACTCTCCCTGCCGGAACGTGCAACCGAAATTGCGGACCTGCGCCTGCGACAGGCCCTCGATCCGGATCGCCACTTTACCGAACAGGACTCGGTCACTCTCCTGAAGAAGGGCGAACGCCTCGAGATCAAGGACCTGCGCACCGCCCGCCTTGAGGTTTTCGAGAACCTCTCCAGCGCTTATCGTTACCTCCTTGCCGTCCGGGAAGACTCAACCCTGCGCGAATTCGAATTCATTCTCAACTGGCCTGACCTCAAGGAAGAGGAAAAACGTGCCAGATATTCCCAGTTCGCCTGCCATGAGCTGAACTTCTTCCTCTGGAAGAAGGATCCCCGGTTCTTCAGGGAAGTGATCGCACCCTACCTTGCCAACAAACGGGACCAGACCTTCATCGACAAGTTCCTCCTCGACTCAAAGCTTAGCCCCTACCTCGAACCATTCGAATACGAACGCCTCAACTCCCTGGAACGTATTCTCCTTGCCCAACGCTCCAAGGAGCGCCTCGAAAGCACCCAGTGGGACTTCCGCGATCGGCTTGCTCTCCACCCACCTGACCTCACCCGTTACAGCCAGCTCTTCAATGGGGCCCTCGCAACCGGCGGACTGAACTTCAGCGAACTCAATCGGGCTGGGGACAGGGCCAAGTTGTTGTCCGAAACCGATGCCAGGTGGGAGCAAAGTGCCAATGCGATTTCGGCACCTGCGAGCCCTCCGACAGACGACCCCTTCGCTGCCGAAGACGGCGCCGGGGCCGGGGGCGGTTTCGCCGGAGGAAGAAGGTCCTTCAGACGAAGCATGGCGTACAATTCCCTTTCTCTGGACAAAAAACGGGCCGCACCAGAATCGGCCGTTGAGGAAATAGAGGGACTCGGCGCAATACAGGACAGACTCCAGTCCAAGGCAAAACTGGCAAGAAATGCAGCCTTAGCCCTGAAAAAGGCGGAAGAGGCCCAGGTATTCGACGCCTATGCCGGGGCCGACCTGGATGATGCCACCGTAGACGCCCTCTACCGCCCGGTGGAAACCACCAGAGAATGGGCCGAGACGAATTACTACCGCCTGCCCATTGGGTCCCAGACCCACGATCTCATCACCGAGAGCCGGTTCTGGCTCGATTACGTCCGCCATGAAAAAGGGAAGGCCTTCGGCTCGAGGCACCTGGGGGAAGCCTCCCGCAACCTGCACGAGACCCTCCTCGCCCTTGCCGTTCTGGACCTGCCCTTCGCATCACCGGAAAGCAAAACGGATATTGAGGGACCAAGNCTCGTCTTTACCGCCGCCGACAGCGCCATTGCCTTCCACCGTGAGATAAAGGAGGCCANGCTGGCCGACAATCGNCCTCCNCTTCTGGTCAGCCAGAGCTACTTCCGCCATGGAGACCGCCACCGCGTCGAGAACGGCGAGCAGNTNGACAAGTTCGTCACCGATGAGTTCGTNGCNGGCGTGGTCTACGGGGCCCAGGTCGTGGTCACCAATCCCACCAGNACCAGNCAGAANCTCGACGTGCTCCTCCAGATNCCGCAGGGAGCCATGCCNGTNCTCGGACACCGGGCCACGGGCACGCGCAAGATCTCCCTCGACCCNTACACCACCCAGCGNCTCGANCACTTNTTNTACTTCCCGGCCGNCGGCGACTANCCNTGCTACCCGGCTCATGTCTCCCGGAGCGGCGCGGTCATTGCCCACGCCGAAAAGTTCACCTTNAAGGTGGNAAGCAAGCCCTCAAAGGTGGATGAAAGCTCCTGGGCGCACATCAGTCAGTGGGGAACCGGGGAACAGGTCCTCGCCTACCTTTCCAAGCGGAACCTGCANAACATCAATCTNCTCCAGATCGCCTGGCGCTGTCGCGAGAGCAGGGAGTTCTTCANGAAAGCCCTCGAGATCCTGCATCGCCGGGGTAANTATCATCGTGANCTCTACAGNTATGGCCTTTTCCACAATCACCANCCCATCGCCCGTCAGTTNCNCCTTGTAGATGGACGNTATCTCGACAGCTGCGGTGATTATCTCACCAGTGAGCTTGTCACCNTCGATCCTGTCTCNCGTCGNGCCTACGAGCATCTCGANTACAAGCCTCTCGTCAANAATCGCGCCCACGTGGTCGGAGGAACGCACAAGATCCTGAATGGCCCCCTTCGCANCCAGTACCAGAACTTCCTGCGTATCCTCAGTCAGAAAGCCACTCTCGANCCCTCCGACCAGNTGAGTATNGCCTACTATCTCTTCCTGCAGGACCGNACTGAGGAAGCCATGGCCAGGCTGGACATGGTGAATGCCGAAGATCTCACCACCCGTNTTCAATACGACTACTTCCTCGCNTACAGNGCCTTTTACCGTGCCCAACCGGATNCGGCCCGCGCCATTGCCGTNAAATATGCCGGACACCCGGTGGACCGCTGGCGCGAACGTTTCGCCAATGTGATCGCACAGGCNNACGAAATCCAGGGCAAGGGGCCGCAGATTGTCACGGATGAGGATCGNNACCAGCAGCAGNCCAAGCTGGCCGCCACGGAATCCTCCCTCTCCCTGAGGGTGGANGGATCCCTCGTCACCATTGACTACCAGAAGATCACNAACTTNCAGGTCAACTACTANGAAATGGACCTCGAATTCCTCTTCAGCACCAATCCGTTCGTATCCAGCAGCAGCGGCAGCTTTTCAGTAGTGCANCCCAACAAGTCCGAGCGTCTCCAGCTGGCNGAGAACAAACGCTCNCAGAACTTCGAGCTGCCCCGTGAGTATCAGTCGAGGAANGTCCTCATCGAGGTGATCGGGGGAGGGAAAAAGAGGTCCCTNGCCGTTTATTCCAACGAGCTNAACACTGCGGTCAGCGAACGTTACGGGTTCCTCACCGTGCGCCACGCCGGTGACAACCGCCCNCTCCCCGCCACATACGTCAAGGTCTACGCCCTGACCCCTTCCGGGCCACAGTTCTACAAGGATGGNTACACTGACCTNAGNGGNAAGTTTGACTATGCCAGCGTGAGCACCAGTGACATAGGCGACGTTCTCAAGTTCAGCGTNCTTGTCATGAGCGACNAAAACGGNGCTACTGTCCTGGAGGCACCCGCACCACAGCGATAGGCTCCTATTCCGGCCAATCTCCGTGATTGACCCTCCAGCTCCCGGCCCCGTCCTCCTGGAATACGATGGAAAGANCCCTCGGCGGAGTGACATCGTGGAAAACCCACTCCCATACGAGGGCCCTCCAGGGGGAACCGGCGGCCCGGCCGTAGACCTTGTATCCCGCCTTGTCAGGCTGACCGAACATCGCCTCCACCACCCGCTGGGGCATGCCGACCTTGACCGAGTCGGCAAGCTGCCGTGCATTCTCGTAACTGGGCTTGGCCTGTAGAAGATCTCCCTCCAGTGGTGTCACGGGAAGGGCCAGCGGCTCCGGACCGGAAGGACTGCTCCCGGGAGGCTGGGCACAGCCGGAGAGCATCGCGACCAGGATGGCGCTCAGGACAAGGCAACGCTCAGTAATCATACGGTGGCATCTAACAAAAAGATGCCCGCTGCTGCATCAAAAAATCATGGAGGATACGCTCTTCGAGGTCTCCCTCCTCCGCAACCTCCCGGGATCGGACCCTTAAAAGTCAAAATGCCAGTCTACCCCGGTTTCTTCCTCACTGAGAAGAAGAGCGGCACACCCATCCATGCAAACGCCAAGAGCCCCCGAACATTGGATTCTGTTTAGATGATTTCTATTCATTGATGTTTCGCGAACGCCCCACGCCAATATGACTCCGGCGGGCATCGTCCACACAGCACTGTCCATGAGTTCAGGGAGAGCAGACCCTTCCAACGGCCGCACACGCCTTTTGCCCAAAAACCCGGGGAGAAGCTCAATAAGGGCGGCACCTTCAAACGCCTCAATTCGTCTAGCACAGGAATTCCACCACCGGACCCATCTTTGCGGTAGTTCTCCATCGTCAAATGACACCTGTTCCTCTTCGGTCATTCGAGCAGTCTCGAGATAAAACAGGGTTCGAAAGAAAGAGGAGTGTATCCTGCAGGCCTTCTCGACCCGCTGGCATTCCGGCTCCAACTCAGTGCCCTCTTTACGCAGTAGTTCTATCATTGTCATCGTCCTTTCGGGACCGGCAACAAGCTCTATACTCGCGCACAATAAAACATTTCCCACCCAGTTTCTGACGCAGAAGATACTTCATAGCGGAGTCCTGATAGAATCTTGGGTTACCTCAAAATGAACAGCACCCATACGTAGACCCTTCCGCAAGATCCATTCAAAAAGGATCGAGAAGGCTCCGAATAATAACCAAATCTGCTGGATCCCCTGCGACACATTGCACTTCGAGAGAACGAAGCAACTCTTCGTAGGATCATATGATGGATCCCCTGATAATCTGCCCCCTTTCTCCTGTCACCCGGATTCCGGTAGAGATATAGACACTCGGAATGCGTTGGAACGATTTCTCCCTTCCGTTCGGCCTGCTCTTCCTTGCCGCCCTCCCGGCCCGCGCTGCCATCTTCGAGGACAAGAGCGAACAATTCGGCCTGGCGGGAGGGAACGACGCCTGCTGGTTCGACTTCAACAATGACGGTTGGACCGACATCTGCGCGGGTGGAAAGGTCTACCGTAATGAAAAGGGCCTCAAATTCGTAGAGGTCGCCAGCACCGGGGCCTGTGTGGCAGCCGATTTCGACAACGACGGATTTCTCGATCTCTACTCCTGGAGTGGGCGCAAGATTTACCGGAACAAGGGCGGCAAGGAATTCTCCCCCCTCAAATTACCTGAACTCCCCAAGGGCAGCTCGCTGGGAGCCTGCTGGGGGGATTTCAACGGAGATGGGTTTGTCGACCTCTATGCCGGTGGATACGAAACCTGGCCCAATGACACCTATGCCGACTTCCTCCTCACCAACGAGGGAGGAAAATCATTCAAGCTGACCTGGAGCGAGGTTCGCTACCGTGCCCGCGGCATT
Source organism: Roseibacillus sp. (assembly GCA_002709395.1). Classification (GTDB taxonomy): domain Bacteria; phylum Verrucomicrobiota; class Verrucomicrobiia; order Verrucomicrobiales; family Akkermansiaceae; genus Roseibacillus_B. Next base: position 23,981 of record PAQU01000061.1, on the reverse strand, counting down.
ACCGCATGCGACTTCGATCGTGACGGGGACCTCGATGTCTATGTCTCCAATTACCGCTTGCAACCAAACATCCTCTGGCAGAACAACGGAAAGGGCGCCTTTTCTGATGTAACGGGTGCCCTCGGCGCAATCGCAAATGGCCCTGGTTTCGGTGGAGGACACTCCATCGGTGCAGTCTGGGGAGACTTCGATAACGATGGGGATTTTGATCTCTTCGCCGGCAACTTTGCTCATAAGGACGGACGCGGCAACCAACCCGAGTCTGTCTGGCTGCAGAACAACGGCAGGGAGAATGGGTTCAAGTTCGAGAACAAGGGCCAGGGAGGAGTATTCTACCAGGAATCCTACGCCAGTCCTTCCGCTGCCGACTACAACAACGATGGCAATCTCGACCTCTTCTTCACGACCGTCTACGGGGTTGCTTCCTTTGGTCGCAGGAACAACTCGGTGCTCTTTCGCAATGACGGCAACTTCAATTTTTCCAATGCAACTGCCGCGAGCAAGCTGGATGGATTGCCCCCGACCTATCAGGCCGCCTGGGCCGACTTCGATAATGATGGAGATCTCGATCTCATGGCGGCGGGCAGGCTCTTCGTAAACAGCGGCGAGAAAGGCCACCACTGGCTCAAGGTGCGCCTCCTCGGTGACGGGAAGAAGGTCAACCTTTTCGCTGTCGGCGCTCAGGTCCAGGTACCCCTTCCTGATGGGCGAATCCTTACCCGACAGGTGGCAGCGGGAACCGGGCAGGGAAACCAGAACGATCTCGTCCTCCACTTCGGCCTTGGAGCGCACGACAAACCCGTGCAGCTAGATATCCTCTGGCCTGACGGTTCCACTCGGACAGTCAATGATGTAGCCATTGACCAACGGGTCACTCTTCGGATGAAGAGGTAAGGCTCATAGCTGGCCCCGAATCACGACGGAAGACAGAGCCCTCTGTTAAGCCCGCCCTGCCCATTTTGGGGTAAAAACCGGTCGCAAATCCCCCCAATCAGGGGAATTTGGCTTCTGGAGGGACAGGAATCTTCATGCAATCGGATAGACATCGGACCACAAAACACGTATGTACCCAAAGCTCCCATCTCACCTCCGGTAATCAATTTGCCCCATGGATTCGCGAATTCTTCCAGTTTTTGGCCTCGTCTTCCTGCTACTTGCTCAACACGTCTCCGCGCGGACCTGGGTCAATTCCACCGGTCAGCCTATCAAGGGCAGCTTTGTGGAGTTGAGCAAGGGATCGGTAAAGATCCGGCTGGATGAGGATGGGAAAGTGGTGAGTGTCCCTCTCAAGGTTCTCTCCAAGGCGGACCAGGAGTTCATCCGGAAAAGAGCCATGACGGGCAAGGCTGATCTCGTCGCCCTCGCGGTGAAGCGTATCGACGCAGCAGTCGATGCTGGGCTTGAGAAGCAGAAACTCGATTACAACGAGAATCTCAACGACCATATGTATCTACGCCGGGTCTATCTTGACCTGGCAGGACGTATCCCGAATTACGACGAGGCCCGGGAATTCCTCGACTCCCGTAATAAGAACAAACGCCAGGAACTGGTAATCAAGCTTCTGAAATCCTGGGACTACACGAGCCATAATTACAATCACCTCGCTGAACTGCTCCGGATCCAGACAACCTTCCCGGGCACCGTACTGCGGAATGATGCCTTTATCTACTGGCTCAAGGAGCAGATTCACGCCAACGCCCCCTGGGATGAACTGGTTCGCCAGATGGTAATGGCCGAAGGACGAATCTGGGACAACCCGGCCGTGGGCTACCATCTCCGCGACAATGGCATGAAGCTCGATCATGTCGCCTTCATGGGAAAGGTCTTCCTCGGCACCAATATCACCTGCGCGCAGTGCCACGATGATCCTGACGGCGAATGGACCCAGTACCAGTATTACGAGTTCTCTGCCTACCTTGCGGACCTCGAAACGAAAGGTAAGGCCCAGCAGGCCAAGATGCCGAAGAAGAAGGACCTTGAATCCTACATCGCGGCTTCTCAGAAACTTGACCCGAAAAACGAGGAGCAAAAACGGCGGATCAACAACATCGTTGGCAACTACCAGCGCGCCCTCCGGGATATGAGCCGGGCCAGTGAACTCCGGGTTCATACGGTGGCAAACCGCTCCATGAGGCTTCCTGACAATTACCAGTACGAGGACGGATTCCCGCGGGACAAGGTTGATCCCTGGATTCTTTTCGGTAAGGAGAACGGAACGGAGGCAGCAGCTCTCAATCCACGCCAGCGACTGGCTGTCTGGCTCACCTCTTCGAAGAATGAACGCTTCGCGATGAACATTGCCAACCGGATGTGGGCCCGCTACATGGGACGCGGGGCAGCTGAACCGATTCATAACATCGATCCCGAGAAAACCCTCAATGCCGACCTTCTCAAGGTTCTGACTGAGGAGATGATCGCCCTGCAATTTGATCTGAAGGCCTTCGCATGGGCCATCGTCAACACCAAGGCCTACAACCGGCTGGCAACCCGTAAGGAGGTAAATGTCACGGAGCCCTACTACTTCCCGGGTCCACTTCTGCGCAGGATGAGCTCTGAGCAGGTCTGGGACTCTCTCATGACCCTGATGGTGGAAGACCCAAACCAATTCCGTCTCGATTCGGGGGAGCGTTACAACCAGCTTATAAACTCCTCACAGTCCCCCGGAGCACCCAAGGACTTCGTGGCGCGGGTCGACAAATACAACCAGTTCAAGCCCGAACAGAGCCTCGTCAACGCCAAGGGTGTCTCCATCCTGAAGGCCAAGCCCCCGAAAGGTGAAAAACCGTTTGGGCAGAACGCCCTGAGCCGGAAACCCACCGGCCCTACTGATGAGGAAATGATGATGGCCTTCATGGAGGCCGCGAAAAAACGAAAGCTCCTCCTGGCCCGGGCCTCGGAATTACCCCAGCCATCCGACCCTGCTCATTTCCTGAGTAAGTTCGGTCAATCTGACCGCACTTTTGTCATCAACGCCAGTTCCCTCGAGGGTTCAGTCCCCCAGGTCATGGAGCTCATGAATGGCTATGCCACCGAAATCCTCACCCAGCCGGGTTCCAAGATCTTCCTTGAGATGAAGAACCTCCGATCAAACTTCGAGAAGGCCGACGTGGCTTTCGTCAGCATTCTCAGCCGGCGTGCCGTTGGCAGCGAACAGCATCTTCTTGATCGTGAACTGCGCGCTGGTGGACCCGAAGTCTTCTCTGACCTCATCTGGGCCCTGCTCAACACTCCTGAATTTCTATTCATCAAATAACCAACCTCAGCATAATCTTATCCGTCGCCATGAAAGACACCGTCAACAAACTCGATGAAATCGACCGCCGTAATTTCCTCACCGGGGCAGCGGCTTCCACGCTGGGTGTAACCATTCTTCCCGGTCTCGCAGGAGCGGCAGAGAGCCAGATCATCAAGCCTGCCGCGCACGCAACCGCAAAGAATGTCATCTTCCTCTACATGTCCGGGGGGATGACTCATGTCGATACTTTTGACCCCAAGACCACCGGAGGAATCGCCGGCCCCTCACAACCCGTCTCCACCAACGCGGATGGCGTTCAGATCTCCAACCTTCTTCCGGAACTTGCCAAGCAGGCTGACAAGTTTGCAGTTGTCCGCAGCATGACCACCAGGACCGGGGATCATGGAGGAGGAAACTACCTTATGCATACCGGCTTCGCTCGCCGACCAGGGATCTCCCATCCGCAGATCGGATCGTGGGCCCAGTATTTCCTTGGACGAAGAAGCAAGCTCGTCCCGGACAGCGTAGTGATCGGCGGTGGCAATCCGGGACCCGGATTCTTTCGACCTGATCACAGCCCGCTCCCTATTGGCGATCCCAACCGCGGGATCAAGGATCTCCTTCCCAAGATCAACAAGACCCAGTTTGAGCGCCGCCTTAAATATGCTGAAACCTTCCGCGAATCGTTCTCCAAGGGGTTCCCCCACGACGACGTTAAATCCTATGGCGATTTCTACGAGGAAACCGTCAAACTCTTCGATAGCAAGACGACCGAGTTATTCGACATCAACAAGGAATCCGCCAGCGTGAAGGGCCTCTATGGTAACTCGCGCTTTGCCCGCGGACTTCTCCTCGCCCGCCGACTGATCCAGAACGACGTCCGTTACGTTGAAGTACAGCTTGGTGGATGGGATGGCCAGCACGGCAACGCAGGAACGGCAGCCAATCGGACCAATGCAATGGATGCGCCCATCGCAGCCCTCCTGCAGGACCTCTCTTCACAGGGCATGCTGGATGAAACCATGGTCGTGCTTACCACCGAGTTCGGGCGCACGCCGAAGATCAACGGCCGCGGGGGCAGGGATCATTTTCCCAAGGCCTTTTCCATCATGATGGCCGGGGGCGGCGTCCAAGGCGGCAAGGTAATCGGCAAGACGGATGCAGCGGCCAGCAATATCGAGACTGAGTCCTATGAACCCAAGGACCTCCATACCACCGTGGCACACGCTCTCGGCCTTCCGACCGAAAAGCGAATCCACGCCATGGGTGGACGCCCCTTCTTCGTGGGCGATCGAGGTAAGGTCATCAAGGAAGCCTTCGGCTCCGCCTAGGGACTCCATTCTTAATATCCTGCTCGCCCGGTTCTCCGGAACCGGGTGATTTTTTCGCCCGGATTGCAGGGGATTCCCTGTATTTCAGCGTGACTGTCATTTCGGACTTTCGATAATTACGGAGCATGAGCGAGGGCCTTCCCACCTTCAACTACCGGGATATCGCCTCTCCTGACCGCGCTCTCCTTGAGACCCTGAGAACAACCTGCCACCTGACCGGGTTCTTCTATCTTCACCATCCGGAACTCGTCTCCGGATCTCTCAACAACATGTTCCAGCATGCGCGGGAATTCTTTGCTCTCCCCGAGACAGAAAAAAACGCAATCCATCTCCGCCAGTCTCCTCACTATCGGGGCTACTCCGTTCTGGGCGAAGAAGAGACCCAGGGAGCACCTGACCACAAGGAGACCCTCGACCTGGGACTGGAGGCTCCCGCCCTTTCCTCGGAAACAGATTACCATGGTCTCCAGGGCCCGAACCAATGGCCGGCGGACTGGCCTGCATTCCGACAGGCCAGCGAGACCTATCTCAGGGAACTCCACACCGTCGGCGAAACCCTGATGCGGGCGTTGGCCCTGTCCCTAAACCTTGAGGAAGAGACTTTTTCCCGTCACTTCAACCCTCCCTACTGCATGTTACGCCTTATTGCCTATCCTCCGGTGACAAGGGAATCAGGCCCCCGGCAGGGCATCGGGGAGCATACGGACTTTGGCTGCCTGACCCTGCTAGCCCAGGATGGCGTGGGTGGACTTGAAGTCCGGCGCGCTGACGGAACCTGGATCACGGCGAGCCCAAAACCCGATTGCCTGGTGGTCAACCTGGGCGACATGCTCGAAGTCTGGACCAGCCACTATTTCATGGCAACGCCCCACAGGGTTCTGAGCCCACTCGGCTCCTCTACAAGATACTCGATTCCCTTTTTCTTCGAACCGAGCCTCGATACCATCGTGGAACCACTGTCGACGGATCGCCTTCCGACCTTCGAACGCGAGTCCTTCCACAACCTTCCTTCCGAGCCCGTCCTCTACGGAAAGCATATGCTGGAAGCATTCCGCCNTAGTTACCCGGGAATCGAGAGCGGGTCCTGAAAAGCGATCCTNGCCCCTTACCGGGCGATCTTTCGTCGTTTGAGCAGAACCACTGCGTTCCCATCCATCCGAATGTTCAACCGGGCAAAATCAGCAACATACTTCAAAACCTGACCAACGGGAACGCCCTGGAGCTGGAGCGTTACTGGAGCAGCGGGATCCACTCCTGGTCCGAGAAGGACATTGATTCCCTTCTTTCTGGGATCCAGCTGCCGACTCGCACTGGAAATATCGTCAACAACCTGACGAAGCTCGGTCTCATCAAAATCAACCTTGGGCATTACAATCTCCGAGGCCCGACGCATNGTCATCGGAGCTCCCCGCTTCAGGAAGGTTCTGACCGTCGCCTTTTGACTCCNGGGNACGATCCGGATGACATGCCGTTCCTCCCGGTAGTCGAATCCGCCGAGTTCAGCNGCATAGGCAAAAGCCACGCTNTTGGTCACATCATGCAGGGTAAGGGTAACTCTGATTTCCCTGTTNACCCTGGGNTCAACCANGACATTCCTGGCCTTCCCGGTGGCACCTTCACGNAGAAAACCAANCAGGTCCTCCATGCTTGCCTCGTCGAATTCNACTTTCGGAATNCTGGTTTCCTGGGCCGGACTCTCCGTCNGGGTAAGAAGAAACAGCANCGTAACCTGAAACATTANTACNNCTCCCCTGGAAATGNACCGTAAGTGCATTTCNTATCTTACCCCGAAATTCCGGCTATTCAATAACCCGCATGAATGAGGGAGGCAGGACATCTACTGTCCCCGGAGNTCATAACAGATCAACCGNGGNCCAAAGGCGTTCCTGTTTACATAGAGCAAGCCTCGACTCACCGGCGGCACTCCCCACGTCTCCGGAGCACGGAAAAGCTGTGCCTTGGAGAGCGTCTTCGCCCCTTTCGGGGACAGATCCAGCCAGAGCAGGGTTCCCTGTGCTCCCAGGCACAGGAAGGCTCCATCGATGTGAAGCAGGCTGGCCCGTCCGAGCCGGGCTCCCTGCAGGTCCATGGAATCCCTCCACATTTCCCTGCCGCTCTTGATTTCATAACACACAATTTCCGTCCCCGCAGTTCCATCCACCCCGTAGAGATAACCCTCATGAGCCACCGGGGTCGTAAACTGGCTCCCAAAGCGCTCAGCTTTCCANCTCAGTTTCGCAGTTCCATCTGCCGCGAAATCCACAAGGGCCCCACCCTCCGTATAACTCTCAGTCACGAATACAGCATCGCCCGCCACAACCGGNGAGGCNGCATTCACCGANGCGAACATGCGGGCTCTCCANGGAAAGGCATCATCNGCTTTTCCGTTTTCCGGATTAATACTGAGNAATCCGCCTGCAGGTGGATCAACCATGCCCCCGGCGAAAACCAGAATTCGTTCCTTCCCATGCAGGATGGCAGGAACGGGAGAGGCATAACTGGCGTTCCATGGATGCCTGGTGCTCCAGAGCAGCCTGCCGGTNCGTTTGTCAAATCCTCCCACACAGATCTTTCCNCCCACATTGACAATGAGCTGTTCCCCATGAACCAGCGGACAACCCCCTCGCCCGAAAAACAGAGGGGCTGGNCCGTATTCCTTCTCAAGNTTNTTCTTCCAGATCACTTTCCCGCTTCCAAGATCCAGACAATGCAGGTCACCACGGACACCCACNACGAATACGAGATCACCATCGATTACCGGACCGGACCGCGGNGCATCCTCTATTCCGAAACTNGATCCCAGCCGGACCGCATAATCGAATTTCCAGTANCGCTTCCCCGTCTCGGGATGNAGGCACTCAATCACTTCCCTTCCATTCAGGGCATGAAACATCACCAGACGCGTTCCTGCTAATACNGGTGGAGCATGACCCGTGCCCCGCTCTACTTCCCACACCTTACGGGGCCCGCCTTCCGGAAACATTTTAAGCAGCTTGGTCTCTTTCGAATGCAGATCGTGACGAGGCCCCAGAAAACGGGGCCAATCCTCGGTAACAGCACCCACCGGCAGCGCCTTGGGAGCCTTATGATACGTCAATCGGTCAAAGCTCACGGCCTCCGGTTCCGCCAGCACAAGTGGGATGCCTCCTGCCCACAGAGCATATTTGAGTAATCTGCCAATCATCCTTCCTCGGCAGTTTTCACATATCGGACAAATTCCCGGCGAGCAGAATCTGGGAGAAGATGGTCGCACCGGGACCGCCTCNGGGNATCCTCATACCCAGACCCTTCCGCGCATGAGCGAAATCCTTTGGCGCTTCCCATCGAATCAGGGCTGAGGGGNGCGGACCGTAAATGANCATGCCCTGCTGAAGAGTCCCGGANGTGACTTATGCAGTTCCGTGATNAATTCCTCCGACTGGTAAGGCGTAATCCTTGCAATCTCTACCTCGTCACGCTGATTCCAGAGCTGTACTTTCCACCAGTATTTTCGACCGGGTGACAGCGCTGGACCGGCATANGAAACTTTCCGTTCTGCCCCNATCGTCTTACCGCTGTCCCAGAGATCTCCCTGATTACGATCAAGCTGCTCCTTGCTACTTGCCACCAGAAGGCGGTATGCCACCTGNTTCTGAGTCCAACCGTTGGAGATCACCTGCCAGCTGAACTGTGGAACCGCTTCCGCGTTGTCACACCTTGGCGTTCCGACTCCAAGACCCAGTCGTCGNATGATTGGAGCAAATGGNTCCTGGGGACNNTTACTNAAATCGACGTAGCGGGCAAGATCCCGGAGGGANACCACGGTCGCTCCCGAATTCCTGAGGTAGTCCATGTCCTTACGNAATCGAGCAACAGANGTNGAGCAGTGNCGATTGGCATCGGNAACTCCATGATAAGTGAGAATGGTGATCTTCCCCGACCGGGCTTCCTCCAGCGCCTGCTCGATCCGGTAGCCTTCCTGTGCCCCGATCCCGCGAGTCATACTACTCGGAATGAGGAAGGGATGATCTTCTCCCGGGACATAAGCCCTCCCATTTCCTCCATTGTCCTCCAGAGGACGTTCGGGATCCATTCCCCTCCGCGCAAACTCGTAGCCCAGATCCTGCAGGATGGCGATGACCCGCCGGTCAAAGTGTCCTCCCGGATAGGAAAAGGACACTGGTTTCGTGATCCCGTTCTCAGCACAGGCACGATCGAATTCCTCNATCTGNCGACGGATTTCTCCAGTCCTGAGAGCCAGCAGATTGGGATGACTCACGGTGTGGCATCCTATCTCGAAACCCTGCGCCTGNAGTTNTCGCACCTCAGGCCATGTCAGCCTCTGCTCACCTCCGAGCCACCCGGAGGTTATGAAGAAGGTAGCCCCGAATCCGTGCTTCTTGAGAAGAGGAGCCACTGTATTCAAGTCCGACTTGNTGCCATCATCAAAAGTNAGAACAACCAGCTTATCTGGAATGGGAATCCGGGAGGCCTCTTTCGCTGNAAGACCGGGGCAAAGGAACACGGCAAGCGACCAGAAAANANCNCCCACCCTCAAAAACATCACTAAACGCTGACGACTTGACCACCATTCGTCCAGTAACGATTGCCTCCCGGGANCCGATCTTTCATCCTGACAGANGAAGCGGGATTGAAACTCGCCCGNTAAAGGACAGGAATACGGCCCGAGNCTGTAAGCNCAACAGACCATAACACCGTAAAATGCCCGCCCCCACAACTCCTCCCGATCCTGAACGCCTGCCGGGNTTTGTCCTNTGCCGNGGCGGTCTGGANGAAGTTGTGGCACAGGAACTCCGGGACCTCGAAATCGAAGTCGTGGAAACGCGCAAGCGAGCAGTCGAGATCGTGACCAACCTCGCCGGNTTTTACCGGGCCAACATGGGGNTGCGCTCGGCTCTCAATGTCCTGCGNCCCATTCGTAGCTTCAATGCCCGTAACTATGACCTGCTCTACTACCAGTCACGCAAGACCAACTGGCATAAACTCTTTCCCGTAGANGCNCGGCTTCGCATCGACATCAAGGGACACTCTCCCAAAATAACGCACACCCGCTATGCCATCCACCGGGTNAAGGATGGAATCACCGATACCTTTCGTAAGCTTTGTGGCGGTGTCCGGCCCTCGATCGAAAAGCGTGATCCGGATGTTCACGTGGTGGTCTACCTCGAGAAGCATCGGGCTACCCTGGCCCTCGACATGTCCGGCACTCCCCTCTTTAAACGAGGATACCGGATCGAGCACGGAGAGGCCCCCATGAAGGAAGATCTTGCTGCCGGACTCCTCTACCTGTCCGGATGGGACCGTCGCTCCCCTCTCATCGACCCAATGTGCGGGTCGGGAACCCTGCTCTTCGAGGCCTGGATGATGGCCGCTGGAATCGCACCGAACCTGCACCGACGCTTCGGCTTTGAAGCCCTCCACGATTACGACCAGAAAGTTCACGACAGGGAGCGACGCGGGCTGGAGAAGCGGCAGACGAATCCGGAGGGCATGCGGCTTCTCGGGATCGAAATCAACCAGGGCACTTTCCGGACCCTCGAAAAGATTCGCGCCCGGCATTTCCCGGGAGCTCCCCTTCAGCTCGAACATGGAGATTTCCGTAATAGCAGCCCCGGCATTGAATTTGATGCCGCAGTCTGCAATCCCCCCTACGGACTCCGAAGCGGAGAAGAGTCCGAGATCAACCCTCTCTACCGGGCACTCGGAAAGTTCCTGCAACAACAAATCACTGTTCGCCGTGCAGGGATCTACACGGCCAACCATGAAGCAGCTCCTCACTTCGGGGGGAGCCACAAGGACTCAGTCCCTCTCCTCAATGGCTCGCTCGAAGGCCGCTTGTATCGCATGGACCTGCAGCAACCCTGATAACATGGCCTTAACTGGAAGGAATAAGGCCGCCCGGCCCTGACTCAGTCCTCCTTACGGGAAAGTTCATGAACCGTTGAGAGGATAACCTCCTCAACTCCCTCGTCCCAAAGGCCCGGCAACCCGTAATAGATATTCGCACCTCCACCCTCATACCCCCCTTCCCGATGAACCCGGAGAGACGGGATATAGGCCATGACATCATTCGTGTTTCCGGCCACCCATGTTCGCTTTCCATGCAGTTCACGCTTCAGACGCAGCGAATAATCAACCACTACCTCACCTCCCAGGGAGATGAAGTCGATCTCTCCTCCCAGCTTCCAGAACAAGACTGGATAGGGATACGCTCCCTTCAGTGCTCCCTGGGATTCAAGACGCTTCTGAAACATCCGGGCACGCGCCGCAACGTAGGGATTTCCGGACTTTATCTCTTCTTTCAATTCGGCCGGGCCAGGAAGCTTCTGGAGCTTAAGCTCAATTTCCTGAAACCTTAATGCAAGAGAAGGGTCGAGGGAAGACATGGGGGAGGACAGCACGTCCTGCACCGCTCCGGCCAGCTCCCTTCCATAACGTTCCGCAAGCTCGACACTGCGCCGGGGAAGAGGATTCTGGTCAGCTCCGCAACCAGCCCAGAAAAGAGCCGTGGCGCCGGGATAGGCCTTCTCGAGAGTGGTCTGGGCATAACCCGGATAATCACCATTCCATTGCTGGAGATTAAGGGTCGTAGCGTGACACGCGTACCCAAAGAGAATCGCCCGGAGTTTCCCTTCCTCACCGCGAACGCTGAGAACCGGCACATCATGATCGACCGGGCCCTTCAATGCCCCACGTGCCCGGAGATCAGGCACGGAATCGTATGGCTTGTTCTCCCGCCGGTTGACGGCGAAAGTCGCCTTCCCATTCCCCCATTGCAGCTTTGCCGGGGCAAGGGAATTGATTCCTTCATTCACCGCCCTGCACACACGGTCCGGCAACTGCTCCGCATAATCATCAATACGCCTCTGCTCTTCAGGCTTAAGAAGGGCATAATGCATCGGGGCAAGATTTCGTCCTACCACCGGTCCCGAATGAGTATGGCTGGTACAAAGGGAAACCTGATGCCTCTTCAACCCGAACTCCTTTTTAATCCTGGCAAGTACCTTGCCTGAAATTTCGCGATCGATTCCCACCAGGTCCAGGGTCACGACAACGCCCCGGTTCCCCTTCCCGTCATCAAGGACAAGGGCCTTGGCCCACAGGTCGGTAACCTTTCCCTCCGCGGGCCTCTTTCGGGAGCTATATCCCGCCATCCACATCTCTTCTTCGGGCGTGATCCTCTCCCTCCCCGCCCCGGCTTGCCAGAGATCCGCCGCCTGTAGACACGCGATCGTGCCAGAAAGGAGAACAAACCCGACCTTACAGGGGAAATTCATCGCCGGAGGGTCGCAGTCCGGGGTAAGGACGGTCAAGGGCACTCCCAGTTTTTCGAACAGCTCCCTGCCAAGGCGACTTATTCGAGAACCTCCAACCGCCCGAAAAGCATGCTTCCCGGCCCTAAGGAGATCAGCGAACCGCACAAGGAACTGCGCTTCACCCGCAGCGCCCAGGCCTCCCACTTCTCACTTCTGGCTGCAATCTGCGGAGGGGCCTCGGTAACCATCCTTATTCTCAGCCTCTTACTGGATGAATTCCTTCTTTCCTCGTGGTGGAGTCTTGCCCCCCTTCCTGCTGCTTTTATCTTCTTCCGTCTCTCCCTGCACTGTATCCGCCACGCCTACCTCATCCTGACTCCCCTCGGCATTGAGGTCTTTCCCTTCTTCAAACCCCGGAAGAATCTCCAGGTCCTCTACTGGTCTCAGATATCGGATGCGGAGGTAGTCAGAAATAAACAACTGGTCATTCATCTCAACAGGGAAAAAACCTCCGGAATCGTGGCATCCCTTACCCCTCTGCATCCTGTCTACCGGGAATTACTGGAACATGCCATTGCCGGCCGCATGGCCGAAAAAACGATCCATAAGGAGCCTGATGAATCTCTTTCCCTGAAGGATGGTAATTGAATCTTCCGGTTGCTTTCTTAATGGAACTTGTCCGGGCTAGGAACTACAACTCCCTCGCTTTCATGAGCTCTCCAGCATCTCTCCAACTCCAATCCGTTGCCCATGCCTTTGGACAGCAGGGATGGCACTGTGAACCGGTCGAGGGCCGGGAAGTCCTCGAGGCTCACTTCGAGGCACACCACACCCATATCCAACTGCACGCTCAGGTCTTTCCTCAACTCAATGCCCTCTCCATCGTAGCTGAGTGCCCCCTCGCTCCGGAGTCCAGCCACCTTGCAGCAGCCACCGAGCTTCTCATGCGTGCCAACAAACAGCTTACCCTCGGCAGCTTTGAGTTTGATTTCGATCGCCAGCAACTTGTCTTCCGCATTACAAATCTTTTTGATCGTGAACGCTTCGATGCCGACATCGTCTCCTCCATGGTCCACTGTGCAATTGCTGAACTGGATCGAATCGTTCCTCTCCTGGGTATCCTGTTGAAAACTTCCGCCGACCTGCTGGCCGACCTCTCTCTTCCTCTTCTACTGGAACGCGAGGACCTGCTCCCTCCCATTCCGGAGGAGAGTCCTCACGAGCAACTGGAGGGAGAACTGGAGGAGGAACTCTAGAAACCTTGATCCTCTTTTTTTCAGATTCGTCAGAGATGATCAGGGAAGTTCTCCACCAAGGGGTGTAAGAAACTGCCCCTGAAGCCTTACCTCAACGGATTCTCATACCAAATCAGGCCAAGATTCGCCACCTCCTCACAGGTGATCACGTCGAGATCCCCATCCGCATCGAGGTCGATCAACTCGATAAGGTCAAATTTCGATCCCTCAGTGCCTCCAATATCCTGCTGAATCCAATTATGATCCATCGGTGATTGAGCCCACCTCTGCCAGGCCACACACCTCGCAGGCTCAGGACCTCGACTGGTGCTCACAACATCCACCTTACCATCGAGGTCCATATCGCCAACTGCCACGGATTTGCCATGCGGCAACCCAAAGGGCAGCTTGAACATATGGGCTTCCCATCTCACCCCTTCTCCCTTGAGCCTTCGGAACCATTCCATATGCCCATTCCGGTTGGTGCATATTACATCCTTGAGTCCGTCGTCGTTCAGATCCGCGACCCTGAGGAACATGACTTCCTTTCCCCGGGAACCGATGAGGTGCTCTTTCCACCGTTTCCCCTGCGCCGCGACTTCAAACCCCGGATGTTCCAGCCACTTCACTCCGGCAGCCTTGCTCTTCCGGTCCGATAGCACCACATCCAGATCTCCATCATCATCCATGTCGTGAAGATCGAGGGACATGATCCATCCCGCATCATACAGACGGTGAAACGTCCAATCCTGCAGGATTCGTGGATTCTTTGGAGAGCGCAGCCACCCTATCGAACTGCCTCCTCCTTTTGAACCAACCACGAGATCAATTCCATTCACGCCATCAACATCCATGGGAACGGCATACATCCAGCTCTGCTTCTTTTGCACTGCTGGAAAAGCCTCCGTCTTCCACGCCTCCGCCTCAAGATAGCGCTTCCTTTCAGGTGCCCAGTGAATGTAAATGCTGCGGTTTCCTCCCTCGCAACTACTCACCACGTCCTGCACCCCATTTCCATCGAGATCCACAAAGACGGCATCCTCGGGAGAAGCAACTTTCCCAACTGTCACTGATGGCCACTTTTCTCTCACTCCGTCCGGACCGGGATTAACCGTGACCCGAATGACTCCGCCTTCTTCCCAGCCGGTGGTGAAGTCTGGAAGACCGTCCCCATTCACATCCGCGACACGGACTCCGTCAGCACCCCGGGAGGAATTATCAATGGTATGGCGCTTCCATTGGCCGCTGGCCGATTCGGCCAGAGACAGGAGAAGCAGCAACGGAAAGAAGCACACACGGAGAACTGTCATATCAGGTTCCCCTAGCCTCCTCATCCATCGGAGCAACAAAAAACAGTCCTGAAACCCATGAACACAAGGTATTATGATTCACCCGTGCTATTGAGCCTTCCCGATAAATAGTCTAGAACCCAGTAGTCGAATGTCCTTTCGCCTCCCATCACCCCTCCTCCTTCTGGCCCTGCAGTTGACCCTTCCGGCCGTGGCGGAACCCCTCGATTTCAATCTCGATGTCCGCCCACTGCTCTCCGACCGTTGCTTTAAATGCCACGGCTTCGATAAGAATACACGCAAAGCAGACCTGCGCCTCGATGTTCCCCGGGGAGCCTTCGCCAAACGCGACGGCGGACCAGCAATCGTTCCCGGCAAACCCGAGGAGTCACTTGTCTGGCAACGGATCACTTCGACCGATCCCGACGAGGTCATGCCCCCTCCCAGCTCCCACCTCAAACTCAACGACAAGGAGAAGCAACTCATCCACCAGTGGATTACAGAAGGCGCGGAATACAAGGAGCACTGGGCCCTGATTGCTCCCCAGCGTCCGGAGGTTCCCAAACCCGTCAACGCCACCGTCCATAATCCGATCGACGCCTTCATCGCCCACCGTCTCCTCCGCGACGGACTCAGGCAATCCCCCGCCGCTGATCGGCCTACTCTCATTCGCCGCCTCTCCCTCGACCTCCGTGGCCTCCCTCCCACTCCGCAGGAAGTTTCCGCCTTCCTCGACGACAACGCTCCCGACGCTTACGAGAAACTAGTCGATCGCTTTCTCGCCGACCCCTCCTACGGCGAGCGCATGGCCTGGCCCTGGCTCAATGCCGCCCGCTACGCCGACTCCAATGGATACCAAGGTGACGGCGAACGAACCATGTGGCCCTGGCGGGACTGGGTCGTCGATGCATTCAACCGCAACGTCCCCTGGGACGACCTCACAATCTGGCAACTCGCTGGCGACCTCCTGCCCAACGCGACCATTGAACAGCGTCTGGCCACTGGTTTCCTCCGCAACCATCCCATCAATGGAGAGGGAGGGCGCATCGCTGAGGAAAACCGGGTGGACTACGTCATGGACATGACCGAGACCACCGGCACCGTCTGGCTTGCACTCACCTTCAACTGCTGCCGTTGCCACGACCACAAGTATGATGCCCTTACCCAGGAAGAATACTACAAGCTCTCCGCCTTCTTCAACCAGACCCCGGTCAACGGCGGCGGGGGAAACCCACGGACTCCTCCAGTCCTCGCCGTAGCAAGTGGTGAGCGAAAGGCCAGGGAAGCCGCCCTGGAGAAGGAAATTTCCACCCTCCGCCAGGACCTCGCGAGCTTCGAAAAGGAACTTTCTACCAATCAGCCAGAGTGGGAGAAATCACGCCGCACTGACGACTCGGACCGGGCATGGTCCGTTCTCTCCATTAATTCCGCCAAAGCCGAGAAACAAAAGCTCGCAGTCCTCAAAGACGGATCGATCCTGGCCAGCGGCGAAAACCCCAAGAACGACGTCTACAGCCTCTCCACCGAAAGCAAGCTCAGGTCCATCGCCAGTATCCGCCTCGAGGCCATTCGCCACGAGAGCATGACCAAGGGCTACCTCTCCCGCTCCGATAGTGGCAACTTCGTCCTCACCGACTTCAAGATTCGCGTCCAGCCACTTGGCGGAAATGCCATCCACGCCAAGTTCAAGTCCGCGATTGCCACCTATGAACAAGGCGATCACAAGATCACCAGAACCTACGACGGCAAAGCCAACACCGGCTGGGCTGTCTACGAAAATAACCAGATCAGCCGCGACCACGAAGCCGTCTTCCACCTGGACACGCCCATCGAAGTCCCCGACCACGCATCCATTATCGTCACGATGCGTCACGACTCCCAGCACGCGAACCATAACCTGGGCCGCTTCCGCCTCTCCGTCAGCGACACCGCTGATGCGAAACTCTCAACCGGCGAACGCCGGCTCCAGGATGCCCTCGCCATCGAACCTGCCAAGCGCAGCAAGACCGAAAGCGATCTTATAGCCACCGCTCATCGTGAAAGCGTACCCCGCCATGCAGAAATCAAGAAGCTCATCTCAGACAAGGAGAACCAGCTCAACTCCAACCGCAAAGGTCTTCCCCAGGTCATGGTCATGCAGGACATGGACAAGAAACGGAAGACCTACATCCTGGAGGTCGGGGTCTACGACAAGCGGGGTCAAGAGGTCGAAGCGGGCACTCCCGCTGCCCTTCCCTCCTTTTCCAAGGACCTCCCACAGAACCGCCTTGGCCTGGCCCAGTGGCTTATCGACAAGAACAACCCCCTGACTGCCCGGGTCACTGTCAATCGTTTCTGGCAGCAGCTCTTCGGGATCGGCCTCATCAAATCACCCGAAAACTTCGGTGTTCAAAGCGAAGTACCGATTCACCCGCGCCTTCTTGACTGGCTCGCGGTTGAGTTCCGGGAAAACGGCTGGAACGTCAAACAACTCATGCGCACCATCGTTACCAGTCACACCTACCGGCAATCCTCCCGCCTCTCCCCCGAACTCCTGGAAACCGATCCCTCCAATCGTCTCCTCGCCCGCGGTGCCCGCTACCGCATGCCCGCCTGGATGATTCGCGACCAAGCTCTTTCCGCCAGCGGACTCCTCGTCGACAAGAAAGGTGGTGCCCCCGTCAACAGCTACCAACCCGAGGGCATCTGGGCCGAAGCAACCTTTGGAAAGAAGCGCTACAGCCGTGGTAAGGGTGACGATCTCTACCGTCGCAGCATCTACTCCTTCTGGCGCCGCATTGCAGCCCCACCCATGTTCTTCGACAACCCGGGCCGGGAAACCTGCTCCGTGGAGATGAGCCTCACCAACACCCCCCTTCACGCCCTCAGCACCCTCAACGATACAACCTACGTTGAAGCTGCCCGTGCTCTCGCCGGACGCGCGTCCAGCTCGGCAGGAAAGGACAGCAATCCCGCTGCCCGGATCAGACAGGCTTTCCAGCTGGTGGTCGCCCGTAACCCAAGCGAACAGGAACAGAAAATCCTCGAGAACATATATAACCGTGCCCAAGCCCGCTTTAACGCCGACCCCGGAGCTGCCTCCAACTTCCTCAAGAACGGAGACTCCCCCCGCAACTCCGAACTCCCCGAACCCGAACATGCTGCCCTCGCAACCGTCTGCCTCGGAATCCTGAACCTGGACGAGGTGCTTACCAGGGAATAGACCCTCTCCGGCTCATTCGACCTTCCGGGTCCCATCAAGTCCACCGACGATGAATCCGCTTACACAACATCAGCTCAACATCAACCGCCGTCATTTCTTCGGCAAGAGCGCTACCGGCATAGGCACCGCCGCCCTTGCCACTCTCCTTGGCAAGGAGGGCCTCTCCGCGGCACCCGAGGGTAACGAAAAGATCCCCGCCTACATCCGCCAGATCGCCCCCAAGGCCAAGCGCGTCATCTACCTCTTCCAGAATGGCGCCCCCACCCACTGCGACCTCTGGGACTACAAACCCAAACTCAAGGAACTCCACAACACCCCGGTGCCGGAAAGCTACGTCGGAGGCAAACGCTTCAGCACGATGACCGGTAATGCCAACGGTAAACTCCTCCTCGCTCCGGTTGAACCCTTCAAGCAATACGGTCAGGGCGGGGCATGGGTCAGTAACTTCATGCCCCACACCGCCCAGGTCACTGACAAGATCTGCTTCGTGAAGAGCATGCATACCGAAGCAGTCAACCACGCCCCGGGGATCTCCTTCTTCATGAGTGGTGCCCAGCTCCCCGGCCGTCCCACCATGGGCGCCTGGCTCAGCTACGGCCTCGGCACCATGAACGACAACCTTCCTGCCTTCGTCGTCATGACCTCGGTCAGCAAGGGCACCACCTGCGGCCAGATCTTCTACGACTTCTACTGGGGCTCCGGCTTTCTCCCCACCCGCCACCAGGGGGTAAAATTCCGTCCCGCCAAGGACCCCGTCCTCTATCTCTCCAATCCCAACGGCATGAGCAAGCCCATGCGCCGCGAACTCCTCGACGACATCGGCCGGCTCAACGAGATGAAGCATCAGGATTACGGGGATCCTGAAATCGCCACTCGCATCGCGCAGTATGAAATGGCCTACCGAATGCAGACCAGTGTCCCCGAACTCGCTGACATTTCTGACGAGCCAAAGGAAATCCTCGACCTCTACGGACCCGGCGTCCATGAATCCGGCACCTTCGCCCGGAATTGCCTCCTCGCCCGGCGCCTTGCCGAACGGGGAACCCAGTTCATTCAGCTCATGCACGCCGGATGGGACCAGCATCGCTCCCTCACCACGGAACTCTACACCCAGTGCAAGGACACCGACCAGCCCAGTGCCGGTCTGATCCGTGATCTTGAACAACGCGGAATGCTCGATGAAACCCTTGTCATCTGGGGCGGCGAATTCGGCCGTACTCCCTTCCTCCAAGGCAATATGAAGGACCGCAAGGGCTGGGGCCGCGACCACCACCCCTATGCCTTCACCGTCTGGATGGCCGGAGGCGGAGTCAAACCCGGGATCACCTATGGAGCCTCAGACGATATCGGGTTCAACGCCTTGCACGACAAGGTTCACGTCCACGACTTCCAGGCCACCGTTCTTCATCTTCTGGGAATCGACCACGAGCAACTTACCTTCAAGTTCCAGGGCAGGCATTTCCGGCTTACGGATGTCCATGGCAAGGTGGTCAATGATATCGTGGCATAAGCATTTCTCCTCTCCCCGAAACCCGAAACCGAAGGATTCTCCTCTTCATTTTTTCAGGGAAGCACCATTTTCTCCCTCGCCAAAAGGCATTGCGGAGCAGAAAACCTTGGTCACCAGCTACCCGGGCGCAGTGAATCCTGCCACCCGGGGTTTCCTGCCTGCCACCACCTCGACAAGAAGACTCACTCTTCTCTGGACCAGAATCTATTTTTGCTCATGACCCCAGACGACTCCACTTCCCCGGACACCCAAGCGGAATCCGGCTCCTCCGAGGCCGAACTCATCGCCGTCCGCCGTGAGAAGCTGGCCAAGCTGCGGGAACTTGGCGTCGATCCATTCGGGGAGCGCTTTGAGACAGACACCTCTCCAGCCGAACTCCGGGATGACTTCTCAGAC
Organism: Roseibacillus sp.; assembly: GCA_002709395.1. Taxonomy (GTDB): domain Bacteria; phylum Verrucomicrobiota; class Verrucomicrobiia; order Verrucomicrobiales; family Akkermansiaceae; genus Roseibacillus_B. The sequence goes on along the minus strand of PAQU01000061.1, from coordinate 4,527 downwards.
GAGCGCCCGGTCAGGATCGCGGGGCGTCTTTTCACGATCCGGGACATGGGAAAATCGATTTTCTTTGTCATCGGGGACGTGCATGGCCGAATCCAGGGATATCTGAACAAAAAGGGCGTTTCCGAACAGGACTGGGAAGTCTGGCATCTTCTTGACCGGGGGGACTGGATCGGCATCGAGGGGACCACCTTCACCACCGGCAAGGGCGAACCCACCGTCAAGGTCGAGTCCCTCCAAGTCCTGTCCAAGTCCCTGCGCCCCATGCCGGACAAGTGGCACGGGGTGGCCGATCGTGAAATCAAGTACCGCAAGCGCCACCTTGACCTCATGGCCAACCCTGCCAGCGCGGACCTCTTTGTCCTGCGCTCCAGGATCCTTGCTGAAATCCGGAGCTTTTTTCACGAACGGGGTTTTCTCGAGGTCGAGACTCCCATGCTCCAGGACGTGGCAGGAGGGGCCGCCGCCCGACCCTTTGAAACCCACCACAATGCTCTTAACATGCCCCTCACCCTGCGCATCGCACCGGAGCTTTATCTCAAGCGCCTGCTGGTCGGTGGCTTCCCCAAGGTTTTCGAATTGAACCGTAATTTCCGGAACGAGGGTATTTCACGGCGGCACAATCCCGAGTTCACCATGCTGGAGGCCTACTGGGCCTACGCTGACTTTGAGAAGATGGCCGAACTGGTAGAGGAACTCGTCTGCTCCCTTGCGGAGAAATTCTTCGGCACCCTGCAGATCGAGCACCGCAATGAAGAGGGGGAAGTTATCCGAACCCTTGATCTTTCCCGGCCATGGAAAAGGCGGCCCTATCGTGACCTGGTCAGGGAGGCCGCCGGTGAAGACTGGTTTGAGCTGGATGCAGACCAGCGCCGCACCCGGGCCGAGCAGGACTTCAATCTGGAGATCGGGGCCGACCTCGAAGACTATGAAGTCACTCAGCAGGTCTTTGAAAAACTGGTGGAGGAACATACCTTTGACCCCTGCTACGTCACCCACGTGGACTCCAAGCTCATCCCGCTGGCCAAGCTCAATGCCGAGGACCCCGGGGTTATCGATGTCTACGAACTCATCATCAACGGCCAGGAAATCTCTCCCGGTTACTCAGAACTCAACGACCCTGATGTCCAACGCGCCCGGTTTGAGGAGCAGAGTGGAGGTGAAACCCAGGAAATTGACCATGATTTTGTGGAAACCCTGGAGCACGGAATGCCTCCTGCAGGAGGGATCGGCATCGGTATAGATCGCCTCATCATGCTTCTTACCGGGGCTCCAACTATCCGGGACGTCATTCTATTTCCTCAGTTGAAGCGAAAGGACTGAGACCTGCTGCCTCGCTCTTCCGACCGGACAGGACTTCGCCAGGGGAAAAGAACGGGACGGTCAATTCAGGACCGTGAACAACTCCCGCTCCATCTCCTCAGCCTTAAAAATCTGATCTCCCGGCCAGGAAAACGACGAAAGGCCCCTCCCTTTCTCCCACGTTCCCTAATATCGCTTAACCAATAACCCATTGACCACGGCCCATCGATTTTGTCCGCTCTAATAAACACCTGATTGAAATGAAGCATACAGTCTCATCTCTCGCCCTCGTCAGTCTCCTTCTCTCCGCGTGCGGTGGCAGTAAGGACGAAGGTTCCAAAGGAACAAAGGCCGAAGGCTCCAACCCAAGCAACGAAACCAAAGTGGAAGACTACGGTAAGCTCGAAGACGGCACTGAAGTGAAGATCTTCACCTTCAGCAATAAGAACGGCATGGTCGCCAAGGTCACCGAATACGGGGCTATCCTGACCAGCCTCGAAGTTCCCGACAAGGATGGCAACGTCAAGGATGTAACCCACGGCTACGATGACCTTGCCGGCTGGCTCACCAACAGCTCCTACTTCGGGGCAACCGTGGGACGCTATGGCAACCGGATTGCTGGCGGCAAGTTCGAACTGGACGGCGAGGTCTACGACAAGCTGGCTATTAACAATGAACCCAATCACCTCCATGGTGGGGAAAAGGGATTCGACAAGGTCCTCTGGAAGGGCGAAGCCGTGGAGGGCGGGGTAAAGCTGACCTACACTTCCAAGGATGGTGAGGAAGGATACCCCGGTAATCTCGCGGTGGAAGTCACCTACACCCTGAACGACAACAACGAACTCAAGTGGGTCTGCACTGCCACTACCGACAAGGCCACCCCCGTCAACATCGTCCAGCACGCCTACTGGAATCTCAGCGGGGATCCTACCACTTCCATCAACGACCACATCCTGACCATTCCGGCCAAGCACTTCGTAACCACCGACGAAAACCTTATTCCCGACGGCAACCTCGCCGAGGTCGCGAACACCCCCTTCGATTTCAATACTGCCACCGTCATCGGGGACCGCATCGAGGCAGACAGCATCCCCCTCCAGTTTGGTAAGGGCTACGATCATTGCTGGGCGGTGGATGGCGAACCACATGAGTTGCGTCTCGCGGCCAAGCTCCGGGACCCCAAGACCGGGCGGGCCATGGAACTCCATGCGGACCAGCCCGGAGTCCAGTTTTACGGCGGCAACTTCCTTGATGGGGAAACCGCCGGCAAGGGCGGGGTCAAATACGGTCATCGCACCGCCTGCTGCCTGGAGACCCAGGTTTTTCCTGACTCCCCCAACAAACAGGACAATCCCGCCTTTCCCAGTTGCATCCTGAAGCCAGGTGAGACCTACACCCACACCATGGTAAGCAAGTTTTCGTGGTAACCGGCTGGTTCATCCAGTCGCCCGTCACTAGCAGAACGAGGGACCGCCAATCACGGTCCCTCGTTTCTCTTACCCCACTCAATCCTGACCCTTCTCCAAGATGGACGCCCCCACAGTCATCTCCTTCCTCTTCTTTACCGGCCTAGTGGCTTTTCTAACCTGGCGCCTGACACGGGGAAAGGGAACCAATAGCGAGGACGGCTTCTTTCTCGCCGGGCGCAGCCTCACCGGACTGGTAATTGCCGGCTCACTGCTCCTTACCAATCTCTCGACCGAACAGCTCGTCGGCCTTAACGGCGGCGCTTTCAAGGAGGGCCTTTCTGTGATGGCGTGGGAGGTCATTGCCGGCATGTCACTCGTCGTGCTCGCGCTGTTCTTCCTCCCCCGTTACCTCAAGTCCGGGGTCGCGACTATTCCCCAATTTCTTGAGGAACGCTACGGTAGCGGAACACGCGCCCTAACAACGGGTATTTTCATTGTGGCCTACATGCTGATCCTGCTTCCGTTTGTTCTCTTTAGCGGGGCCAGCGCTCTGGCTTACATGCTCGACCTGCCGGCACAGTTCGATATGAGTGCCAAAGGGACGATCTGGATAGTGGTGGCCTTCATCGCCATCGTCGGCTCGGCCTACGCGATATTCGGCGGCCTGCGCGCGGTAGCAGTGTCAGATACGTTCAATGGGCTCGGCCTGCTCATTGGCGGCCTGATGATTACCTATTTTTCCTTTAAGTATGCAGCCGGTGCGGAAGGCACTTTCTCTACCGTCATCGCTGACATCACAGCAGACAACCCTGATGCCTTTGCCTCCCTCGGCAAGGAAGGGGAGGACGTGCATTGGCCAACGTTGTTCACTGGGGTTTTATTGCTCAACTTCTTTTACTGGTGTACCAACCAGCAGATCATTCAGCGCACTTTCGGAGCCAAAAATCTCGCAGAAGGGCAGAAAGGCGTATTGCTGGCCGCCTTCTTCAAGATTCTTGCTCCTATCATTCTTGTTTTGCCGGGAATCGTCGCGCTGTACGTTGCCAATCAGGATGCAGAATTTAACGAGTTACTGCTCAATGACGCTGGAGAACGCGACGACTCCAAAGTTTACGGATCGCTGGTTCGAACTGTCCTACCGCCAGCCCTAACGGGTTTTTTCGCCGCGGTCGTGGTGGGGTCAATTCTTTCGACGTTTAACTCGGTGCTGAATTCGAGTGCGACCCTTTTTTCTCTAGGGGTCTACAAGAAGGTAATCGATAAGACGGCTACCACTGAGCAAGTTGTGAAATCTGGTCGCTGGTGCAGCGCGCTCGTGGCGGTGTTTGCTGCGATTGGGGCCCCTCTCATTTTTATGGGGCGTGACGGAATCTTTGGTTACTTTCAGAAGTTGAACGGCGTTTACTTTATTCCACTACTGGCAGTGATCTTAGTCGGTATCTTCAACAAGAAAGCCAGTGGACAGTCTGCTGTCATTTCCATCCTTGCAGGTCTCGCAGTCATGATGTGGGGCACTTTCTGGGGTGGTGACACGATTGATGCTGTCTTTCGATCAGGCTACCACTTCATGGGGGCCGTCTTTCTTGTGGTGGTCATTCTTCAACTTGTCCTCGGCACAAAAATGAAGCGTCCTACTCCATACGTTCAACAGGACGCAAAGGTCGTCGACCTTACCCCTTGGAAGCATGCCAAGGCAGTAGGAATCAGCTTGATCGTCCTCGTCCTCGTCCTCTACGCGGCCTTCGCCTTCTAGAACCTGGAGGCCCCGGACCCACCAACCGGATCTCGATGTCCCTCCAGGAAAACGAATCCCTCGCCG
>PAQU01000060.1 GCA_002709395.1 Roseibacillus sp. | reverse complement strand
GCCTTCAACGGCATCATGACCATTGGTGCGGAAGGCAACAACAACAACAACAGCATGTCTGGCCTGCTTGATGACATTGCGGTTTTCAATGGCGTTCTTGCTCAGGATGAGATCGTCAGCCTTGCAGACGGGAGTCTCAATCCTGGGACCCTGATTACCCCTCCGGCGGATGAAGACGGGGATGGTTTGCCGGACTCCTACGAGCAGACCATCATCGATGCCGATCCGGCTGATGATGTTGATGGTCTCGACGACGTCTCAGACACCAGTGATTTTGACAACGATGGATCGAGTGATGCGGCGGAGTATGCCGCTGAAACCGATCCCCTTGATTCCGACTCGGATGACGATGGCTCTTCTGACGGGGAGGAAGCCACTGCTGGCACGGACCCCCTTGATGAGGACAGTGACGGCGACGGGTTACTTGACGGGGTGGAGACCAATACCGGGACCTTCGTGGACGCCAATAATACCGGTTCCGACCCCCTCGACCGGGACAGTGATGATGATCTTGTCTTTGACGGGCAGGAAGTAGACGGCGGGTTTGACCCCAATGCCCCCGACTCGAGGCCGGAAATCAGCCTGGCAAACCATAATCCTGAAAGGGTTCTTTACCGTCGTACCGACAACCTCCCGGGGGCGGACTTCACCGGGATCCTTCCCGACAATGTCGACCAGGAGGCGCCCTTCGGGGAGCTGGACGACCCCAGTTCATTCCTTCTGGAGGGCATCGATGTCGACCGGGAACCCGGCGGCCTTGGGACTGACCTTACCGGGGACAACCACGACCTAGCCTATATTTTCCAGTTCTATGACGCCGACGGAGTCTTCTCCTTCACGGAGAATTATGACGACAGGGTCAAGATCGTGGCCACTCCAATTGCCGGTGCCACCAACCTGAACCCCGCGGGGGACCCCTCTCAACATACGGATGTGAGCTGGAACACCCGGACCTTCGCCAATTTCGATTTTGGTGGCGGAGGCTGGTTCAACGTGGACATCTGGTTGAGTGAGGATGGCGGCGGCGCCCAGTCCGCGGCGGATATCGGCTTTGGCTATTACAATGATTTCTCGCTCAACACCGCGGACTTCGGCGGAGTGGGCTATACCAGTGTCTTCGGAATCAGCAGCGGGGCTCCCGCGGAATTTGATACCGATGGATCCGGGCTGAGCTGGGGAGTTTACCTCGACAGCTTTGACCCCAATGTGGATACCGACGGCGACAGCATCCCCGACGGATACGAGGAGCAGTTCTTCCCCGGGGACCTCACCCAGTTGGGTCCCGGTGACTTTGACGAAGACGGCGTCAACGATCCCGATGAGTATGTCGACGGGACCGACCCGACCGAGCCTGACGCGGACAATGACGGATCCAACGACGGTGAAGAGAAGGCGGATGGTACCAGCCCGTTCGATCCCGACACTGACGACGATGGCCTGCTTGACGGGGTCGAGACGAACACCGGGACCTTTGTCAGTGCGAGTGATACCGGGACCGATCCGCTTGCCCGCGACACCGATGGCGACGGGGTTTCGGACGGAGCCGAGCTCGAGTTCAATACGGATCCCACCGATGCGGCCTCGGGAACGGAGGCGATCACCGACCTCAATACGTTGTCCATCCTGCCCTCGGGCAACTACTCCTTCCTCGGCGGTGGTGATGTCGTTACCGCCCGCGTTGATAATGACGGCACCTACAGCTGGCTTCTCGTTGGCCGTGGCCGGGAGGGATGGACCTGGGATGCGGCCGGTCAGGGATCGGTGAGTGACGTGAGCCAGGGCCTTGGAACCCCGGATGCCTTTGAGCCGGCGGCTTACAGCACGGATTTCATCAATGACCTGATCACGACCTCGGGTTCCGACCTGCTCGGGGTCGAGATCCGCATCAAACGCTCAAGCAACCCGGAAGGATCGGCCTACGAGGAAGCCCGCTGGCGTCCGACCGGTGAGGCTGCGTGGCGGTGGAACTTTGATACCGGCATGAACGTCGAATACGAAGTGGTTGAGACCAACGGGGTCCAGGGCGGACAGCTCGGCAGCCGGATCGTGAACACCCGGGACGGTGAACTCGGCGGCAACGATGGCGACCGGATCTTTACCTGGAACTGGGCTAACCACGGGGTCAGCGGATTCAGTTTCGGCAGCCTCGTCGGCAACGGCTCCAATAATGCGACCAGTTTCCTCTGGGAGAATACCAACGAGAACCACGCCATTCCCTATGCGGAAATCTACATTCGTCTCAAGGATCCGGGGGTAATTGTCGGAGAAGACAGCGATAACGACGGCATTGTGGATCTAATCGAGACCGGACTTGTCGGCAACCTGGATGATCTCTCTGCCGGGGACGATGACGGCGATGGCCTGAACAGTCCTGATGAGATTTCCACCCATTCGACTGACCCGCTTGTCGCGGATACCGACGAGGACGGTGCGAATGATGGTGCGGAGATCACCGCTGGGACCGATCCGCTCAATGCCGATACGGATGGCGACGGACTGCTTGACGGGGTCGAGACGAACACGGGTGTCTTTGTCAGTGCCAGTGACACTGGTTCTGATCCACTCGCTGCGGATACCGATGAGGATGGAGCAAGCGACGGATTCGAGGTAAGCGAGAACTTCGACCCGAACGATCCCGACAGCTCCCCCGACATTCCGGTGGTCCAGCCTTCCTTTGTCCCCATCAATGAGCTGGTTCCGGGTGCCTACGGTCCGGACTTTGCCCAGAACGGGGTGGACTATCAGGAGAACCACTACGGTGGAGGCGTGATCTTCAATAACAATGCCCAGAACAACTACGACGTGCACACTTCCGGGAACCCGGCTCCCCTGCGCTCCTTCGATGCCATCGCGCCGTTGACCAGTCACGGTAACGGTGGTGGCCAGATCTCCAATCGCAACCTCCCGTGGGGCGACGGGGGCGGGGAGAACTTCACCGTCCGTTACAACGGCTACCTCGACATGTCGACCTACGCGCCGGGAACCTACAACATTCACCTCGGGGCCGATGATACCAACTACTTCATCATGGACACCGCGGATGGTCAGGTGACTGCGCAGCACAACTGCTGCCCGCAGAACCAGGTAACTTCCTTCACCATCACCAGTCCCGGGATCTTCCCCTTCGACAACGTGTTTGGTGAGCAGGGCGGAGGAGACTGGCTTGATGTGGGCATCAGTGGACCTGGTATCGCCGGAATCGTCGCCATCGGGGACACCGACGCCGGCAGCCCCCCGGTCTATCCCATCGGGGTCAGGTCGGAGGATACCGACGGGGATGACCTGCCCGACGCCTGGGAAACCAACTGGGCCGATATCAACGACCTGACTCAGCTCTCGGGAGCCGACGACTTCGACAACGATGGCTCGACGGATCTTGAGGAGTTCACCGCCGGCACGGACCCCACTAATCCCGACACTGATGATGACGGGGTGGCAGACGGGGCCGAGACCGGGACCGGGACCTTTGTAGATGCCTCCGATACCGGCACGGATCCCCTGAATCCCGACACCGACGGAGATGGCCTCAGTGATGGAGTGGAAAGCAATAGCGGCACCTTCGTCAGCGTCAGTGATACCGGGACCAGTCCCCACGATATCGATACCGACGGGGATGGGTTCGAGGATCTTGATGAGGTTGAGAGCCTGTTCGATCCGACCGATCCCGGCAGCGTGCCACCGATTCCCCAGCCTGAGCTCCTTGCCTACTGGAATTTCGAGGGGCAGTCAGAGGACCAGACCGGGAATGGTGCCGACCTTACCCTGCAGGGTCCGGCGGTTCTGTCTGCGGCAGGCGATGGTCACCTCGGGGAGGGGCAGTCGCTCGATCTCGGGGGTGTCAACAACAGGGCTTATGCGATTGCGAGCCCGGGAAGCTGGTTTGATGCAGCCTATGATAACAACGCGATGGCCGTGAGTTTCTGGCAGTATAATACCCAGGTGGGCAATACGAGTGCCTTCTGGATTCACGCCCCGGCCGCGACCGGTGGCCAGCGCGGTTTCCAGGCACACACACCCTGGGGTAATGGCACTGTCTACTTCGACCAGTCGGGATGCTGTGGAGGTCCCCAGCGCCTTACAGTTGGAGGAGTTGTCAATCTCAACGAGTGGCAGCACTTTGTCTTCCAGCGGGATGCCGAAGGAAACCGGGAGATCTGGGTGGACGGGGTCAAGGTTGCCGAGGCAGGCGGAGGGGAGCCCCTGGACGCCTTTGATGGAGTGATTACTATTGGGGCGGAGGGCAATACCAACAATAACAGTTTCGGAGGCCGCATCGATGAGATGGCGGTCTTTGATCTTCCCCTTCACCCGACGCGGATCGCGGAGCTTGCCGATGGAGCCCCGGTTGGCTCGAAGCCGGGGATTGATCCTCTGGGGCTGGCGGTGAACCCGGCACCCGGAGGTGAGATTGAACTGGTTTGGAAGAGCACCCTTGGAAAATTCTATGATGTCCTGATCAGTCCCGACCTTTCTTCACCGAGAGAGACCTGGGCAGGGCTGGCCGGTGCTCAGGATATTGCAGCTGATCCTTCCGGTACAAACACCCTGGTCATTCCCCTTCCCTTCCCGGAAGAGGGTTTCGTGGCGGTTCGTGAGAAGAATCCGCCACCGCTCTTCTCGGATGACCTGGAAACCGGTGCCGCAGGCTGGACCACCATCGTCAATGATGAGTTTGGCAACACGGAGTGGGAGCTCGGATCCCCCAACGGGACAACCGGGCCTCTTTCCGGTGCCGGTGATTCAGTCAGTGCCTGGTGCACGGGACTGGGTGACTACGGGGTTGATTCCGATATCTCCCTGCGCACGCCGGCCATCGATCTTTCCGGGGTTGCCACGGCCCTGCTCACCTTCGATGCCTATCGGGATGCAGATGGATTTGGTGATACGGCCACCGTCCGCTTCCTCCGCGCTGCGGACCAGTCCCAGCTGGGAGAGGATGTGTCCTTGGACATGACCGTCTTTGACCTGGATTACACCGCCATCGAGGTTCTCGTCCCGGCCGCTGCGATTGGAGAATCAATCCTCATCGAGTTCAACTTTGTCAGTGATGGCAGTCTGGACAGCTTCAGCGGACTCTGCATCGACAATGTGAATGTGCAGGTTCCCTGAGGCGGGAATCCGGAGCGAACGATTGTTGAATCGAGTGCCTTCCCTGCCTCCTCAGGGGAGGTGCTCGATCTCCACCCGCCCGAAGAGGCGTTGGTAGTCAGCAACAGGCTCGCTGAAGCGGTAGGTAAGGGTTTCTGTCCCATCCCCATTCTCAACCCGGTTCACAGGGATAATTCGGGGGTCTCCCTCGCTGATCCAGTTTTGAAGGTCGGAGCTGATCTGGACCCTGAAGATCACGTCCTCAGCGGTCTGGTTCCTCGTATAGCTGAAGGTCATGTAATCGGTCGGAGGGTTTCCGTCTGAAGAGGGCGTCAGCCCAGTCACCGGAGGGGCAAAAGGAGTCCCGGGAGCCGAGAGCGCGTGTTGAAGCAGGTTGCTGATTCCATTATTGTCATCATCGCCAAGAGGTGTCCCCTGCAGGAGGCTGCCGTCACTTTCTCCGGGCACTCCGTTGGAGGAGACACTGGAGCGCCAGTTCAGCGGATCATTGTGATCCGGATTGCCGGTCGGACTGCGTAGGACGAGGGACAGGCCATCTCCATCGGAGCCTTCGGGCCACGGAGAGACGTCGTTGTAGGTGAAGTTCCGGATATCGTTTCGGCTGACACTGGAGAGAATGAGGGTTTCTCCGTCATTGCTCAGGTTGTTGGTGAATTCGCCTGCAATCCGAATTCCGGGAAGCCGGGACGCATACCGCTGCTGGAAGGCATCGCGATTGCTGACGATCACAGTGCGTTCGCCCGGGGCAAGGGAGCGAACATCGCCAAGATCGAACTCAAACTCGATCCCTGAGGTGAAGGCAACCCCTGCGAGATCGATATCACCGGTGCTGATATTCATGATTTCGATGTATTCGAAGTCAGTCCGGACATCGAAGCCGAGGGACCGTTCGACCGAAGTCGGCAGGGCGGGCCGGTAATTGATCTCACTTACCGCCAGATTGGCCGTAGAGGCTGCCTGCCCATTGACGAGATAGGTTTCATTCTGCAGCGCCCCCCAGCCCCCGGGCGCAAGAACGCGGGCGTTGATGACCTGGGATTCATCGAGGGTGATCGTGGACGAATAGGCGCGGGCGGAAGGGGAAATGAGTGCTCCGCTGTTTCCGCCCACCAGTTGGGGGTCCAGCAGGAGATCGCTGCTGGTTGTGCCCGTATTGAGCAACTGGATGGCGAGGACGTTGTTTCCCACCCTGAGCTGGTCCAGCGAGGAAGAAATGTCGATGGCTTCGAAGTTCCTCGCCGAGTTATCGGGATTCTGTTCGGTGGCGGTTGAGTTCCAGGACGGATTGGCCGGTCCGTTCGGACTGGCCACCCGGGTTCCGTTCAAATAGGCCACGAAGCCATCATCATAACGGACGTTGAGGGAGAGAGTGTCGAAGCTGTTGATGGTGGACTGGTCCGGGATGCTGAAGCTGAACCGGGTATAGACGCTGGTTGTACGACTGGGCACCTGAGTTTCGATCAGGCCGTCGTAGTCGGCCGGGGAATTCTCATATCCGATGCCGGCATTGCCTGTTTCCCAGCTCCCCAGGTTCCCCGGTCCATTCAGGCTGTTCCAGTTCGTGATTGAGGCGCCTGGTATAATCCAGCGCATGGGGCTGCCTGCGGGCAGGAGAGTGCTGGAAGTGGCAGTACCCGGAACGCGGGGGTCGGACCCATCGGTCGTGTAATAGATGGTGCCTCCATTGCCGTTGGCATTGCTCATGGTGAGGGTGGTTCCACGGTTCACTATCCCCCCGGGGCGGTTGAAGATTGGCGGTCGGGTATACTGGGCATCGATCCAGTCGAGGCGGGCCCACAGCCAGCCCTTCATCCAGTCGACCTCGTCCCGGTGGGTATTTCGCCGTCCCGCCCCGGAGAGATTGCGATCGCTGCCGGGCAGGGGAGCTGGAGGAGTCCAGACCCGGGCATTGGGCCAGAGGGTGGAACCGAGGATATCCCACTTGTTGAAGTTGCGTGCAGCAGCCTCAGAGATCTCAGCAGTGTAATTATCGATAAGGGCCATCATGCGGGGCGTGGCCAGCATCTCAGTCCGGAGCTCAAACCAGCGGTCCCAGTAACGTGTCACGAACTCGGGGTCCTGGAAGAGTCGTCCATACCAGGGATATTGCTGGGCACTGACCAGAGGGTAATACCACCCATCGGGGAACTCCCCCTCGAGATAATCCGCGTTTCCAAGGGAGAGGTTGTAGTCCCAGACCGGGGAGGCGACCAGCTTGCGTCCGCGATCCTTGTAGAAGTAGCTGCTCAGGCGGTAGCCATCGATATTCTTGAAGACCTCCACCCAGATATGAGTGTCGATGAAGGAGTCGACATCAATGTATCTGGCGTAGCCATTGACGGGGTCTGCGAAGCCGGGCCCGTGAAGGGCATTCTCGAAGCTATCCATGTAGTTCTTGAGCCAGGCCTGCTGGGCACTGCCCGGCAGGTCTGGCTCAACGAAGGCGAGTTGGTGCCCCTCCCGGACGGTGGTGAAGGTGACGTCCACGGATTGCCCCTTGTCCTTCTTGATCATGTAGCCCCCGGTAATGGCAGAGGCATCGGTGTCGCAGGGTTCGAGGTTCTTGATGTTTACACGGGCCTCATTGCGTTTGATCTTCTCCATGAAGACGTAGACTCCCCTGTAATCAGACATGGAGATGTTTCCTCCGTTGGAGTTGAAGAAGAGTTCGCAGAAACGGGTCCGGACGGAAGGGTAGCCCAGTTCCCGGCTGCAGTCGTAAACAATCTTGTTCCGCATCAGGGTCTTGTCCGAGTAGGGAGCGTGAATGATCCAGTCGGACTCCGAGGGCCACCCGAAGATGCTTACATCCTTGTCTTCCCCATCGCTGTTCCAGGTCTCGAAGGAATACTGTTTCTTGGGGAATCCGGATGAGGTCTGCCCCCGGACCCGCATCCCTCCCCGGCCTGCAAAGTCCGGATCATCGGTCACGGCGGCCCGCCCGGAAAGGGCGTCCACGTCAACAAAGATGGACTGCACAGGTCGTCTTGGATTCTGGGAGTTGGAACTCGATTCTCCGTCGATGTTGGCTCCGAAGGAATCAATAATGATGATGGGCAGGTCAGAGGTGAAATTCCTGATATCGCTGCCGAGGCGCAGGTATGTGCGGTCCCGGACTGGTCCCGGTTGCAGACCGGGCTCAAAGATGCGGGCCCTGACCCTTGTAGTTGAGGAAATCGAGATTGGAGCCACGTAAAGAGGAGAAGTGGAGGCCGGTTCGCTTCCATCGGTAGTGTAACGGATGGAGGCAGTGGGGGAGTCCGCACTGAGGGTCAGCCTGATGTTCCGGATGATGACCTGATCGTCGTGGGAAAAGACGGGCTTTTCCCGAACTGGTATACCCTGGGGGGACAGGTTGCCGCTACCCGGGCTGGGGGTAGAGAAATATCCCTCCGACTGCTCCTCGCCCAGGGTTCCGTAGGAGATGTCCTCGTATTGTTCTCCAAAACTGTAGGAAGAGGTCACCGTGATCCCATCTGGCTTTACGAGGGCAAGGTAGCCTCCGTCCTTGTCTATTGAGAAGTTGGTGTGCAACTCCCCCATGTCCTGATCCTTGCCAGAGGCATAGATGACCCGCCGCTGGTTGGCAGCGAGGAGGAGATCGGGAATCCGCCACTTGGTAAGGTTCGTAGGATCGTCGGTGAGATACCAGCCGGCCAGATTCAACGGGTTCCCGGTGGAATTGAAGAGCTCAAGCCAGTCCGAGCTCCGGCAATCCTCATCCTCGATGGTGTCATCGTTGTCTGCCATGAATTCCGAGATTACGGGTTCAGGCAGGATGATAAGGTCCAGGGTGGTAGTAGTGATCTGCAGATTATCGATGGCGACGGTCTGGTGAGCTCCACCCGTCCGGGCGCTGAAAGCGAATCCGTGGGAATCATTTCCAGCGAATCCGGGGGTCGCAATATTGGTGAAGACCGGGGCCAGGCCGGAGCCCAGGTCGACCCTCATGCTTGCTCCATTGACCGGATTCCAGGAGAGTTCCATCGAGCCTGAAATGGACTGGCCGTTACTCAGAACGGTCTGGTTTTCGAAGGCCACATCCTCCCCGCTGATCGCGATGTTGAAGCCGTCCTCACTGCCGCCGTTGTCCCAGGTATCGGCCTCGAAGGAGAGATGTGGAATGGCTGGGTGCCATCCTTCCTCGCCCCCACCATGCGCATCCGGGGCGCTCGGAGTGGATTGATTGGGGTTGTAGGCGGGGATGGCGCCATAGCTGAAGGAAAAACCATCAGCCGGATTCGAGCCGCCCGGATTGTCGGCAAGGAGGAAGTCAAAGGTTGCGGTCCATCCCCCGGACGAGTTGGAGAGGGCTGGGATCCGGAAGGACGAGAAGGTGCTGCTCGTTCCTGCTTGTGTCAGGCGGAGGGCTCCGTTCTGGACGGAGGCGGTTCCATCTGTTCCGGCGATGGTGGTTCCATCACCGAGGGTGGTTGTTCCGTTGGATACGGCGAAAGCCTGGGGACCATACTGGTCGGCGATTGCGGGAGGGCATACCAGGAGCATGCCGGCACAGCTCCAGAGGAGCAGGGGGGTCTTGAAGGTCATCTGGCTGGGGATTCGCAGAAGGTATTAGGGGTTGCTAACCTTCGCCAATACTACCGTTCCGGTCAATATCGGAAAGGGAATGAACAGCCCCTCTGTCAGCAGGGATGAAGCTTACGGGATACCCCGGTTCGGTTAGAAACCAGCTTAATCCTTGTCGACTGCGAGGCGAAGATAAAGCTCCTCCGCGTCTTTGACCCTCTGCCTGAGGCGGAAGCTGATAGTGTCCGTGCCATCCGGGTTTTCCGTGCGTCCCAGTAACTCCATCGTTTCCGCTGTGACGGACGACCAGTCCCGCAGGTTGAAGCTCTGCTGGACTGAGTAGTTCACGTCGTCTGCAAGGCGGTTGCGGGTATAACTGAATGTCATGAAGTCTCCGCTCCCTGCCTCTCCACCCAGCGGAAAGGACCGGACTTCCATTCTGGGCAGACGAGCTTGGGTGGTGGCCGGCGCGAGAGCATACTGAAGGAAGTTGGGGATCCCGTTGCCGTCATCGTCTGCTCCGGGTTCGCCGGTGAAGGCGCTACCGTCACCACCGCCGGGAGCACCATCGAGCACTGTACTGGAGCGCCAGTTCAGGGGATCGGAGTGATCGGGGTTCCCGAGAGGATTACGCAGAACGAGGGAAAGACCGTCGCCGTCGGCCAGTTCGGGCCAGGGCTCCTTGTCATTATAGGTAAAGCTTCGGATCGTTGCTCCATCCGCAGCGCTGAGGGTTATTGTTTCTCCGCCATTACTGAGATTCTGAGTGTATTCCCCTGCTATCCGGATGGACGAGGCGAGGCGTGCGTAGCGCACGGCAAAGGCATCGCGGTTGGCGACTACCACAACCCGTTCACCCGGGGCCAGATAGCGGACCTCCCCGAGATCGAAATTGAACTCGATCCCGTTGGTGAAGGATACGCCAGCGAGATCGACATCCCCCTCCGAGATGTTCATCACCTCGATGTATTCGAAGTCACCCCGGGCATCAAATCCTCGACGGGATTCCGAGATGGCCTGGGAGGGGCGATAGTTAAGCTCGCTTATTGCGAGGTTGGCTGGTCCGGCCGGGATGCCGTCGAGGAGATAGGTTTCGGTCTGGACCGGAGACCAGCCCGAGGTGGTTTTCACCCGGGCCCGGACCGTCTGTGATTTGTCGAGAGGGATCGGGCGACTGTAAAGACGGGCGCTGGGGGACGGAGCATCGTCCGTAGTAGTGGCGAGGATTTCCGGGCTGCAGAGCATGCCGCTGCTGGTCACTCCCGTGTTGAGGAGCTGGATAGCGAGCACATTTGTTCCAGTAAGTAACTCGTCCTTGAAGGAGCTGAGGCTGATGGTGTGAATGCTGGTGCCACTTGTTCCTTCACGGGTATTGGTCGCCACGGAGTTCCATGCCGGGGTATCGGGGGCATTGGCACTCGCGACCTTGACCCCGTTGAGGTAAGCGACAAATCCATCGTCGTACTGCATGCGAAGGTTGAGGGCACCAAGGGCATCGATGGTGGACTGTTCCGCAAGCTCGAACTCGAATCGGGCGTAGGCGGTGCTGGTTCCGACGGGCAGGGTGGTGTTGATGAGGGGGGCATAGGCTCCGGGACTTGCCTCGTAGCCGAGTCCGGCCCGGCCCGTATTCCAGTTCGCCAGTCCAGCGGGACCCGCTATCGAGTTCCAGTTTGCGATTTCCGAGTCAGGTATCTTGTAATGGCATTGCGATTCCGCCGGCAGTAGAGTTGTTACGCTCTGATTGCCGGGGAGGCGGGGATCACTTCCATCGGTCGTATAGTAGATCTGGCCCCTCCTGGTATTGGGATTGCTGATCAGGAGACTGGCGACTCCGGAGATGATGCCCCCATCCCGGCTGAAGACAGGCGGGTTATCTCTCTGGGTGTCGATCCAGTCGAGGCGAGCGGTGAGCCACCCCTTCATCCAGTCGATCTCGTCACGGTAAGAACGTCGGTTACGGGCTCCNGCGAGGTTACGGTCGCTCCCGGGCAGGGGGGAAGGAGGGGTCCAGACCTGGGCATTGGGCCAGAGGTGATTGCCGAGGATCCGCCATCTCTGGAAGTTGCGTCGGGCGGGGGCGTTTAGCTTGGCCGTGTGGTTTTCGATCCGGGCCATCATGGCTTCCGTCCCAAAGATTCCCTCGCGCAATTCGAACCAGCGGTCCCAGTACTGGATGACGAATTCAGGATCGAGAAAGAGCCGGTTATACCAGGGGTAGGCGTTGCTGCTGAGCTGGGTATAATACCATCCGTTGGGAAACTCCCCCTGCAGGTAATCCGCATTTCCGAGGGAGAGATTGTAGTCCCAGACCGGAGAGGCAACGATCTTGCGGCCGCGGTCCTTGTAGAAATAGCTGCTCAGCCGGTAGCCATCGATATTCTTGTAGAGCTCAACCCAGATGTGAGTGTCGATGAAGGACTTCACATCGATGAAGCTGCGATATCCCCGGGTGGGATGATCGAAGCGGCTTCCCCACAGGGTGTCCTCAAAGCGGTCGAGGTGGGAGTCCAGCCAGGTTTTCTGCGCCTGGGTCGGCTGGTCTGGTTCCACGAACGCGAGATTGTGCCCCTCCCTCTTTGTGTTGAAGGTGACGTCCACGGACTGGCCCTTGTCTTTCTTGAAGATGTAACCCCCTGTTATCGAGGGTTGGTCGTTATCGCACTTCTCCAGTTGCTTGATATTCACGCGGTCGCTATTGCGCTTGATCTTTTCCATGAAGACGTAGACCCCGCGATAGTCGGCGGTGGAAACGTCCCCTCCGTTTGTATTGAGATACAATTCACAGAATCGGGTGCGCACGGCCGGGTATCCCATCTCCAGACTTGTTTCATAGACGATCTTGTTGCGCATGAGCGATTTGTCGGAGTAGGGGGCGTGGATTACCCAGTCAGATTCCTCGGGGAACCCGAAAATACTTACGTCCTTGTCCTCTCCCTCGCTGTCCCAGGTTTCGAAGGAATACTGCTTCTTGGCGAAGCCGGACGAGGTCTGCCCGCGAACCCGCATTCCTCCCCGCCCCTCGAAGTCGGGTAGATCCGTNGGACTGGCCAACCCGCTGTCAGAGTCGACGTCGATGAAGATGCCATGGACGGGGCGCTTGGGGTTCTGTGAGTTTGCGCTCGACTCCCCGTCGAGGTTGNGTCGAAAGGAGTCAACGATGATGAGGGGGAGGTTTGACCGGACATTCGCCATCCCGGAGCCCAGTTTGATGAAGGTTCGATCACGCAGGGGACCGGGTTCCTTGCCTGCCTGCTCAAGTCGGGCGGTAACCCGGGTGGTTTCGCGGATTGAGATGGGCCGGTTGTAGGTCCTCCAGGTAGGATTGGTGGATGTGACGTCGGTGGTATAACGTATCGTCGTGCCAGCGACAGGAGTGGTCAGGGCCAGGTTTAATTGCCCGGTAATCACCTGGCTTTCGTGTGAGAACACCACCTTTTCAAGCAGGTAGGTGCCCTGTGGGGCAATATTCAGCTCGCCGGGAGTAGGGTTGCGGAAGGAGCCCTGACTCTGTTCCAAGCCGAGCGTTCCATAGGAGATATCCGCGATCTGTGAAGGGTAAAGGTAGGAGGAGGCAACCGTTATGCCATCGGGCTGGATGAGGGCCAGGTAACCCCCGTTCCTGTTGAGGCGGAAGTCGGTATGGAGTTCACCCTCGGTGCGGTCCTGATTGGAAGCGAAGATGACCNTTCGTTCGTTGGCGTCGAGGGGAAGGTCTGGAATGCGCCACTTTGCAGGCTCCTCCGGGTCATCGGTGAGATACCATCCGTCGAGGTTGATCGGGTTGGCGGTTGAGTTAAAGAGCTCCAGCCAGTCCGAGTTCCTGCAGTCCTCATCTTCGAGGGTGGATTCATTTTGCGCCATGAACTCCGAGATGATGGGATTTGGAAGGACAATGAAACCGGGCGGGGTGGTGGTGATCTGCAGGTTGTCAATTTCAAGCCGCTGGGTAGCGCTTCCGGTGCGGGCGCTGATTGCGAAGATATGACCGTTGTTTCCCGTGAAGCCGGGAGTCGCCACGTTGGCGAAGACCGGCAGGAGCCCTTCTCCGAGATCAACGCTCATGCTTGCTCCATTGGTTGGATGCCAGGAAAGCCAGATCGCCCCCCCGAGAGTCTGACCGTCTCTCAGGATCAGCCGGTTCTCAAAGGCAAGGTCGGTTCCATTACGCGAGATGTTAAAACCCTTTTCAGCTGCACCGTTGTCATGGGTATCGATTTCAAAGGCGAGGTGGCTGATACGGTCTCCCCACCCTTCTTCTCCCAAGCCGTGGGCCTCAGCTGAGGCCGGGTCGGCCTGCCCGTTGTTGAAGGCGGGAATTGCGCCATACGAAAACGAGAAACCTTCTCCGGGATCCTCTCCGGGTTGAACGGCGAGGGTAAATTCGAAGGAGGCCGTCCAGCCTTGGGCAGAGGCTGCCAGAGAGGGAATGCGGAGTGACGCATGTGAGTTGGCTGAACCGTCCCGGGTGAGGATCAGGGCTCCGCCCTCCACGGTCGCGGAATCGTCACTGCTTGCAAGGGTGGTGCCATCCCCGAGATTGGTGGTTCCGTCGGGTTGATTAAAGACCTGGGGACCATATTGAACTGCGTTCAGGGGAAGGGATGCGGCAGTGAGGGCGAGAGCGCCGGTCTGGACAAGATTCCTGAGTTTCATGGATGAGGGTGGACGGACGAATCTGAGAGGGTTTTTTAAGTCTGGAAGGGTCCGTGATACCTTCTCCGGGGTCAAATCCCAATAGTTTCCTGACGGTCCGGATTCTGCCTGAAGCTGTGAATTCCCACTGGCTCAAAGGAAGGGATGTTTTCGACGCACCGGGGAGGCCCCAGTCAGGTCTATCTTACCATATGGGCCCGGTTCCTGATGTCCTCTGGCTGATGGTGCGAGGCTTGGAAATACCGCAGTTTGTCGGAGATGAGATGCACCTGAAAGTATCCGGGGAAACTCGATGACACGGGCTGGGAGGGTGGAGGTCACGCAAACGTGACCACGGCGGGATGGAAATCGCATTGGCGGCGGGAAGGATCTCCGCTAAGTGGCAGGGAACATTACCCCATCAATTGTGAATCGTTTGCTGCCGCTCTTCCTTTTTCTACCCTCCTGTCTCATCCTGCTGGCGGGTCCCCTCCGGGCTCAGGCTCCCAGTGCACCTACCTCCATTCCACTGGAAAATACCCTTGAGATCCTCTTCCCTGAGACGACAGGGCCCTGCGCTCTGGAATCGAAGAGGGATTACTCGAATTTCCGTGTGCTGCTCAATTATGATGCAGCGGAGGCCTCCGGGGGGCGTCTGATGGTTTTCGGGGATCATGCTGTGGATCTGCCAGCGGGCGCGCAGCGCCGGGTGGAGGTAGCCTATGAGCACGCCATCGGGCAGGCGGCGCGGGTAAGGGTATGGCATGAGGGGAAGCTGGTGAATGAGGGAGAGGACCTGGAGGGCTCAGTTCCAGCGGGGAAGATTTCCGACACGGCGGTGTTGTCCAGTGCCGCGGATGCAAGAGAGATTTTCAGGTTTGATCGTGACTTCACCGTAATGGTCAAGTTCAGGACAAAGGGGAATGGCCCTCTCCTGGCCAAGGCACCGGTTTCTGGAAAATGGGTGGAGAACGGCAAGATGCTTTTCCTGCGAGAGGGAAAGCTCGTCTATGATGTGGGTTGGCATGGGGATATTGAGAGCGACAAGCGTGTTAATGACGGGAAAGATCATGTTGCTGTCCTTCAGATGGATGGAGAGACCGCCCGGCTTTTTGTTGATGGTCGGATGGAAGCAGCCAACCGGGAATTCAGGCGGCCTGATGTGGCCAGTCATATCTTCAAGATCGGGGCTGGAGCTGCGGATTTCGGTGGTAGCTGGGACGGAACGATCGCAAATGTCCGCTGGTGGAAGCGGGCCCTCAGCCTGGCCGAGGTGAAAGCTCTTTCAGGAGGACGGGAAGATACCGTTAACACTCCAGACTATAACTGGAAGCCGGGAGGAAAGGTGAAGTCCGGGACCCAGCCCCGTAAACTTGAGGAGGTGAAGTATGGCAGCCTTCCGGGTTACGGCACCAGGATCAGACTTGAGGCAGGAAAGGGGTTTCAGCTTCACAGTGCGAAGGTTCAGCCCCTGGAGAGGTCTGATCATGCTGCCCTGGTCCGGGGTTGGAATGAGGAAAGCCTTGCCCGGGGTAAGGCGGTCTACGGGCAACTGTGCATTACCTGTCATGGAACTCTTGAGAAGGAAGGGTCCCTTCCGACCGCGCTGCGTTTTCACGAGGGTCAGTTCAAGAATGGAAATGACCCATATCGCATGTTCCAGACTCTCGAGCGGGGTTACGGGCTGATGGTACCCCAGCCGCAATATACCACCTCACAGAAGTATGATGTGATCCATTATCTGCGGGAGGCCTTTCTAAAGGACAGGAATCAAGGTCAGCTTTCGGCCTTGAATGAGGAATACCTGTCTCTTCTCCCGCGTGGAATGAGTACGGTGCAAGAGCGCAAGGGGCCGAGAAAAGCTCCTCAGTACGTGCTCCAGGATTATGGGAATGTCCTCTTCTGGACCATGCAGGTTGAGGGTGGGAACATCGCACAGAAGGGAATCACCGTGAGGGTGGATGCTGGGCCGGGTGGAGTATCAGCAGGCAAGGCCTGGATGCTGTACGATCACGACACGATGCGTTTGGCAGCGGCATGGACGGGTGACAAGTTTGTCGACTGGCGGGGGATCGCCTTCGATGGTTCTCACGGGACGCACACGAGCATCGTGGGTGATAAGAAGTTTGTTTTTCCCAATATTCCGATGTGGGAAGACCCGGAAAAGGGAGGATTCGAGGATTCGCGTATCCTTGGCCGGGACAACAAACCGTATGGGCCCCTGCCCGGGACATGGGTGAAGTTCCGGGGACTCCAGTATGTGGATGGAGAGGCTGTCATCGATTACACGGTGGGGGACAGGAAGATTCAGGAGGTGCCGCAGTGGGATGGCGGAGCACAGGCTTTCGTGCGCGTGATGAAAGTCTCCCCGGGGAGCAAGGCCCTCCGGATGAGACTCGATCCCGAAAAGCACCATGTTTTTCCACCCGGGAAGAAGGAGCAGATCTACCGGGTTGTGATTGGTGAGGGAGTCGAGGTGGAAGAAGCCCGCCCGGGTGATGCGGCTCTCTTCGGTCGGAAACCAGGGACGCGGTTCCAGGGGCGCCTGGTCACGAAGATTGCCCGGGGCACGGAGGAGGGACCCTTTGCGGTGGATGTGTTACAGACCCCCCCGCCGGCTGAGAATCCATGGCAGTCGTGGATGAGAACGTCCGGATTCGATTATTTTGAAGGAGGAAAGAGCGCGGCGGTCTGCACCTGGAACGGAGACGTGTGGATCGTTGATGGAATTGACCAGAGCGAGGGTGTCCTGCAATGGCAGCGGATTTGTTCGGGGCTTTTCCAGCCCCTGGGACTTCGGATCGTAGAGGGCCGGATCTACGTAGGCTGCCGGGATATGATCGCCCTGCTTCACGATCATGATGGAGATCGCGAGACCGACTACGTGGAGGTTTTCAATAATGATCACCAGGTGACCGAGCATTTTCATGAATTTGCGATGGGTCTGCAGACTGATGACGAGGGTAATTTCTACTACGCCAAGTCGGCCCGGCACGCCCTGACCGCAGTAGTTCCTCACCATGGAACCCTTCTCAGGGTCAAAAAGGACGGGAGTAGAACGGATATCCTGGCCACGGGATTCCGAGCTGCGAATGGGGTCTGCCTTAATCCGGATGGAAGCTTCATCGTGACGGACCAGGAGGGGCATTGGAACCCAAAGAACCGAATCAACTGGGTGAAGGGAACGGGGAAGAATGATTTCTACGGAAACATGTTCGGTTACCATGCGATCACAGATTCAGCGGACTCGGCGATGACCCCGCCCCTGTGCTGGATCACCAACAGGTTTGATCGTTCCCCGGCAGAGTTGCTCTGGGTACCGGAGGACTCCGCATGGACTTCCCTGCAAGGTTCGCTTCTGAATCTGTCGTATGGATTCGGCAAGATCTATGTCGTGCCTCACGAAAAGGTAGGTGGACAGGTCCAGGGGGGGATGTGCGAACTTCCGTTCAAGCAGTTCCCGACCGGTGTCATGCGGGGACGATTCCATCCGGTTGATGGACAGTTATATGCCTGCGGGATGTTCGCCTGGGCCGGTAACCAGCGCCAGGCCGGAGGGTTTTACCGGATTCGTTCCACCGGGAAACCGGCTCATGTTCCGGTAGGTCTGACCACCGCTCCCCGGACGGTAACGGTGGAATTCAGCGATCCCGTCGAGAAGGTGTCATCGGAGAAGACCGAGGCCTGGACCATTGAGGCCTGGGACCTCAAGCGGACGCGGAACTATGGCTCGCGCCATTACAACCAGAGGCGCTGGGAGGTGAGTAAAGCCACCCTGAGTGACGACGGCAGGTCTGTTGAGTTGACCGTGCCGGAACTGGCCCCCACTTGGGGGATGTCCATCCGTTGTCAGATAAAAGGAGCGGGAGGCGAGGAGGTAGTCCGGGAACTCCACAATTCTGTGCACAAGGTTGCAAACTAGGGAGCTTTCTGAATTTCGCTCTCTGGGGAATAATCGGGTTATCTTTGGCGAAAAGCGTGCTTGCGCGGTTTGGAGGAAGCGGGCAGGTTGGGGCGCCACGCCTTAAATTAAGCTGTAATTATGAAATTTATTTCACAGGTCCTGTTGGTCGTATTCGCCACTGCCTTTCACCTGTTTGCGGACTATGAGGTTGATGTTGACCTGGGAACGCTCCCGGAAGGAACGACTGAAGTCTCAGGAACCACCGCGCTGGTTGTTGACCCAGGTCCACCGGAAGTAGTCACCGGAGGGCGAAACAATGCCGACCTGATCATTGGGGAAGGAGTTGAGCTAAATCCCGAGGCAAACTGGGGGAATGAATACGTCATGCAGTTTTCTCTGGCAGCCCCTGCCAGCCTGACAATCAGCAAGGACGTCGATTTTACCGTGGGAGATGCCGATTTTTTCCTGCTGGAGGGGCTGACTACTGAGTTTGACGACAGCCTTGGCAAGAATGTTGCCCAGGAAGGCTTCTGGTACAATTTCTTCGACGAGGCGGCCCCGGTTTCAGGAACGGTGTCCCTGCGGGCTGGGACCTACTATCTGGTGGCTGAAAGTTTTGCCGGCTTCGATGGGGCCGTGAACCAGGTTGAAGCAGAGTTTTCCCTGAGGCTTAACGTATTGCCTGCCCTCTTTCCGGATGAGATAAAGGTAAACCTTGGTTTCGTCGGAGTGGAAGGAAGTCCCCTTACGTTTGATACCTTTGGCTCTGACTTTGACACCCAACTGGGGATTTTCTCCTTTAATGGAAGTATCCTGCAGGAGAATGACAATGCGGGTGATGGGTTGCAAAGCGAGGTCTCGTTTCCGGATGGACTGGTCGCGGGAACCTACATCGCGGTGGTGGCAGGAGCGGGCGCGACGTTTGAACTTGGACCACTGACCACGGCCGGCGGAGCGGTCGGCAACATTGTGTTTAACTACCCATCGAATCCAAACCGGGGTCCTGGAACGGCCACGGCCAGGACATCAGAGGGAACGGAAGTCTCGGAGACGATCTGGTATGAGTTCACCATTGCTTCCGCGCGTCCTGTGGAATCCGTTGATCTGGGCAAGATCGCCGATCCGGGAGTTCCCATCCAGATACACACGCTGGAATCCCTGATCGATACTGAACTCGCGATCTATGATGAGTTTGGCTCTGTACTCTACGCCAATGATGACGTGGATGGTGCCGCCGGCGTCTACCAGAGCCTGATCGATATTCCGGCAGGGCTGACCGAAGGGGTGTGGTATGCGGCTGTGGGTGGATACGATACCCTTTGGGGCGACGGATTCGAAGTCACGCCGGGTACGGCGAGCGGAGCCTATAGCCTGACCCATCCCAACGGTATTGTGCCGACGGAGTTGCAGGTCGGCGTGGTTGACTGGTATCGCTTCGTGGTGGGTGACCCCGCAAACGGGGGTGGTGGTAATGGAGGTCCGAGGTCTGATATTGAGATCACGAGCCTGACTTTTGACCCCGGCACCAATCAGTTCACGGTGGCATGGGAATCTAGTGTTCCCGGTCCGTTCCTGATCGAAATGGGAACCGCGGCCGATCTCGCGGCGATCACTCGTGAGGACAACATCCTTCCAGATGTTGCCGCGGTAGGTCTGGAGGTTTCCCCAGTGACGGTTCCTGTGCCTTTTAACCTTCTGGGAGAGCCCAAGGTTTTCCTGCGGGTCATGCAGGAGTGAATTTTCCCTGGGCCTCGGGAGGACCTGGCTAGGGTCGGGTGAGTGGCATGCGGGCTCCCATGTCTCTCTGCCAGTCCTTAAGCTTCTGGCGGAGTTCCCTTGTCCGTTCCGGNNGCTTGGCGGCGAGGTCATTTGCCTCCCCGAGATCTTCGCTGAGGTTGTAAAGTTCTACTTTCCCGTAGTGGTAGAATTCGATGAGTTTCCAGTCGCCATCCCGAATGGCGGCTCCCGGGGTCCAGGTAGAGCCATGATAGTGGGGGTAATGCCAGTAGAGACTGCGCGGGGGTGTATTCGTTTTTCCCCCAGTGAGAAGGCTCTCAAAGCTCGCTCCATCAGCGTGCTGCGAGGGGCGCGGTGGCAGGCCGGCGAGAGCGAGGAGCGTAGGGTAGATATCCGTGCTCAAGACACAGCCGGTAGGTTGGGATCCGGCATTCTTCTTTCCGGGCTGGCGGACGATAAGGGGAACGCGGATTCCTCCTTCATAGAGCCATCCCTTGCTGGCCCGCAAGGGAAGGTTACATCCCGGTCCCACGCTGCGCTTGGTGCAGAGACCTCCATTATCGGAAAAGAAAAAGATGTAGGTGTTTTCCAGGATTCCGAGTGATCCGAGGTGTTGGACGAGATCTCCGACGGAGTCGTCTACGGCCTGAACCATGCTGGCGAGGGCGGCATTGTCCTGACGGGGGCGACTCCGTCCATCATGCTCCGTAATTGGACGGGGGGAGGGGCCGAGCATGGCAGCTTTCCGCTTGTAATGGGCCTCGTATTTCCGCTCCGCAATGATGGGAGTATGGATATCGTAGTAGGAGAGACAGGCAAAGAAGGGGCNGTCCCTGTTCCGGTGGATGAACTCCTTTGTCTTTAGGGTCAGGTCGGTCGTGGCGTGTTTGCGCCCGGTGGTTTTTCCTCTCCCGGGAGAGCCCTTGGAGGGATCCTGGTGCGGATCGTAATACTCATCGAATCCCTGCTTGTCCGGGCTGAATGGTTTCCCGCCCAGATGCCATTTTCCGGTGTAGAAGGTGGAGTAGCCTCCTTCCTTCAGCGCTTCCGCGATGGTGACTTCCTCAAGGGGCAGATGATGTTTGTCCGCAGGCGTCTGGAGTTTCTGCCCCTTGCCGCTGCTTCCGGGGATCCAGTCGGTGATGTTGACCCGGACCGGATGCTTTCCGGTCATGATGGAGGCCCGGGTGGGTGAGCATATGGATGCTGCGGTGTAGGCATCGGTGAAACGGACCCCCTCTCTGGCGAGCCGATCAAGGTGTGGCGTTTCGTGAAAGGTTGACCCGTAACACCCAAGGTCCGCCCAGCCAAGGTCATCGACCAGAAGGAAAAGGAAGCTGGGCCTGACACTCTTCCCGGGATTTTCTGCCATGCTGCCGCACGGCAAAAGGCAGCAAGTGAGGATTAGACGTAGGATGCGCATGGTAATTACCTGCCAAGGTAGAGATCCCTGCCCATCGCGAGGGCGGCGATCTTGCGATCAGCCACCGAGCGCTTGAGCATCCAGAACCCGCAGTCGGGATGAATATACCGGACCCGCCCTGCCCCGATGACCTTTTCGGCCTCCTCGATTGACCGGGCTATTTCCTCAGCAGTCTCCACCTCGTTGACCTTGATGTCCACGACCCCGAGGCCGATTCCAACCTCCGGGTTCAGATCTTTCAGGGCCTGGAGATCATCCTTCGGGCGATGGGCGAGTTCGAGAACGAGATGGTCGGCATGAAGGGAGTTCAGGAATTGCAGGAGAGGTTGCCACGCCCCGGCCTGGATGGTCTGGCCTCCATAATTCCCAAAGCAGAAATGCACGGCGGTGGGACCATCGAAAGCGTCGAGGACCTTGTTGATGGCCTCGGCCGCAAGTGGTCCATCGGAGGGATTACCGGGGATATTTGCTTCATCTACCTGCAGGCACGAGCAGGGGCAGCCTGAGACCTGTTCGGCGAGGACGTCTGCGAGGGCAAGGGTCAGGGCTGCAAAGTCATGGTAGTGCTGGTCCAGCAGGGTGCGGGCCAGCATGTAGGGACTGGTAACAGTGAACTTGAAGGCCCCCCCGGCGAGGCCAGCGGCTCGCCGGCAGTCCTCGATCAGGTTGAGTCCGCCACCGTGGAGCGCCTCTCGAACGACGGCGGCAGGTTTGGCCCGGAAGCCCATGCTGTGCATGGAGCGGAAGGCCTCGGCTTCTTCCCGCCCAATGGAGGTATCGCACCCCCCCATGGGAGCGACGAAATATTCAATCATTCCATTGGTATCCGGGTGATTGATGTCAAAGCGGTAGAGTTCTCCATCAGTGGGCAGATCGATCCCGGCCTGACGCTGGGTGTCAAAGATGACCCGGGTGGCGTCAACGACGGCCTGTTCGGAAGGGAGGGCATTGAGCCAGTCGGGCACGGGGTAAGATCCGACCGTGGTGGTCAGGATTCCCGGGTCGTCGGGAAGGGGAGTGATTGTGTTCATGCGTGGCCGCGGCTGATTCGTTGCGGGGGGAGTTTCAAGCTCCGGGCTTGAAGTTGCAAGTTACGATCCGCCCCTCAGGTCCCGGGCAAAGGCCTCGCGGTGGTTCTGTTCTGGAGCTGGGCTGAACCTGCTTACGATAGTAAAAACGAGGGCGTTGACGATGATCCCGCACATGCCGACATCAAAGAGTGCCTTAAGATTGGAGGTGCCTTCGAGCAGTGAACCGGTTTCTCCGGGAATCATCTTCCCGAGGGGAGGGAAGAGGCAGACGGTCAGAAGTCCTGCCGCCAGCCCGGCGATGGCACCCGCCCGGCTTCCTCTCCGGAAAAAGAGGAGATCCACCGTTATCGGGAGCATCTGGGCTGAAAAGGCCATTGCGAGACCGAAGAAGGCGGTGATGGTATTCAGAATTTCGGAGTTCCCACCAACAATGGCGATACGGGCTGCCGCCAGAGTCGCGACAATGATGACGATACGCCCGATCCAGGCTCGCTCTCCCTCGCCGGATTTTGGGCGGAGGGGACGATAGATGTCGCGGGTGGCGACCGCGCTGAGAGCGTGCAGATTGGAATCGGCGGTGGACATGGAAGCCGCCATCACCGCGACCAGGATCAGGGAAACAAGCATCACCCCGATCCCCCCGAATATTACGGGGAAGTAGTCCTGAATCACATGAATGAGGACCTGGTCCGTTTTGTCTCCGCCAGGAAGAAGAAGCGCGCCGTTTGCCGCCTCGACCGGTTCATAGAGGACACGTCCGCCCAGACCAACGAGGAAGACCCCGAAGATGAAACAGATGGGGAGGATGGTTGAAAAAGCGATTGCGGAACGGCGCAGGGTGGCGGAATCGCGGGCGGCGTAGAAACGCATCCACTGCGCCGGTTGAATGATGCTGGCGAGAGAGGCAAAGGCGCAAAAGGTGAGAAGTTTCCAGGCGTTGTGTTTTCCCGGAGCCTCGGCA
The DNA here is from genome assembly GCA_002709395.1 of Roseibacillus sp. Taxonomy (GTDB): domain Bacteria; phylum Verrucomicrobiota; class Verrucomicrobiia; order Verrucomicrobiales; family Akkermansiaceae; genus Roseibacillus_B. The sequence goes on along the minus strand of PAQU01000060.1, from coordinate 4,851 downwards.
ACGGTGAGCAACTCGCCACTGAGCTCCGAGGAAACCTTTGAAAAATAACCTGAAGGTCCCTCGAGGGCATAGATGACGGCTATGCCGGAGAGCAACATCGCGGTAAGCAGGATGACCCCTTGCATGACATCCGTCCAGGCGACCGAGCGCATTCCTCCAATAATGACATAGATCACCGTGACGAGCGAGAGGGCACCCACTCCGAAGTCCTCCATGCTTATCTGCTGTCCGAACAGTGTGATCTGTTCGACTTCGCGAAAGAGTCCATCCGCAAGCAGTCCGCCTGCTTTCACCTGCATTACGACATAGGGAATGACATAGAGTGCGCCGGTGAGCGCTACCATGATGCGGATCCATGGTGAGTCGCCGTAGTAGTCCGTGATCATGTCGGCAGGGGTGATATATCCGCGCTTGCGTCCGATTCTGCGAATGCGATTGCCGAGGAGATAGATTGCGGCCGCAGCCACCGGAAGATTCAGGGCGTAGAGCATGGGTGCGATGCCGCCTTCGTAGATCCACCCGGGAAAGGTGAGGATAGCGAAGCCCGAAAAGTAGGTCGCCATGATGGTGAGGGAGGTCACCATTACGCCCTGTCCGCGACCAGCAAGGTAGTAGTCGGTCTCCGCCTGGTCAGCACGACGGCTCCGGAGAAGGCTGATCACCCCGAGTCCGAGCAATCCAACCAGGTAGAAGGTCAGAACGATATACGGCCAGGCGCCCAGGCTGGGCGGGGTCTTGGTGGTGGCGAGGAGTTCCAACATGACCTGCCCCTAGTCTGCATCCTTCCACACTGTCAGGGCAGCGGTTACGATGCATGCTGCCATCACGAGAAACCAGAATACTACCCAGAGGTAGAGTGCCGGAATGCCGAACCAGATGTTCGGAGCTTCCTTCGTGCCGTCAATCAGGGTCGCACCCGGGCCCGGTCCCAGGACGAGAGCGACGAGGAAGATAACGGTGAGAAGAGGCCCCTTGTCCACGGTTCCTTCATCTCAACGGAGAAGGGGTGATGGTGTCGATGGAAAAGTCTTCTCTCCGGAGAGATGAGTTCGGAGGAGAGGCTTGTGCCAGGTGAAAATCTTCGTTTCAGTGGGTGTCACCATGTCCGTCTCATTCAGTGTTGGTTCCGTTTCTTTCCGGACGCGCTGGATGCGGACGCGCTTTCCTTTCCAGTATGGGATCGCGTCCATGACCGAGTTGCCGCACGTGTTCGGGGTGATGGAGGGAGATTTCAAAGGAGTGGCATGGCGAGGTCTCGCCTCGGAGGGGCTTCCTCCCAAATGGTTCACCAAGGATCCGGAGACGCGGTTTGAGGAGGATCTTCCCCTCATGGTGGAGAGCATCCGTAATGCTGCCGACCTTGCGAGCAACTCGACTTACGATTCAGTCTTCTCCGCCTGGCGTTCGCTCCATGGGCAGCAGGACTGCTGGGCGCGGGAACAGGGATGCCCTCCGCTGCTTGCACATCTGGGGACCGCCTTCGTCGAGCGAATGCTCATCGATGGTTTTTGCCGTGGAGAGGGGATGAGTTTCGCGGATGCGGTGCATTCCAATGCCCTGGGAATTGACCTGGGCAGTATCCACGAGGAACTGGCGGGAACGGAACCCGGTGACTGGCTGGCAGCGCCGGGGAAATCGATTATCGCCCGTCATACGGTGGGACTTGGCGACCCCCTGCGTGCGGGCGATATTCCGGAGGAGGACCGTATCAATGATGGATTACCTCATGCCCTGCTCGATGCCTCGCGCCTCTATGGGCTGACCCATTTCAAGATCAAGATCTGCGGCAACCTCGAAGTCGATGTGCCGCGCCTGCGTGATGTTGCGGCGGTGATTTCGGAAGCATCCCCGGGTTTCCGTTACACCCTCGATGGCAACGAGCAGTATCGGGACATCGCTACCTTCCGTGCTCATTGGGAAACCTATCAGGCGGATCCGGATCTGGCTGTTCTTTTTGAGAAGAACAGGCTGCTCTTTGTCGAACAACCCCTTCATCGCGAGGTGGCTCTCGGGGGTGGGGTCCGGGATGAACTGGCCGCCTGGCCCGAAGCACCACCCATGATCATCGACGAGTCGGACGGCGAACTGAACAGCATGAGCCGCGCGATTACCCTGGGATACCGGGGAACGAGTCACAAGAATTGCAAGGGGGTGATCAAGGGCCTGGCCAACCGCTGCCTGATTGAATGGTACCGTCGAAATCAGCCGGAAGAAGGTCCCTGGCTGATGAGCGGGGAAGATCTGGCCAATGTCGGACCGGTGGCCTTGCTCAATGATCTCGCCGCCATGTCGACCTTCGGGGTTGAGGACGTGGAGCGGAACGGGCACCACTATTTTGCGGGTCTGAGCATGTATCCCGGGGAATTGCAGGAGATGATGTGCGGGAGGCATCCGGATCTTTATGAAATCCGCCCGGAAGGTTACGCTTCGCTGAGGATTGAGGGAGGAACGATTTCCACCAGATCGCTCGGAGAGGCCCCTTTCGGACATGGGCTGGATCTCACCCCCGGGGTGCTGGATCTACTCGGCGAGGAAGGACTGCCCTCGACAACCTGACCTGGGTAGCGACCCGACCGGCCGAAATCAGGAGATCTGGAGGACGAGCTTGCCGAACTGAGGGGATCCGGCCATCGACGCAATAAGATCACCTCCCCCCTCGAGGGGCGTGACTGAGTCAATCTCCGGTTTCAGGTCGTGTTTTTTCACGAAGGTGATCATCTCGGCAAAGTCGGTGGGTGATCCCATGGTCGACCCGATGAGTTGGAGTTGATTCCAGAAATGGTAACGGATGGGAAAGGTCACCGACGGACCCGCGGTGCCGCCGTAACTCACCACCCGCCCCCCGGGTTTAACAAGCGGAAGGAGCTCTCCGAAGTTCTCGCCCCCCGCGCCATCAAGAATGAGGTCGACCCGCCCATGACTGGATGCAAGTTCATCGGACCAGTTTTCCCTGGTGTAGTTCACCCCGGCGGTGGCTCCGAGGGCGAGGGCCCGGGCAAGCTTGTCTTCGGAAGAGGAACTGACCAGGACCCGGGCTCCGCAGGCATGGGCAAGCTTCAGGCCAATGGTAGCGACCCCTCCGCCGATGCCGGTGATGAGGACAGATTCATGGGACTGCAACCGCCCCTGTGAGAAGAGCGCGCGGTAAGCTGTAAGCGCTGCGAGAGGGAGGGCGGCGGCCTCGTGCATGTTGAGGTGAGGAGGTTTCTCGGTGAGCTGTTGTGCCGGGACCGAAATTTTTTCCGCGAAGGTGCCGTGATCCGGCATCCCGAGGATGCGAAAGTCGCTGCCCTGTGCGTTCTGCGATTCGCCCCAGTCGAGGCTGGGATAGATCACGACCTGTTTTCCGATCCAGGAAGGATCGACTCCCTTGCCCACCGCTTCCACGATTCCGGCTCCATCAGAGCCCAGGATACAGGGAGCCTGAATGTTGGGATATCCTCCCCGGGTGATCCAGAAGTCCCGACGATTGACAGCAGCAGCCTGCAGGTGAACAAGGGCCTCCCCGGGACCGGCAACAGGATCCTGCATCCCGGTAGAGAACTCCAGGGTGCCATCGGTAGAGGCAAGGACGAGAGCGTTCATGGATGGAAGACTCCTATCGATTCATGTTCTATACAAGGTTCCATGCCCTTCTGTTGCGGAGGGTCTGGGACTCCGGAGCGAGGAACCAAGGCGACCATGGATGTTGATCTGTTTTGCGGTCGATCAGTTGGGAGGGACCGCCATCCTTACGAACTAAAAAAAATAAGGCAGTTTTCTCAAGGAGTGAGATCGCAGAGGCCTAGGTTCTAAGTTTTGTTTTTATGCAGGACCTTGGATCTCACTCCGTTGATTGACTGCCTGTTACCCCTCTTACCGTGACGTATCCGGCCGATTTTTTCTTTTTTCAGAAAAAGGAAAGGAGAGCCCCCCGGTGTCTGGTCGCTTTCCGGGCCGGATGCGGTCCTGAACTGCGTTCAGGTTTCGATGTGTGGTCCGCTATTCAGCCACTTCTATATTGTCAATGGTCAGTCCGCTGAAGGCATCCGCGCTGCCGTCGCTGGAGAAGGTCCACTCGATGATTACATTTTCTCCGACGGCTTCCGGAACAACCGGAATAGTGAGACTGCTATAGCTGGAATCGAAGATTTCCATGTTGATACCAGCGTCAGCACCCAGTTGCAGTAAATCGTCAGCACGGAGAAAACGCACCACTGCGGAGTCGGCAACCCCATCAGCATCGCGGAAAGCCTCGAACGTTAATTCCGCGCTGGTTGCACCACTCAGGTCGATAGCCGGGGACTGGAGGGAAATACTGGAGTCTGGACCGTAGTTTCCGAGATTGGTGGACCACGCGGTTGCGGAATCGTTGGCGCCGGTGAGAGGGCCGGTGGAACCGGATGGAGCTCCGAGTTCCCACCGGGTATTTCCGGTTGCGTCGTTGATAATGCTGGACCAGCCCTCGGCTCCTGACTCGAGGTCGTCGGCAAAGAAGATGACGGGCGGGGCATTGAATTCCTCGACCACGAATAACCGGGACAGTTCACCGGGCAGGGGGATGGTCAGGGTATTTTCCGGGGGAGTGGCCACCAGATCGAGATTTCCGTCAAAGACCGGCCATTCGAGGGGAGGGGTGGAACCCGGATCGAGGGAGCTTCGGAGATTGTATAGTTTTCCGGGCTTGCTTTCCCAGCTGATGGCAAGAAGGCCAGAGGCCGGATCATGGGAGACCTCGGTAAGTTGGAATCGGTTGGCATTGTCGCTGAGTCCCAGGAGCCAGTCGACGGATTGCGCGAAGAGGGTTCTGGCCTCGTCGGTAAACAGGTTGAAAGTGTTATCGGTGATGCCGAGCATGATACGGCGGCCCGG
>PAQU01000059.1 GCA_002709395.1 Roseibacillus sp. | reverse complement strand
TGGCCAAGGCCTGCGTGCGCGACGGGGAACGAGTGAGCAAGTTCGTCACCCTTGAGGTCCGGGGCGCCTCCGTCTATCTCGACGCAAAGAAGGTCGCCGAGGCGATTGCCAAGTCTGCCCTGGTCAAGTCCTCATGGAACGGGGGAGATCCCAACTGGGGACGGATCATCCATGCGATCGGATACTCCCGCGCCCGGATCCGGGAAGAACTCATCGACATTTCCTACAACGGGAAGACCGCCTGTGAAGGCGGGCTCATGGCCAAGACTCCAATCAAGGCCCTGCGGGACATAGCAGCCCGGGACAGTTTTACCATCACGGTGAACCTCCACCTAGGCAAGGCGGACTACACTATCTACACCAGTGATATTTCTCCGGAGTATATCGACTTCAACCGCAGCGAATACTCCTACTGGAAGAATGCAGGCCTGAAATAGCAGGGACACCTGCTTCCCTCTTGCGCCGGAGTTGCCTGTTCTCTGCCAGAAATCCGGCTAGGCAGGCCGGATCTCGCAGAATCCATCCCGCCAGCTCACCGCGGTTTCCACGCCATAGCACGCGCTCAGGTGCTCCGCCCTGAGCACCTCCCGCTTTTTACCATCGGCAAGAATCCGCCCCTTTCTCATCAGGACAACCCGGTCAATCTCAGGAGAAATCTCACGAACATCGTGAGTGACAAGTAGAACTCCCGTCCCCTGCCGCATGAGGGAGCGCACTACCCCCATGAAATTCCATGCCCCGGGGGGATCCAGGGACGTGGTTGGCTCGTCCAGAATCAGCATCCCGGGTTCATGGACAAGGGACCTGGCCAGGAGAAACCGGCAACGCTCCCCGGAGGAGAGTTCCCCGTAATCCCGCCACATCAACTCATGAACTCCCGCGGCCTTCATGGCCTTCCAGGCCCTTCGCTTTTCCGTGGCGGTGAAGGCCTGCCCCCGCGTGATCCCATAGGTGCCATGTAACCCGGTAAGAACCACGTCACTTGCCAGTTCATCATCGTCGAAAAGGCCACGTTGCTCCGGGGTGATCAACCCTACCCGCTCGCGTAAATCGTAGAGCGACCAGCGCTCTTCTCCAAACAACCGCGAACTCCCCTGGTCCGCAACCGGATGAACATCCCCGGAGATCAGGGCCAGTAGCGTGCTTTTCCCCGCTCCGTTGGGTCCGAGGATGGCAACCCGCTCTCCGGATTCGACTCGCAGGGAAAGCCCGTCAAAGACCTTCTGCTCCCCACGCCAGACCGTGACGTTCTCCAATTCAAGGGCAGGAGAACCCATCGCCAGCCCTCCCCTCAGGTTCGGTGAACAAATTTTCTTCCCTCATGCCGCTTCTANTCCAGCTTTTGACAGGCAGACAATCAGCGGTCAACCACCTGCTCCGAGATCCGATGAAACTCACGCGATGCGAAGCTCAGGACCAGTTCTTCCAGGGCTTCGTTTCTCAACCGCGATATCGACTCCACACTGAACCCCTGGGCAACCAGTTGCCTCGCAACATGAGGCGCAATCCCCCTCGCACGAAGATAGAAGATTTCATCCTCGTCGATCATGGCGGATGTACTCCCGTGGGAGCACTTCACCTGGTCCGCATTGATTTCAAGGCCGGGCATCGAGTTGGCTTCCGCTGTCTCGCTCATCAGAAGGTTACGGCAGGTCTGGTACGCGTCGGTCTCATGCGCACCCTCATCAACAAGGATCAACCCGGAAAAGATGGAACGACTTCCGTCGTAGAGCGTATTCTTATAGAGGAGGTCAGAGTAGCTCCGCTTGCTGGCATGATGCTGGAAGGTACGTTGGTCATACTCCTGCTCATCCCGCGCGATACTTACTGACAACATGTCTGAATGAGCGTTTTCCCCGCTGAGGCGACTGAGAAATTCCTGCCGGGCCCACGCCGCTCCTGCATTCAGGATAAAGGTCTTCGAGCTGGCATCGCGATCAACCACTGTATTTCCCACCTGAATCATCCGGGACTGGTCACACAGGTCCTGCAGGGACAGATAGGTCAACTGTGATCCCGGTCCCGCCACGAGATCATTAAACGCAATGGCCCATGCATCGCGGGCACTGGTGTCGGACTGGAAGTAATCAACCACCGTAACCCGGGAATCCTTCCCTGTCACTACAAGGCTATGAGGAAAGGTGATGATATGGTCTCCGGAAAGCCAGTGAAAGACCTCGATCGGATCCTCCACCACCACCCCATCCGGCACGTAAATGAACATCCCGGAAGAAACATGCGCCTGGTGAAGGGCGGCGAACTTCGCTGAACCCAGCTGGCAGCCGGACTTCATGAAATACTGCTGAACAAGATCAGGATGCTTCTCAAGCGCCTCTCGTAACGGCAGGCAAATGACCTCCTCGGGAAGGTTGGATTCCTGCTCATTCAACCCATCATTCACAAAACCAATCCGTGCGGAGCGCTTCTCAAGCCCACTGGCCCCACGATGTGAACCCATCGAGTGAGGGCGGGGAAGTTGCACGCCCTCGAAATCGAGATGACCAAGACTCGCAAAGCGCCATTCCTCATCCTTGCGCGATGGCATGGGCAACTGCTCAAAAAGCTCCCATCCCGCCTCGCGCGAGGCATTGAACCAGTCCGGCACACCGTCCAGTCTGCGCGGAGCCTCTCCCAGAATACTTTCCCGATCCAATGTTGCGCCCATCAAATTCAATCTCCTGAATACTGCATGCGGGTCCTTGCCTCTATCCCACACTCCCTTCCATCTCCAACTCGATAAGACGCTTGAGTTCGACCGAGTATTCCATCGGGAACTCTCTTACCAGGTCATTGACGAAACCGTTCACCGCAAGACTCATCGCTTCTCCTTCACTCAGCCCCCGCTGCTGCAGGTAGAATAGCATCTCCTCTGACACCTGGGAAACACTCGCTTCATGCTGAGTAGCGTGCTGGTTTCCCCGGACCGTAATGGCCGGATACGTATCGGTCCGACTATTGGTATTGATCAGTAACGCATCGCACTCGGTATTATTCCGGCACCCCTTCAGATGCTTGGGGATATGGACCTGCCCCCGGTAAGTAGAACGACCCTCACCCACCGAGATGGACTTGGAGACCACATTGGACGTTGTCTCGTCGGCCGCATGAATCATCTTGGCTCCCGTATCCTGATGCTGCCCCGAATTCGCAAGGGCGATCGAAATCACTTCCCCACGGGCCCGACGCCCCTTCATGACCACCCCTGGGTACTTCATCGTCAGCCTGCTTCCGATGTTGCAATCGATCCATCGCACTTCTGCATTCTCATGGGCAATTCCCCGTTTGGTCACCAGATTGAAGACATTATCGCTCCAGTTCTGCACCGTGATATACTGCAACTTCGCATCCTTCATGGCCACCAGCTCAACCACTGCCGAATGAAGGGTAGCGGTCTCAAACTTGGGAGCAGTACATCCTTCCAGGTAAGTCAGTTCAGAACCCTCGTCACAGATGATGAGGGTCCGCTCGAACTGCCCGAAGTTCTCGGAGTTGATCCGGAAATATGCCTGCAGTGGATGTCGCACCTTCACTCCCTTCGGAACATAGATGAATGAGCCTCCGGAAAAGACCGCACTGTTGAGGNCTGAGAACTTGTTATCACCAGTGGGAATCACTTTCCCGAACCAGGGCCGGAAGACGTCCTCATGGTCCTTCAGACCTTCCGTCGAATTGACGAAGATGACCCCATCCTTCTCGAGCTCTTCCTTCACATTCGAGTAGGCCGCCTCGGAATCATACTGAGCCTCAACTCCTGCAAGAAAGGCCCTCTCCTGTTCCGGGATCCCAAGCCTCTCAAAAGTCTCCTTGATGTCATCGGGGACTTCGTCCCAGCTCCGGGTCGGTTTTGTCCCGTCTGAAAGATAGTAGCGTATGACATCGAAATCGATGTTCTCCAGATCTCTGGTCGCCCAGTGGGTCGGCATGGGCTTGGACTCGAAGGTCCTGAGCCCCCTGTGCCGGAACTCGCGGACCCAGTCCGCATCGTCCTTCACATCGCAGATATAGTCGATGGTGGCAGGACTCAATCCCCGGCCAGCATCATACTTATGAGACTCCGGAAAGGAGAAATTCCCCTTACTCTGGTCGACCTCGATCGCCGCCTGCGTTCCAGAGTCCAAGACTGATTCGCTCATGTGTTCTACTGAATTAAATTACGATCTTACCCTGCCACCTCGACTTCGTCCTTGAGGAAATCATAGCCCCTTTTCTCCAGTTCAAGGGCCAGCTCCTTGCTCCCACTGCGCACAATCTGTCCATCTGCAAGCACATGGACATGATCCGGCTCGATNTAATCAAGCAGGCGCTGGTAGTGTGTGATGACAAGGAAACCACGCTCCGGCGAGCGCATGGAATTCACCCCACTGGCCACCACCTTGAGAGCGTCAATGTCGAGGCCTGAGTCCGTCTCATCCATCACGCAGAACCTCGGTTCCAGCATCATCATCTGGAGCACTTCATTGCGCTTCTTCTCACCGCCGGAGAATCCCTCGTTGACTGAGCGGGATGTGAACTGGCGGTCGATCCCCAGAAGGTCCATCTTCTCGTAAAGCTCCCTGTAATACGCAACCGCATCGATCTCCTCCCCCTTCGGAAGACGTNCCTGGCGGGCAGCCCGGATAAAGTTCGCCATCGTCACCCCGGGAACTTCCGCCGGATACTGGAAAGCCAGGAAAAGCCCTGCCCGACTCCGCTCATCGATCTCGAGTTCGAGAAGATCCTCCCCGTTCATGGTAACCGACCCACCCGTCACCTCATAATCCTCGTGACCGGCAATGACCTTGGAGAGTGTGGACTTGCCAGACCCATTCGGGCCCATGATGGCATGCACCTCACCCGGAGGAACTTCGAGGCTCAGACCCTTGAGAATATCGTTACCGTCAATCGCGGCATGGAGGTTTTTGATGATCAGGCTCATCTTGTATCAGATTTAGCTTGGAAGGGGCAGGAATCAGGATCCCTTGAAAAAACCCCGGATAGTGAGTTCCAGTTCGCTGACCTCCGCGCCACGCGGCAGATCGAGGAGATCGGTAATCTGGCAGCCATCCTTGAATGAAACATCATGAATCACTCCGGTCTTCTTGTCCTGAAAATGAACGTGAGGGGCAAGATTCACGCAGAAACGGGAGGGCTCACGGTCAAAGTTCACCTGGTTGATCAACCCGTGTTCCACCAGGGCATCCAGACAGTTGTACACGGTGGCCAGGGAGATCGTCGGCATCCCTTTCTGCACCCTTTGGAAGATCTCATTAGCGTTGGGATGATCGCGGTTCCGGAGAAGCACGCTATAGACCTCCCTCCGCTGCTTGGTCATGCGAAGTCCCCGCAATTCCTGGGGGATCTCCTTCGCCGAGACAGGAAGTTTTTCGGCGTCGTTTCTTACCATGCGGGGAAGCTACTTCAGCAAGGGCAGTCCACAAGGACTAATTAGAATTATTCTAAATATCAGATCTTCTTCTCTAGTGCCCCCGCCAGAAGAGGACCGCGCACGCCAGAGTGAGGACTCCGTATCCAAATCCAATATAAGCCAGGATCCGCCAGCGTCGGTCATTGGAAGTTGCCCAGTTCACCAGGTCCCGGAAGGTGTATGGCATCCCCACCCAGAAGAGTGCCTTGGTAAGCAGCAGGTATGAGAAAATTGGAACCAGCAGGCGCGTATCGGGATCCCGGTTGAAAGCCGCCTCCAGAAGTGGTGCGGCCACCATCAGAGCCAATACCCCCAGAGCCCGGACAAAAAGAAACTCCTTTACGTAGATCACCATTCCCAGGAAAGCAATGGGCACTATAATCCTCAGCCATGGCTTTACCGCATTGAACTCACCGATATCCATGGTCAGTGATGACACCAGCCCCATGTTATCCGGAGCAATGAGAAGCCAGAACCAGAGCATTCCCACAGCAAGGGTGTAGATTCCAGCTGCCCGATGCCGGGGTAACCTGATGAGCCACTGCTTACAGGCCTCTGCCTTACATATCATCAGGCCATGAGCAACCAGCAGGTAGAGCGCCATGGCATAGCCCGCAAGATCAAGGGGTATACTTTCGTAGGGATGCGGACCCATGTTCGTGGGCGCTAGCTACGCCAGCACCGGGTGGAGGTAAAGAGCAAAGGCTCGAATTCCTCCCAAAGATTGGCCGCCACCAGGCCCGTAGTTGGATTTCAGCCACCACCAAGGGCCTCCCTAACCCCTCGTCACGATTTTCCCGAAAAGGGTAAAGCCAGTGGAATCCTCTATGTCCACTTCGAGGATTTCACCCGTCAGGCGGGTCTCATCCCCGTCAAAAATGACAATCTTGTTCTGCGTGGTACGCCCACTCAATCGCTCCTTGTTGGTCTTACTTGGACCCGTACACAGGATTTCCTGCCGCGTCCCAATCAAGGCCGCGTTCTTCCGGGTCGCAATCTCACCCTGTATCTTCAGCAATTCCTGGTTGCGCTCTTCCTTCACTCTCTCCGGGATCTGGCCCTCCATCTCAGCCGCCGGCGTATCCTTCCGCTTGGAATAACGGAAGATAAAACTGTTATCGAACTGCAGCCGTTTTACACAGTCGACCGTGGCCTGGAAGTCCTCTTCTGTCTCGGTAGGAAACCCGACGATGATGTCCGTTGTAATCGCGAGATCGGCCCGTGCCGCTTTCATCTTCTCGCAGATGGTAATAAATTTTTCATTCCTGTAGGGACGTCGCATGGCCTTGAGAATACGATCACTTCCACTCTGCATGGGAAAGTGAATGTGAGAACAGAGCTTGGGAAGATACGTGAACGCTTCCACCAGGTCGTCGCGATAACCAATGGGATGGGGAGAAGTGAAACGAATGCGCTCGATTCCCTCGACTTCATGAACCGCTTCCAGAAGCTGGACAAAGGGTGACTTCCCATTGACCTTTGCGAACTCTGTCCGTCCGTAAAGGTTTACGATCTGTCCCAGGAGAGTCACCTCCCTGGTACCCTGCTGAGCCAGTCGCTCTACTTCCTCTACCACATCTGGGATCGGACGACCACGCTCCCGCCCCCGGGTATCCGGCACTATGCAAAAGCTGCATCTCATGTTGCATCCCTGCATGATGGAAACGAAGGCCGTGGCCTGCTTCCCCGCCACAACATGGTCCCGGATGGTATTCTGGCTGTCTTTTTCCAGCCCGGTATCCACCAGTCTTCCCTCCCCGGGCGCTGGCGAAGAGGCACCCTCTTCCACCGTATGGCCCTCAAGCGCCATCGAGGGATCGTCCATTCTTTCCTCCTGTCGCCTGCGCAGGATGTCATCCACATAGCCAAAGACCCGGTGATATTTCTGAGTTCCCACTACCAGGTCCAGGTGAGGCACACGGTCAAAGAGCTCCTCTCCCCGGCTCTGCGCCATGCAACCCATGAACCCGTATACCACGTGCCCACGCTTCTCCCGATGCTTGCCCATCATTCCCATCTTCCCCAGTGCCTTCTGCTCCGCCTGATCACGTACAGAGCAGGTATTGACCAGAATGGCATCCGCATCCTGCTCCTCCCGGGTGAGGGTATAGCCTCCCTCAACGAACATCCGAGCAACCTGCTCGGAATCGCGTTCGTTCATCTGTCACCCGTAGGTCTTGATGAATACTTTAGGCATCGTCCTCTCCCGGCCAGCTCACGGCGGGGCGGGATCCTTAGCGCCCCTGCCCCGGAAAAGCAACCTTCGGAACCGGAACAGCCTGATCCGGCAGGCGGCCTTTTTCGGACCACCCTCTTGCCAGGTTTCTGCTACACTCTGGCCGTTGGCTCCACAGATCGACAGCTTCATTCTCTATCTTGCCACCGAGCGTGGGCTCTCCGATGCCTACCAGCTCTCAGTCAGGCGTACGCTTGAGACGCTGGCGGACTGGGCACAGCAACGAGATCTGCCCGACTGGCAGGATCTCGGCATCGACCACCTCCGGGAATTCCTCTCGCAGCAGAAGAGCAGGGGCCTTGAGGCCTCCTCCCTGCGTATTGCAGTGGTTCATCTGAAGATCTTCTTCCGGTTCCTTGTATCGCGCAATCTCCTCGGGGAAGACCCCGCTGAACCACTTCTTTCCCCAAGAACAGGAAGTTCTCTGCCTGGAACCCTCCAGGTCTCTCAGGTCGCAAGAATCCTGGACTCCATCGACCCTTCCAAGCCTCTCGGGCGCCGGGACCTCGCCATCCTCGAACTCTTCTACGCCTCCGGACTGCGCCTCGCCGAAATCTGTTCCGCAAGGCTCGAGTCCCTCGACCTTGAAGACGGATTCCTGAGGGTGACCGGCAAGGGGAATAAGACCCGTATCGTACCAGTGGGCGGACAGGCCCTTGCTGCGCTGAAGAGCTATCTCGATAACGAGCGGCCTGAACTCGTTAAACCACACACTTCTTCGGAAATCTTTCTCTCCGTACGAGGCGGACCCCTCGGTCCTGACCGGGTCCGGAAAATCGTGAAGGAACGCGCCCGTCAGGCCGGACTTACCGGGAATATTTATCCGCATCTCCTGCGCCACTCCTTCGCTACCCACCTCCTTCAGAACGGAGCAGACCTGCGGGTCATTCAGGAACTGCTGGGACATGCCGATATCGCTACCACCCAGATTTACACCCATGTTGACGACCAGGGCCTGAAAAAGGTCCACCGCCAGTTCCACCCCCGGGCATGAGCTGAGTTCGGGTTCGCTACCAAACCAAGCTCTGGATTGACCCGGTCACATAAGCCAAAATGGGTATAAGTGGAGGTAATTGATCTCCGAGCCTGCTTGCAGGGTAAAGGCAAAGGGATAGAATAAGGATCATTTCTCATTCGAGTGAGAGATCCCACCTCATGATTACCAGCCCCCACAAACCGCACGCGGTCAGGCCTGCGGGTTCCCTCCTTCTTCTCCCTGTCTTCTTCCTCCTCGCCTGCCTTCCCGCGACCGGACAACTGGTGATCAGTGAGATTGTGGCCAACAACAAGAATACGATCGATGACGTGGATGGCGAGTCATCGGACTGGATCGAGATTCTCAATACTGGACCCCAGATCAACCTCGGAGGCTATAGCCTGACGGATGACCCGGCGGTGCCTGGAAAGTGGGTTTTCCCCGGGGGCCAGTTCCTCGGATCCAACTCCTATCTCATCGTCTTCGCTTCCGGAAAGGATCGAGCCGCCCTCCGCCAGCAACTCCACACCAACTTCTCCCTGGACTCCGATGGAGAGTATCTCGCCCTCTGCGATCCCAGTGGAAATGTCATCGATGAATTCGCCCCCTCCTTCCCTTCCGTAAAGCGCGACATCGGCTACGGGATCGGCAATGACGGAACCCGGGGCTATCTCTATCCTGCCACCCCCGGCCGGGCCAACGGAGATCCTCTCACCGGGTTCGTGGCGGACACGGTATTCTCACACCAGCGCGGCTTCTATGACGAACCGATTGAGGTCACCATCAGTTCCGCCACCCCGGAAGCCATCATCCGTTATACCACGAGTGGACGGGAACCGACCCGCAATTTCGGACAGATCTATACAGGGCCCGTAGTCATCGACTCCACCACCGTCCTTCGAGCGATAGCATACCGCTCCGACATGGTTCCCACCAACGTGGATGCCAAGAGTTATCTCTATCCGGAGGACATCGTCGAGCAGAGCGAAATGAACAGTGCGGTAGTCAACTCCACCTCCTACCGCGGTGAAATCAGGTCTGCCCTCACCCAACTGCCCGTTGTATCCGTATCCTTCAATCCTACCGACCTGTTCGGGGCCGGGGGAATTCACAACAATCCGACGCTCAGTGGCAGCGTCAGTGAGCGCGAGGCCCACTTCGAATTCTTCGACCCCGCCAATGCTGAGGATTCCACCCATGAACCGGCAGGTATCCGGATCCATGGCGGAAACGCACGCCGTCACCCCAAGAAACCATTCCGGCTCTATTTCCGATCCGACTACGGGCAGTCCCGTCTCAATCATCGCCTCTTCCCTGGATCACCTGTCGACAGCTTCAAGAGTATCCTGCTGCGCGGCGGGGGTCACGACGCGTGGACCTTCCGCGACGACTGGGACAACGCGAGTTTCATCCGGAATGAGTTTCTTCACCGAATACAGCAGGACATGGGACAGCCTTCCCCCTATGGCCGGATGGTCAGTCTTTTTCTGAATGGTGATTACTGGGGTCTCTATGAGTTGCAAGAATTCCCTCACGAGCACCTGAACGCCGACCACCACGGGGGAGACCCGGAGGACTGGGACGTCCTCAAGCATGGTGCCGAGGTAGAAGCCGGCGACTCCGTCGCCTGGGACGAATTGATCAACCTGGCGGAGAACGGCATCGAGTCAGATTCAGACTACGCGTCCATCCAGCGGTTCATTGATATTGATAACTTTGCCGACGCCATGATCCACCGGATATGGTCCAGTGACGAAGACTGGCTGGCACCAGCCACCCGCAACGGCCAGTCAATCTCCACGTTTTCAGACGACAAGAACTGGTATGTCGCGCGCAAGAGCAGGAACGGGGAGCAGCCTTTCATCTTCTACACCTGGGATGCGGAAATGTCGATGGGCATCCCCTTTTCACGAAACAACTCAACCGGTCAGCCGAACCCCCGCAGCTGGGAGAACAACTTTACCAGAGTCGATAACTCAAACTCACCCGGCATCATCTACGATGCCCTCCGCCAGCACCCGGAATTTCAACTGCGCTTTGCCGACCGCCTGCACAAGCACCTCTTTAACAAGGGTGCGCTGTCGGTGGAGCGACTGCAGGGCCACTGGGATCGTCTCGTCGAAACCGTACGCACCCCGGTGGTAGGTGAATCAGCCCGGTGGGGACTGGACACCTGGACCGGGGCACCTCGCCGGACGGCCTATACCCGGAACGCCCAGTGGCTCCCGGCGGTCAACTGGGTGCGCTCACAGTTCCTCGTCAACCGCAGTAACACAATTCTATCCCAGTTCAACGAGGTGGGCCTCTATCCTGACGTCGTGGCGCCCATGCCTTCCCTTCAGGACACCCTGTTTCCGGACCCGGTCAATCTCACTCTGAGAACCACAACCCGCGGAGCCACCATCTATCTTACCACCGACGGCACGGACCCACGCGTCGTCAATACACAGAATATTTTCCCGTTTGTGACCGACGACCACCCGGTTGAGGCCCACGTGCCTACCGAGGAGAGCAATGCCGAGATAGGGACCACATGGCGGCAGGTTGAGGACCCTTCCAATATCGACGAGTGGGTCACCGGGCCCAACGGAGTCGGCTATGAGCGCTTCCCCAACAGCAACCCCAGCTATGATCCCTTCATCCAGACCGAACTCACGGAGATGTACAGTATCAATGCATCTGCCTATGTCCGTTACAAGTTCACCGTCCCCGACCAGCCCACTATTGATTCCCTTGAGTCGCTTATCCTCCGAATCCGCTACGATGATGGCTTTACCGCCTACCTGAACGGGGTGGAGATCGAGTCCCGCAATGCAAGTTCCTCCCAGTGGAACGCATTGGCATCAGCAAGTCACAGTGACAGCCTCGCAAGGGATTATATCAATTTCGACCAGACCAGCGCCCTCGACCTCCTCAAACCAGGGGAAAACATCCTTGCGATCCATGGATTCAACCGCACGAACCGCAGCAGCGACTTCCTGATTCAAGCCGTTCTTGAAGGGAATACCGGCGCCGCTGGCGGGTCGGTCTCTCCTACAGCGAAAGCTTACGACGGACGCATGCTCCTGGACCGGACCACCTGGCTCAAGGCCCGTACCCGGCGGATTGACGGCACCTGGTCGGCCCTGCTGGACATGTTCTACCAGATCGGCACCCCGGCCAACTTCGATAACCTGAAAATTACCGAGATCCACTACCATCCCACGGACCCGGAGACCGAGGCTGAACTGGCTCTTTCCGATTCCGACAATGACTTTGAGTTCATCGAACTGCAAAACGTAACCGATGGTGAAATCGACCTCAGCCTCTGCCGCTTCGACAAGGGTATCGATTTCCAGTTTCCCGTCGGGACCTATCTCGCCGCAGGACAGGAAGCCCTTATCGTTAGCAACCGGGCAGCCTTCCTGGCCCGTTATGGCCCATCGGTGGAGCCTTCCCTCTTTGGTGAGTTCGCTACTGACACCAATCTCTCCAACAAGGGGGAGCGCCTCGGGTTGGAAGATGCCGCCGGAGACAGGATCTTCAGCTTTCCATACGACGACAAGACACCGTGGCCAACGCTCCCGGACGGATCGGGACCGAGCCTTGTCCTGATCGACCCCCTTGGCACCCCGGAAGAGCAACTCGATGAGGGAACCCGCTGGCGGGCGGCCCATCTGGACCACGGGGCCCCTGGTCTCGCTGACGACTGGTCCTACCAGCTCTGGACCCGCAAATTCTTCGGGCCTCTCGATGGATCGGATCCGCTTCTAACCGGTCCTGATCTCGTTCCCGGACCGGGCGGCCTCAGTAACTTCATGCTTTACGCACAAGGCTACGACCTTGGCTCCACCGCGGCCCACCAGTTGAGCATTGTGGACATGGATCGAGTCAATGACTCCCTCCACCTGACCCTGACCTATCAACTTCGATCCGATCTCACGGGCGCGACCGTGACCCCCGAGGTAAGCAGGGATCTCCAGACCTGGAGTCCGGACGTAGTGGTAGTCTCGGAGGAGCAGAACGGCGATGGCACCACTACCATCACAGTCAGGGATTCCCAACCCATCACCAGCGGGGAAGATCGCTACATCCGGATTCGTATAGAGGAGTAACCTGCCCGGCTTGAACTCTATGGAAGCGAGTCCTACTTCAACTTGACGCGGATTTCTTTCTTGGTCTCCACTGCAACCCCCTTGACCCCTTTCAGGGATTCCGCGATCTCGGCCCGCTTGGCCCCCTCCAGCTTCTGAAGCGCCTTGAGCCCCTTTGGATTCTTCATGATTTCATCAAAGTCCATGAGCATCAGGGTGATCGTGTTGTCCTTCAGGTAGGTAGCGTCCGATTTCTGGATCCCGGTGGCGGTCACCAGCTTGGTACTGATCTTCATCCCCTTGAACATCTGTGCCATCATCGCCTGCATTGCCGGATCCTCCGGATTCAGATCCAAGGCTCCCGCTTCCGGCTCCGCGCTCTCTCCCTTTTGCTCCGATGGTTCGGGCACGGTGATGGTTAGGACATCTCCCGCGTAGGCGAACTTCAGGGGGTCATCCTTCACGGCCTCGGCTTCCTTCCCCTTTCCTTCCTTGTTGAGATCATTCATGGCTGAACCCGGAGTCAGGACCACATTATTGATATCCTCGAACTTGTAAGTCACCTTCACCCCCTTGCCCCCGTTACGCTCCACCTTCTCCATCCCGGAGTAGGTAACGCCCTTGCCGAACCCAGCTGCCTTGGCCTTGTAGTTTTCCACGTTGTAGAGATCCGCAAAAGGGTTCTCAGCCCCGGCCCCTGCGGGAAGACCTTCCATCATCGCCACAATCTGTGCCCCCATCACGATCTCCTCGACAATCGTTCCACTGCCGTCCTTCTTCAGGTTGATTACCTGTTCGACCTCCAGGCAACCTGACAGGCAACCGAGCGAAAGCAGTCCCGTGAGCCAGAGAATGAATCTTTGTTTCATGGGGGCCATCTTCGCACCTGCCGGGCATTATGCGACCAGAATTTGTGGAACGTCCTGCGGATCCGGAGGAAATCTCCCGGCAAGGCTCCCGACCCGGGAATCTCCAGATTCCAACTCCACCTGCCCTGGCTGACCACCAAAACCTTTGCCAGCGCCAACAGGAACGGTATGCTGGGTCAGGGATGAGTGACACGCCAGCGGTTCAGGTCAAGAGCCTCGTGAAGGACTTTCGCGGGGCCTTTGGACGCGGGATGATCCGCGCCGTCAACGACGTCTCCTTTGAGATCGCGTCTGGTGAAGTTTACGGGCTCATCGGGCCCAATGGATCGGGGAAGTCGACTACCATGAAGGCCCTCCTCGGACTGGTTACTCCCACCGCAGGCATCTGCTCCATCTTCGGCCGCGACTCAACCAAGGTTGACTCCCGTCAGGAGGTGGGCTTCCTCCCTGAGAACCCCTACTTCTACAAGCACCTCAGCGGGGAGGAAACCATCCGGTTCTACGGCAAGCTCTGTGGAATGAAGGGAGCGGTCCTTCGGGAGCGAACCCTCGAACTTCTCAAACTGGTCGGACTTGAGGATGCCCGCAAGAGGCGCCTTGGTGGCTACTCCAAGGGAATGCTCCAGCGTATCGGACTGGCCCAGGCCCTCGTCCAGGATCCCCGTCTCCTTATCCTCGACGAACCAACTGCCGGGGTCGACCCGATCGGATCCCGTCAAATCCGTGATCTCATCTTCAAGCTGAAGGATCGTGGATTCACCGTCTTCCTCTGCTCCCACCTTCTGGAGCAGGTCCAGGAAGTGTGTGACCGGGTGGGCATCATCCACAAGGGATCCCTCGTGAGGGAGGGACGCCTCGACGACCTGATCGCTATCGAGGACCAGACCGAGATCGTCCTCCGCAATGCCACCCCGGAACTTCTCAAGAGAATTCACGCCCTTGCCGCAAATGAGGAGGGAGTCGAACTGGTCCGCAGCGGAAACCCTCGAACCACCCTCGAACGGCTCTTCCTGCGGGAAACGATCCAGCGGGACTCCGGAAAACTCAACCCGGTCCAAGCCATCTGGGAACAACGGGAGGGCGATTCCAAATGAAGGAAAAGAAGTCTCCTGCTCCCCCTGAGAAGACACCTCGTTGGGCAGAGGGCGCGTATGAGAAGGCCGGCACGGGCGAGGGGCTCTCGACAACCCCGCACATTACCCCCCTCTTCTCCTTCAGCCGGATCGGGATCATTGCGGGCAACACCTTCATGCACCTCATGCGCATGAAGATCTTCTACTTCCTGCTCGTCTTCGTCCTGATCTGGCTCGGGCTCAATATCTTCAAGCTTCCCCACACCGCGGGACCGGAAAGCGTGGGAGCAGAAGAACTTCGACTCCTTAAGGCTCCGCTGGTCGGCACCATGAAACTCTTCGCCATCATCATCGGGATCGTCGCTACCGCGCTCCTCATTCCACGTGATGTGGAAGACCGTACCCTTTACACCATTCTGGCCAAGCCGGTGCCCCGGCTCGATTATCTCCTCGGAAAACTTTTCGGCGTGCTGCTCCTGATCCTCGCCGGCCTGTTCGTCATGACCCTGCTGCTTGACGCAGTCCTCGCGTATCGGACCCAGATAATCCTCTCCGATTTTGAGCAGGTCGGCAGGGTGCTTGTCGAGCAGCAGCAATGGAGCCAGAAGGATTTCGACGGCGCAAAGGTCGAACTCCTCAGCCACGGGGTCACCTGGAGCCTGCAGGCAGCCATCCTTGTGATCTTCTTCGAGGCCGCCATCATCGCAGCTCTCGCTCTCCTCGTATCCACCTTCTCCACCAGCACCCTTTTCACCGTGGTGATTTCCACTCTGGTCTACTTCATCGGGAATTTTATCGCCGATGGCCTCGATCACTTCAGGAGCTCCTCGGGGATCGGTGAAGGAACATTGAACGAACTGGCTGCCAAGGTCCTCTTTGCTCCCTTTCCTGATTACCGCCCCTTCAAGATCTCAGACGAGGTCATTGCAGGGCAGATCTTCCCCCCCGATATCCTCGGAAGCCTTGCCCTCTCCACCGGCCTGTATGTCGGCCTCTATGTGGTCCTGAGCTGGTTCATATTCACCCGCAAGGAAATCTAGGGACTATCTCTGCCCGTGATCCCGGAATCCTGTGAAACTTTTCCTCAACCTCACCGTGGTATTGGCTGCCGTCGTCCTGACCGGCATGCTACGCCGACCCCTTGATGACCGTCTGACCGACGATATGCGGGAACGGAATCTTCTCCCTTCCCCCATCGAAATGGACACCCGTGAGGAACTGGGCCAGACCGCCCTCGCCATTGCACTGGGAGGCCTTCGTCCCCTGGTCGCAGCCATGCTCAACATCCGGGCCCACGGCTACTGGGAAGAACAGGAGTGGTATGAGCTCGAGCAGAGCTACCGGACCATCGTGGCCCTCCAACCGCGCGTCCGCTACTACTGGGATGCGGGTAGCTGGCATCTCTACAGCAATGCCTACGCCGACTACTCCGACAAACCCGGATTGAGCGAGGGACGCCGCAAGAGCATGCAGAGGGAATTTTTTGACAAGGGTATCGCCTTCCTTGAACGCGGAGTGGAACAAAATCCCCGGGACTGGCGCCTTTGTCATCTCCTCGGCAATGCCCTCAGTGCCCCCTGGCGCCCTCAGGATCTGGAGCGCGCGGCGGAATGTTTCCAGCAGGGTCACGCCACGAGTGGGTCTCCTCTGCTGCTCCGAAATCACGTCTACTGCCTTTCCCGGATCCCGGGGCGCAAGGCGGAGGCCTGGGAAACCTGTCGTGAGATGTGGGCCGATCAAGTCAACCGTCGTTACAACACCCCGCAGACCATCTTTTTTGCCCTGCAATCATGGTCGGGAGAGACCATCTCCAGCCCCGAGGAGATCCTGGGATCCCGCAGGGAAGCAGCACAGAAGCTTACCGACTACTGGTTCCGGCAGGTCGAGGGGTTTCCCATGGATGGGGTAAGGGATATGATCGATCAGCTCTGCAGGGAATTCAAGGTCCCTGAACGTCTTCACCCCCTCAAGCACCCTCCCGACAAGACCTTCAACATCGATCCTTACACCGGGAAAGTCTATCCCCCTCACCCGGTAACCGGTGAACCCAACCCGAGGACCTGGCGCAGCATCTGGATGAGCCGACCCCGCGACGACTACCGGACCCACCTCAGATCGATGGCAGTGGTGCCGTAGAATCTCCAGCATACACACCGGCCTCAAAGCTTTCACTCGACAGCCTTTCGGCTCGTTTCTATTCCTTGGCTCCCCGCCAACGCGGAAAACGGATATGCGAATCGCGCTCTTTGGTGACATCCACGCCAATCTGGAAGCCCTGAATGCCGTCCTCGAGGATTCAAATGCTCAGGGTTGCACCCAGTGGGTCTGTCTTGGAGATATCGTTGGCTACAATGCCAATCCCGGGGAGTGTCTCGAACTGATCCGCTCCAAGGAGTATCCCGTGGTAAAGGGAAACCACGACGAGGATGCCTGCGGTAACCACTCCCTCGACACCATGAACCCCACTGCCGCCACAGCTCTCCGATGGACCCGCGAGCAACTCTCGGGCGAACAGAGATCGTGGCTGGGATCTCTACGGATGGTGCGGCAGATCTCCAACTTCACCGTCGTTCACTCAACTCTCGATGACCCCAGGGCCTGGGGCTACGTCACCAACAGATTTGATGCGACCTCCAACTTCTACCATCAGGTCACCGATGTCTGTTTCCACGGACATACCCATGTGCCCCGGGTCTTTGTGCAGGGAGACCGCGTTCGTGAGGAAGCTGCCGAACTGGTTGAAGTTGAGGCGGGGCTCAAGTATTTCATCAACATCGGGTCGGTAGGTCAGCCACGCGACGGTGACCCACGGTCCTGCTATGTCATCTACGACACCGAAAGAAACCTGATCAGCTTCCGTCGTATTGAATACGACCGGGAAACCACCCAGCAGAAGATCCTTGATGCCGGGCTGCCCCCCAATCTCGCGGAGCGCCTCTCGGACGGAAGATGAAAGGAGGCTCCGGGATTCCCGCCACCCAGACCGCCAACTGGAAAGGGTCAGGCAGATCGCGGACTACCTCCGCCTTGGAGCCAGGGGATTGCGTGGTATCCGGGGACGGTTGTCCGGGGCTCGCTTGAAAGGATCGATATCCCCTTCCCCGGGGGGCGTGAGATCCTTCTTCTTCTGAGCCTCCGCTTCCTGCTCCTGCATGATCTTTCGCTGCTCCTTCAGGTGAAGAACCAGCTTCTCAACCCGCTCGTGATCGCCTAATGCAATCTCCGCCTGCCGGGTCCCCCGGTGGGCCTCGCTGAGAGCAAGATAATCGGCGGCCAGTCTCTGGCACTGCGCGACCGTGTGCCCCTTGGTCTCCTGACGCAGCAGGACCTGGTGAGCCTTCAGGGCTCTGGCCTCCGCAGCAACCCTCCCCCCCTTTTCGAGCGCACTAAGCAGGGAACTCACCCGGGCCTCTGCAGCCGCACCCAGCAGACGTACATAGGGAGCTTTTTCCAAGTCCCGGCAAGCAACCCACTGGTCCACCAGATCTGGCATTCCCTTGATCGTATCAATCTGCCCTTCGAGCCATTCACTGGCTTTTGACCCATGATCTCCCCTGAGGTTGGCGGCAATATTCAGCCACTGGCTCAGGGCCGGGGACCCTGAATCAGGAAACCGGTGCCCCAACCCATGCCACGTGTCCATGGTGGTTCTGGCTCCCAGCGACCGGTAATGGACAAGGGCACGTAGCGCAAAAGGATAGTTCGCATCCAATCGGCCGACTCCCACAAAGAGTAATTTGGAACGACGGAACCTCACGGGCTTCCTGATCAAAAACTGGTGACCGGCTCCCAGGATAATTCCCCCGGCGAGGGAAGGGTCATGCTGCAGGAGAAATCCTGCCATCCATCCTCCCTTGCTGAAACCCGCCACATGGCAACGCTGCAGGTCAAG
>PAQU01000058.1 GCA_002709395.1 Roseibacillus sp. | reverse complement strand
ATTTTTATCCCACCCTGCTTGAAATGATCGGTCTGCCGGCGCTTCCCAAGCAGCACTTGGATGGGATGAGCTTTCTTCCCGCCCTGAAGGGCAGGGATCATGACCGTGGGGCAATATACTGGCACTTTCCACACTACAGTAACCATGGTTACCAGAGTCCCGGGGGAGCGATCCGGCTGGGAAACTACAAACTGCTGGAATACTACGAAAACGGGAGTGTGCAGCTCTTTGACTTGAAAGAGGATCTCGGCGAGCAGAACGATCTCTCCAAGGCCAAGCCGGAGATCACCGGGAGGTTGCTGAAGATGCTGCAGGACTGGCGTCGAGCGATGGACGCCAAGATGCCGCAGCCCAAGGGTGCGACTTCATCGATTAAACAGTGGGAATCGCCAACTACACCGCTCCTTACCCGGGTCGGCAGGACGAAGTGAAAAACCACTTTCTCATACGTCTACTGGTTTTCCTGGTATCCTGCCTCTCCCTCTGTGGAGCCGGAGAATTACGGGAAGTTATCGTCAGTCACACCGATGACAGCGGAATCCTCCAGCTTTTCAGGATGAAGGAGGACGGGACGGGGAGAGTCCAACTGACGAAATCGAAATCCGGATGCCGGATGCCCTCCGTGTCGCCCGATGGCAGGAGGCTGCTTTATGTGGAGCCAGAGAAGGGGGCCCTGAGTCTCCGGGTTTCGGATATTGACGGCAGGAATGCCCGGGTGCTTGTGGGGGAAGGGATGAACCTTCTTCCTTCCTGGTTGCCAGACTCCCGCCACGTGGTCTGGATGAAGGCCCGCCAGAAGAAGAGAAACCAGGACCCTGCCTCCAACAGTCAGATCCACATCATGGACACGAAGACGGACCAGTCTCGTAGGCTTTTCAACGACCCGGAGCAGATACGTTTCAGTAATGCGATGCCTTCGGTTTCCAGCGATGGAAGGAAGATTGCCTTTGTCTCCAATCGTAGTGGGACTTTCAGGATCTGGGTTAGTGGCCTGGATGGAAGCGATGCCAGATTGATTTCACCACCACCCGGGGAGCAGAACGAAGGACTTCAGTTACCTATTGAGCAGAAGGTTCCTGCATGGTCTCCCGATGGTAAGTGGATCGCCCACTGGGAAGGCGTGGAGATGATTCATATGAGCCAGTTTACCGGGGTCAGGAACCCGGAGCGGGACCGGAAGATTTCAGAGACCTTCAGTGTCTGGGTTGCGAGCAGTGACGGGAAGAAACGGCGGAAGGTTGGGCGAGGCGATGACCCAACGTGGTCCCCGGACGGGTTTGTAACCCGGGCCTTTCCTGACCCGGAGAGAGGAGGTCCCAAGGTTATGATTGAAACCGGGGCCGGGGAAAAGGAGTTGCCGATCGTTCCGCAACGGGCGAACTGGGGCCGGTTTGCCTGGTTCCCTGCTTTGCCCCGCTCCTGAGAGGGTTCCGGGNTGAGGCGGATGACTCCATCATCCTTGCGGAACCGCGGTAATCGGAATAAACAACGTCTCCCGATCCAATGGTAACGACAATTAACAGATCTCCCCTGGTGCGCGTATTTCCTCTTCTTGCCCTCCTGACCTGCATGGGTGCCGGGTTGCTTCATGGGCAGGCCTCGAGACCGAAGGTCAATAATGAGAAGCCCGAGAAAGGAAAGCAGAGCAAGNGGATCCATCCTCATGCCCTCAAGTTGATCCTGAAGGGCAGGAGCAAGGAGGCCATCGCCTATCTCGGTTCGACCGAGAGCAAGGGAGTCAACCCNGATCATACCAGAATGCTGCTGGATCTGGCGGAGGGAAAAGCAGACGCNTGGAAGTTCAACGCCGAAACGTGGCCATGGGAGCGGGCGCTTCCTGATACTTCACTGAAGAAGGACGCTCCGGTTGACAGGTTCAGCATCGCGTTCGGAGGAGGAGCCGGATACGTGCCGGCTAATGAGAGGGTATGGGACACGATCCGTGAAATTGATCCGCGGGCCCTTCTTCTGCTGGGAGATAATGTGTATATTGACGATCCGGAGACCCCGGAGATGCAGCGCTTTCACTATTTCCGACGCCAGAGCCAGCCGGAATGGAAGAAGCTGGCGAAACAGGTTCCGATCTACGGGATCTGGGATGACCATGATTTCACGACCAATGACGGATGGGGTGGTCCGGCGGTTGATCAACCAGCGTGGAAGCGTCAGGTCTGGAAAATCTTCAAGGAGAACTATGACAATCCCTACTACGGGGGAGGTGAAGGACAGCCAGGGTGCTGGTTTGATTTCGAGATCGGGAAAGTACGATTCATCATGATCGACGGGCGCTACTATCGGGAGTCCCCGAAGGGGGAGGATCCCTCCATGCTGGGGCCGGCGCAGATGAAGTGGCTCAAGGCCACGCTTTCCAGGAATTCCTCCGTCTTTACCGTCCTGTGCTCGAATGTCCCCCTTGCGCCAAAGGTGAAGCCCGGGTCGAAGGATACCTGGGATGGATACAGCCGGGAACGGAGCAGGATTTACCAGTATATTGCGAAGCAGAAGATTCCGGGAGTTATTATCCTGTCTGCAGATCGACACCGGTCTGACGCTTACCGGACGGATACCGGTATCAAGGAGATGTATCCGGTGTATGAGTTCAGTTCCTCACGGCTCACGAACCAGCATGTGCACCGACTTATCGAGTCGTCACTTTTTGGCTATAATGACAAGCAGTCCTTCGGACGGGTTGATTTTGATCTGAAAGCAGAGGACCCAACCGTGAAGTACACGATCGTTAATATCGATGGGGAGGAGATTCATTCCCTCGAGGTGAAACGAAGCGCGCTGGAGTTCAAATAGCTCGAATGGCAGCGATGCCTCAAGATATGATCCGGAGCTGACTCTTCCGTCTGCACGGAGAATAAAACAGTGTTATTTTCGGGGCTTGCGGTAGAGACTTGGGCTCCTTTCCCAAAATGGACGACTTCACTGTAAATGGCCGTGGATACCGGTTGCCAGAAGGGCCGGTAGCGGTGGTGTGTGTGGATGGTTGCGAAGACGACTACCTCACGGAAGCCCTTGCCCGGGGGCGCATGCCTCACATGGAAACGATCCTCAAGGGAGGATGGCGAGGAATGGCCCGCGGGGCGCTTCCGTCCTTCACCAACGTGAATAATGCAGCAATTGTAACGGGGGTGCCGCCGGTCGAGACCGGGCTGAGTGGGAATTTCTTCCTGGATCCAGAGACGGGCGAGGAAGTCATGATGAATAGCTCGGACTTTCTACGATGTGGGACGATTCTGTCTGGGGCAGCCCAGATGGGCCGGAAAGTCGCAATGGTGACCGCCAAGGAAAAGTTGCGAGACCTGCTTTCTCCCGGGTTGCTGGCAGAAGGAGTAACGGGGATGGCTTTTTCTTCCGAGAAAGCAGCCGAGGCACGGGTGTCGACTCACGGGATCGAGAATGTCGAGGAACTGGTGGGAGATACCCCTCCCATTTACAGTGGAGAGGCGAGTGTATATGTGCTGCGCGCCGGTGTTGCCCTTGTGGAATCCGGGCAGGCGGATTTTCTCTATCTCTCGCTGACAGATTATATCCAGCACAAGTATGCCCCGGATGAAGAAGGGGCGCTGGAGTTCTATGAGGCACTTGATGCGGAGCTTGGGCGCCTGCGAGAACTGGGGTGTCGNCTGGGGATTACTGCGGATCACGGGATGAATGCCAAGTGCCGGGAAGATGGAAGCCCACGGGTTATCTATCTTGAGGATGAACTGGCTGGAAAATTCGGCGCAGGAGACAAGGTGATCTGCCCTATCACCGATCCTTATGTTGTGCACCACGGAGCTCTTGGTTCGTATGTGACCGTGCACCTTCGGGAGCCAGCACGGGTCGGAGAAATAGCGGAGTGGATTGGGGAGTTGGAAGGGGTTACGGAGGTAATGGAAANGAACGAGGCNGCCGATCAATTGGAACTTCCAATTGATCGCATTGGAGACCTCGTGGTGATGGGCGCGGCTGATACGGTGCTCGGAAGAAGTCCTGAGTATCACGACCTGTCACAGTTGGATCGTCCCCTGAGGTCACATGGAGGGCGTTTCGAAACGATGGTGCCGTTCATCTTTTCAGGTCCGCTGAATGAGGAGTATCAAGCGAAGGCTGATGCGGATCCGCGTAATTTTGATGTGTTCGAGTATGTCTGTAACGGACTGGATTGATGAGCAACTCTGATCAAGATGGGATCCCGGAGCTTCCTTGCCTCGTTGCTGGGGAGGAGATGGGTGGAGAGTTGCTCGATGTGCACTATCCCTACAACGGGGAGCTTGCCGGTCGGGTACGGATGGTGGATGGAGAGGGGTTGGAGTGTGCGTTGAACCGTGCCAGGCAGGTGAAGATGTCACGCTGGGAGCGTCATGAGGTGCTTATGAAGGCCCGTGAAACCCTGTCAGGCAGAGCAGAGGAGTTCGCAAACCTGATCCGTAGCGAGTCAGGCCTGTGTATGCGTGAGACCAGGTATGAGGTGGGTCGGACCCAGGATGTGCTCCAGTTCGCCGCGATGGAGGCCCTGCGTGATGATGGCCAGGTGTTCTCATGTGACGTATCTCCGCAGGGGAAAGCGCGTAAGATCTTTACCCTGCGTGAACCCCTGAAACTTGCGGCAGCAATTACGCCCTTCAACCATCCGCTCAACCAGGTCGCTCACAAGCTCGCTCCTGCGATCGCGGCGGGGACGCCGATGATCCTGAAGCCCTCCGAAAAGACCCCTCTTACGGCAATTACCTTCACCAAACTCCTATACGAGGCCGGGTTGCCGCCCGAGATGCTGAGCGTCGTTCTGGGGTCACTGGAGGAGGTAGTCACCCCATTGATCAGGGATGAGCGGGTGGAACTGGTCAGTTTTACCGGAAGCGTAGCAATAGGAAAAAGTATCTCAAAAACAGCAGGTTACAAGAAGCTCTGTCTTGAGCTGGGTGGAAATTCGCCCCTGATCATTCTCGATGACGCGGATCTGGAGCTTGCGGTTGAACTGGCGGCGGAAGGTTGTTTCCGAAACTCCGGGCAGCGTTGTACTGCGGTTAAAAGACTGCTTGTGCACCAGTCCGTGGTTGATCGGTTTACCGAGTCCTTGGTGGCCAAGGTGTCTGAGTATCCTTGTGGAGATCCTGCCGATGAAGAGACCCGGGTGGGGACTGTGATTGATGAATCTGCGGCCAGGGTGCTCGAACGCCGGGTCGAGGATGCGGTGGGACAGGGCGCTCGGGTACTGGCCGGAGGCACCCGCAGGGGTGCTGCCATCGAGCCCACTATTATTGCCGATGTGCCCCGCGATGCGCAAATGGTGGTCGAAGAATCCTTCGGTCCGCTGGCGCCAATCCTGCCGGTTGGGGACCTTGATGATGCGATTGAACTGGCGAATGGTACTGCATTTGGCCTTTCCTCGGGGATTGTGACCCGGGACATGGAGGCGGCCCTGACTGCAGTAAGGCGTATTCGAACGGGGACGGTGAATGTCAACGCGATCCCGGGTTATCGGATTGAGTCCTCTCCATTTGGAGGAGTGAAAGACTCGGGACTGGGCATCAAGGAGGGAGTTATTGAGGCGATCAAATATATGACCAACGTTAAGACATTTTCACTGCCATGGTAAGAACCAGCCTTCCCGCCGCCCTGATCGGTTTGTCCCTTGTCCTGTCCGGATGGGTTGGCAGGTCGATGGCATCACAACCAAACATTGTCCTGATCTATATTGATGATCTTGGGTATGGGGATCTCGGGTGTTATGGATGCAGGGATATCCCTACGCCCAACATTAATCGCCTGGCGAAGGAAGGGGTTCGCTTTACCGCATCCTACATCACCAACCCTCCATGTTGTCCGAGCAGGTGCAGTATGATCATGGGCCAGTATGGGCAACGTTTCGGTAAATACGGGATGTCCCGGGGGTTGCCTATTCCGGAGGACCGTCCCACCCTGGCCCGGTTGATGGCGGATAATGGATACGTCACTGGACAGATTGGAAAATGGGATATCGGTAGTAAAAGGCAGGGCCCGCTGGAGACAGGCTTCATGGAAGTTGCCCGGAAGCCGCCCAGGAAAAGTCCGGCTAACGGTAAGTTGGACAGGAAGAGCTCGAAGTATTTCTGCATTAATAAAGCGGGTGAGACCCAGTGGTTGACTGACTATGATGGTGACAACGTGGTTGAATTCATAGAGCGTCACGAAAAGAAGCCCTTCTTTCTCTACTGGTCTCCCGAAGCGGTTCATTCCAGCAACCAGGATGCTCCTGCAAGTCTGACCAGACGGACCAAGGCCAAGGGCAAGCGGAGTAAGTTGGCCGGGGCCATCGTCTCGGTAGATGACCAGGTAGGCAAGTTGCTGGATGTTCTGGAGAAGCGGGGGCTACGCAGGAATACTCTTGTGATTTTTTCCAGTGACAACGGAGCCAACGGGGGAGAGGAAGGGTCTTCTGCTCCTTACCGTGGAGGCAAGGGTCAGGGGACCCAGCAGGAAGGCTGGGTTCGTGTGCCGACCATCTTTTCGATGCCCGGGGTCATTCCCAGCGGGGAAGATTATCACGGGTTGGTCGCCAACTTTGATTTCTACTCCACGATTGCCTCGGTGGCAGGTCTGACCATTCCCAATCACTGTGATGGGGTGGACCTTGTTCCATACCTCAATGGAAAGAAAAAAGGAGATCCGCACGAATACCTTTTCTGGCTTAATAATGAACCCGGAGATGCCGTGCGGAGACACCTGGTTGCCGTGCGCTGGAAGGATTGGCGACTCTACAGGAAGTATGAAAAAGACCCGTGGAAATTGTTCAACCTCAGGTCCGATCCGCGCGAGGAGAAGGACGTCGCGGCAAGTAATCCGCAGGTGGTCAGGCAGCTTTCAGCAAAACACGCGGCTTGGGTGAAGACCCTCGCTCCACTTGGAAAGATCCCGGAGGAGGAGAGAGGAGGGGGTCGCGTATCCGAGGGGCATGGCTGGGTCTATGCGCGGGTGAAGAAGGGTGACGGCCAGGAAATGCCAGAATGAAGCTATGGCAGGGAGAGCCGTGAGGGTGGTGTGTATGCGATTGACTGCAGCAGCAGTCATTATCCTTGCCGGGGTTTGCGGTGTTCCGGTTTTTGGGAGCGAAAAACCTGCTTTTGTGGATTATTGCGAACGTCTTGAGCAGGAGGTCCAGGGGAGGAAGCACGGATTCATGGCGGGGAATCTCACATACTATGTTGGTGGGTTTCATGCCAGCTGGGAGAGGGTCGAGGATGAGACAATTGGCTTGACGCATCCGTTTCATCACGACCTGAGAAGTCGGGGAGTAGGGCTTCTGAAAAGCGAGGTGAAGGGCACGGAGCATACCGGCACCGGCAATGATTATTACGGTTGGGAGTTTTACAAGGATACCCGGGTTCTCTACGGGAGCGTGATTGTTGACGGGGAACTCCACGTTCATCCAAGGCCGAGGAGCATGCGTTGGAGACCTGACAAGATGGTGTGTGAGTATGAGGTAGGGGGGGTGATGATCCGGGAAGAGAAATTCATCGGATCCAATGATGCCGCGGCCTCTGTCATTACGTCTTCCCGTCCTGTCGCCCTCAGGTTTTCAGGGCATAGTTTTTACCATCGCAACAGTGTTTCCTCCTCGGCTGAAATCAAGGTGGACAAGCGAAATCATGCTCTGGTGATCCGGGAAGGGGGAGAGGTCAAGTCGCGACCGGACCCCGGAGGGAGGGATCGCACGGGTCCCTGTGTTTATACGGGGATGGCCACCGTGCTGTGTTCTTCCCGGGAGCCGGCACTGGTGCAGATCAACCAGGATGACCGGGGGGTGCAGCATTACGAATTTGAAGTTCCTTGCGACGGTAATGGAGTCGTTGTGTCCTGGGCGATGCATGATGATCCCGGGTTGGCTCTTGCCGCTGCCCGTTCTATCATCGCTGATCACCGGGTCATGCTCCGGGCGAAGACCGCGGAGTTGAACCGGCAGCTTAATGAGGAAGTGCCATGGTTCCGATGTCCGGACCGGAAGTTTGTCGATGTCTATTATTACCTCTGGGCGTTATATCTGATGTACTACATCGAGGTGGGAAAGGGCTGGGAGCAGGAGCCTCACACGCAGACCGCGGTAAACAATTTTCTTGGTATCCACCGATACGATGCCGCATTCCAGATCAAGGTAGGCAGTTGGACGGGAGCCAAGAGCAGGTATGCCTACGGGAACGTCCTGACATGGAAGCATCTCACCAGAAATTCGCGCTATCGCGAGACACCGGATGGTCTCCGGTTGCTCTCAGATAACAAGGGGACCTCATGGCACAGCGGAGCTTATGGGGCGGAGACATCAGAGCATGTCCTCGGAGCGTGGCAGATCTACCAGCACACCGGAGATGTCGATTTCCTGAAGAGTTGCTATGAGGATCACTTTGCCAAGTTGTTCTGGAGGCGACTTCCGAACATGGCGATGAACCAGTTTGAGGTTGCCGAGGCTCTTGAGAAGATGGCCGGTCTGACGGGTAATGAGGCGGACGTTGGACACTGGCGCCGAATCATTCCGCGAGATCCTGAACATGTGCGTCGCATGTTCGAGGACCGGTGGGGGATGAACGGGTTTTCGTCCTACTTCGCAGCTCCCAAAAATGGCATGCTGATGACTAATGGTTTCTGGGCCATGAGGTCTCCGTATTTCCCGAAGCACTATGCGCGTAAAATGGTTGAGTCCTGGGCCATGGACAGGGAAAAGGGATTCTATGGGGCCTTTTTTCCGCTGGCGATGTCTCGCCAGTCGATGAAGAAGTTCGCTACCAAGGTAGACCACTCCTTTGGTTACACTCCCGACACGGCCTACTTCACCCTGGACGGGATCTTTCGGCAGGGTCTCCGGTCCGAGGCCGCAATGTTAACGCTGAATCATATCGCGAACTATAACTTCCATGATGAGTGGGGTATCCCAGTGGCTCCGGAAGCATACCGCCGGGATCTCACTCTTTTCGGCGATCAGTATTCCAATTTCAACGCAGGGAAAATCCTCCTCTACCTGGAGGGCTTGGGCGGGTTATCCTATTCTGTCCCCGAGAATACCATGACAATTGATCCCGCCCTGCCACAGGACTGGGATTGGATGGAGTTTCGTCTGCCAATTAAGAACGAGTGGACGAGAATCCGATATGACGCGGAAGGAGTAGAGGTCACAGGGTGTCCATTGCGTGTTGTTCTCAGAAAATGAACTCAGGAAGGGTTGAGAGGGCGGTATCGAAGCGTAGTGGACATATGGTGCCCCGGCCTTAGTCTGGCGTGGAGATGATATTCAGGTGGATTACCGTAGTGGCGATGATGATTCTGGTGGCCAGAGTGGCCGGGGATACGGAACGCGAGGCGGTCCCGGGGGCAGTTGGCCGGGGATTTGTAGAGTCTCTGCTGCGAGAGAGTGCGGTAAGTCCGGTCCCAAAAGGGAAAGAAGAGTGGGAAGGGATGAAAAGCAGGTGGATGCAGCGACTCAGGGAGGAGTGTTTCAAGGGCTGGCCTGAGAGAGCCAGTGGAGCGGAAGTAAAGAAGTTGTTCAGCGTTGAGAAGGATGGGATCGCGCTCCGGGCCCTGGAGTTTGTCAGCATGGGTAGACCGCTAGTTCTCTATATCGCTCACAAACCGGGCATCAAAGACCCTGCCCTTGTTGTGCTCAATCTGGTGGATTCAAAAGGATGGACAGATTTCCTGGCTACGATGAAGCCGGGGTTTGAGAAGGAGTTAGGCGATCAAAAACTCCCCGAGGCCAATCCCGGGTCATTCAAGCAGCATCAGGGCATGTTCGAGTCGTTTGACTGGGTCATGGCCTAC
The DNA here is from genome assembly GCA_002709395.1 of Roseibacillus sp. GTDB lineage: Bacteria > Verrucomicrobiota > Verrucomicrobiia > Verrucomicrobiales > Akkermansiaceae > Roseibacillus_B. Next base: position 7,609 of record PAQU01000058.1, on the reverse strand, counting down.
GTGGCTCCGACAGGAGTCGGCCCAACCCAGCTTGGGCCGGAGAGATCTGGTCAGAGGAATCTCAGGTTTCAGGCGTCAGGCCACACAATAGACAGTGTCAGGGTGTGGGATGCCAGAAGGGCGATCCAGACGCTTCGATCGGGCGGTGGAATGAGAGGAGTGCCGCTGTGGCTTCAGGGAAGCGGAAGAATGGCAGGCGTTTTGACCTATGCTTCACTTTTTGAGCCGGAGATCACCCGGCTCGATCTCCACAACCCTCCCCGCTCCCACAAAAACGGTCCATTTTTATTCAACATTCTCGACATCATGGACTTACCGCAGGCTGTAGCAGTTGCGTTAGAGAGGTCCAAGGTTGTGATCTATCAGGAGGGTAAGGGCGGTTGGGAATACCCCGCGAAGGTTGTCCGGGTTCTTGGATGGGAGAAAAGTCTGCAGTTGAGAGCCAGCCACATTGAGGAATAGCGACACCGGCGAATTGTGTGCAAGTCCTGCGATTTAATCGGGGGTTGCTTCTCCTTGCCCAGGACTCACTCAGGGGGCGAAGATGGTCGGGGAGGTCGGGCCCGGGATTTCCAAGGGGAGGTAAATCCCTTATTGTTGGTGAGCATCATGAAGTTCTGGAAGAAAGCAGTCCTGTGTATCCTCTTGATCGAGGTTGTCGGAAATGGAAGCGGTCTGATCAGCTTTATTTCGATCAAGGACTGGTATGCGATGCTTGAGCGTCCGCCCGGGACGCCTCCGAACGGTGTCTTTGGTCCGATCTGGACAATTCTTTTCGCAATGATGGGTTATGCGCTGGCCGTTGTTCTGTCGGCGGACCCGGGAAAAGAACGGAAGCAGGCACTACGATGGTTTTCGATCCAGTTTCTTTTCAACCTGGCATGGACCCCGGTATTCTTCGGGTTGCACCGGATTGATGCAGCACTCGTTATCATTGCTTTGCTCCTGGTTGCGGTCGTGGTGGTGGTGGGGAAGTTCCTGAGAGTGTCGCGTTTGGCGGGGTGGTTGCTGGTTCCTTATCTTCTCTGGGTGGGTTACGCCTCTTACCTGAATGCTGGGTTCTGGTGGTTGAACAGGTTCTAGCCCGGGAGGTCACTGTTGTTAGCGTCTTCAGGCGGCGAAGCGAAATGTCTTCAATTTCAGCTCTTGAGGTTGAGTTCAAGGGAGGGGATGGCAAGTTGGCGCTGCACACAGCCCTTGTGTTTCCGGTGCGAAGGCAGGTGGGTCGGATTTCGGACCTGCCCAATGTTTCCGCGGGGAGGGCACGACTGACAGGTGAGAGTTCCGGTAATGAGATGGGCCCAGATTTTATTGGCAGGATCGCTGCTGACCAGCGGAGTCAGCGGGCGGCAGCCCAACGTGGTGTTTATCCTGACGGATGATCAGGGCTATGGAGACATGAGTTGTCATGGTAATCCGATCCTGCGAACCCCGGAACTGGATCGGTTGCACGCCGAGTCAATCCGGTTCACCGACATGCATGTCAACCCGTTCTGTACCCCGACACGGGCAGCGCTCATGACAGGTCGCTATGCGACCCGGACCGGAGCCTATCGGACCAGTGCTGGCCGGGACAGGATGCACCCCGATGAGAAGACGATGGCGAAATTTTTCGGTGACAGCGGATACGCCACCGGAATTTTCGGGAAGTGGCATCTTGGTGACAATTATCCGCACCGTCCACAGGACAGGGGTTTTCAGGAGGCGCTCTGGCATCGATGCGGGGGGATCGGGCAGAGTGGGGATCACTGGGGAAACGACTACTTCGACGATACCTACGAGAGGAATGGCAGGCTGGAGAAGTTCGAGGGTTATTGCACGGATATCTGGTTTCGTGAGGCCCTCGATTTCATGAGGGCAAGGGCTTCGGAGAAGAAGCCGTTCTTTGTGTATCTTGCGACTAACGCACCACATTCGCCCTTTCGCGTGCCGGCTTCCTATGAGGATCCGTATCGCAAGTCTGCAGTGTGGAGAAAAGGAAAGTCCGCGGGGTTCTACGGGATGATCGCAAACATAGATGAGAATATAGGTAAATTGCGCAGGAAGCTCGAAGAGTGGGGCGTTTCAGATGATACGATTCTTATTTTCATGACAGATAACGGCACCTCGGGAGGAGTTGAGATGGAGACGGATGGATTAGTGGCGGAAGGAAAGGGTTTTAATGCGGGGATGAGGGGCAGGAAGGCCTCGGTTTACGATGGGGGGCACCGGGTGCCGTTTTTTGTCTATTGGCCTGCAGGAGGATGGAGAGGTGGGCGGGATGTTGATACCCTTGTCGCTGCGTATGATGTTCTTCCCACTCTGGTAGAGCTTTGTGAGCTGGGAGGTCCAACAAGCGGGTTCGATGGGCGGTCGTTGGTTCCCTTGCTTGAAGCGAAAAGCGATTGGCCGGACCGCGAACTGGTCCTGCAGTATCAGGGCGGCAACGGCTTTACCTATCTGCCGGAAAAATGGACAGATTCAGTCGTGATGACCCAGCGCTGGCGCCTTCTTGAAGGCAGGCGACTCTTTGATATTCGTAAGGATCCCTCACAAAGTCATGATGTCGCAGCGCAGCACCCCGGGACAGTCAGGCAGTTGCGAGGGCGATATGAGGAATGGTGGAGGGAAGTCTCCCCGAGGATGAGACCTGTTCGGACCCATGTGGGGCATCCGGACCAGGCTCGTGTGGTTTTCACGCCCCAGGACTGGTATACCTCGGTAGGAAACCCTCAGACGAAGATCAGAGAGCCAGCAACGATCAGCGCGCCGTTAATGGTTCAGGTGGATCGGGCAGGGCTCTACCGGGTGACCCTGAGCCAATACCCGCTGGAGGCCCGGAGGGCCATGGCCCCTGGAAAGGCGGAAATTAAGATCGGAGAGAGGCTTGAGCAAAAGCGGATTGAAAAAGGCGGGTCCGGGACATCTTTCGAGCTGCACCTGATGCCGGGAGAGATTGAGCTAGAGGCTCTTTTCAAGATGGACTCGGGTGAGGAGGGAAGTGCCTACTACGTCTACATGGAGTTGCTTGAGGGCTGATTCGTCCGAGTTTTACCAGCAGGTGGGGTTTTTGCCTCGCGCAGGGGGTAATCACGTGGATACGTGAGCATTCGAAACTGGCTTATGGTTGATAATCAGCTACCTTCCTTCCAATCGATCTGGTTTTATGAGAAGTCCCTTGAGTAGAAGAACGTTCCTTCGGGGAAGTGGTGTGGCCATGGCCCTGCCAATGTTGGAAGCAATGATCCCGACTGCGCGGGCGGCGGCTCGGGCTGTCAAACCGGTAAAAAGGTTCGTCTGCCTCTCAAATAACTACGGTGTCTACCAGAAGGCCTTCTTTCCTGATGAGAGCCAGGTAGGGGCAGACTACGACATGCCTGAGACGCTCCGGTCTCTGGAAAAACATCGCAAGGATTTCACGGTATTTTCAAATCTGGACCATGGTTTTACCGGAGGGCACCAGGGTGTCCCGGTTTTCCTGAGTGGGGTGCGGCCGATTCTTGCGCACAACTATGCCGAGGGGAATATCAGCCTCGACCAGAAGTTGGCTGAATATCATGGAGCGGCCACGCGGTTGCCTTCCATGACTCTTGGCGTGCGTGAGCGTAATCTTCTCAGCTTCACCCGGACTGGAGTGCAGGTGCCTTCCATTGACATGCGGGCCGCCTACCGGGCCATGTTCCTGGAGGACAGTGCAGAAAAGAAGGCGGAAGCCGGGGAGCGCTTCAAGCGCCATACCAGTATTCTCGATGTGGTGGGGGAGCAGGCCAAGGCCCTTAACAGGCAATTAGGGAGACAGGACCAAGATAAGCTCGCCGAGTATTTCGATGCAGTCAGAACGATGGAGAAGAAGATCGTCCAGCAAGAGCCCTGGCTTCAACGGCCCAAGCCGGAAACCGATGTCAAGGAACCCAATCCCGGGAATGGAACGGCTGAGCAGTTGAAGGTCATGATTGAGATGATTGCCCTGGCCCTGCAGACCGATTCGACGAGGGCCATAACAATGGTGAGCGGATTTGCAAATGGGGACTTCGGGCTCAACGGAGGTTATCACGGGTTTTCACACCATGGTGAACGGCCTGAGCCGGTGGCAGCTCTAAAGAAGATCGAGGGATTCCAGATTTCGATGATGTCCTACCTTATTGATCTCCTGAAGGGTCAGGAGGATCCAATTAACGGTGGAACCCTCTTTGATCACACTGCGATTCTATACGGATGTGGAATGGCGGAAGGGACACACCAGACCAAGAACCTGCCGCTGGTTCTTGCAGGTGGAGGATTTAAGCACGGCGAACACAAGGTCTACCCCAAGGAGGAGTCTCGCCGGGTGCCAGCGGCAAACCTCCTTTTATCCATCCTCCAGAACAGTGGTCTGGAGATTGACAAGTTCGGATCAAGCACGGGCACGCTGCGGGGACTTGAGCGGAAGGCCTGAGCCAGTGAGTGGAACGACCTCCCGCAGGAAGGAACATTTCCGATGCTCAAACGGCTTGTAGCAACCGTTCTTTTGCTGGGGTGGTCTCTGCCTGGTCTGGCAGTTGCGGACAATCTTTCCGATTTCAGGCCCTTTCTGAAAACCTACTGCATTGAGTGTCATGGAGCTGAAAAGCAGAAGGGTGATTATCGATTTGATACGCTCAAGACGGACCTTTCGGATATCGAAACCCTGGAGACCTGGCAGAACATACTGGACCAGTTGAATCTCGGTGAGATGCCGCCCAAGAAGCATCGACAACCTGCGAAGGAGGAGTGGGCTCCGCTGGTTGAGAGACTTACTGGAATCCTGTCGGCGTTCTATGCGGAGCAACGGAGTACCGGCGGACGCACGGTAATCCGGCGTTTGAACCGGCATGAATTACGCAACACCCTGCGGGATCTTCTTTATCTTGATGGGCCTCAATATCGTCCAGATGCCGCAGGCTCGCGACTAGTGGATAATAATGGCAATGGGAGCGTGGAGCGGACAGGGAATGATCCATTGCGCTTTTTCCCGGAGGATGAGGAGGAGGATGGCTTCTTCAACCTTGGTGATCACCTCGTGATGTCGGATTTTCTTCTGAAGCTGACCCTGGGAGCGGTTGAGGAAACCATCGAGCAGGCAACCCGTCTGGGGCCAAGACCGGAGGCCAAGGCTCATCACTTCACCGGACATCTGATCAAGGATCGCGGGCGGAATCTGATTGAAGCAGCCTCCCGGGAGGTCAACCCGGGATATGAGATGCTTGCGGTTGGTTACGAGCGTTACGGGAGGGTTGCGCCCACAGGCCTTCGTGGGGGGGTAGGGATGTCGACAAGATACAGGATCACGGTGGAAGCGTCGGGACATAATCCAGGGCACCCCTGGCAGGAGATGATCCCGGTGGACGAGAAAAACCCTTTCCAGTTGTGCTTGAATATCGCGGATACCAAGAATGGGGGAATTGCAGGGCCAACTTCCTCGGCCGAGGCCCTGTGGTCTCTCCCCGTCGACGGAAAGAGGAAGGTGTTCACCCATGAAGTCTGGATGGACAAGACCTGGACTCCATGGCTGGGATGGGAGAACGGTCCTACCGAGCGGGTTGTCCGGGCCGAAAAGATCGTCGAGGAATACATTCCGGGGCAGTTCTTCAAGCGACCGGATAAGAAGGCGAATAAGGAAGGTCATGAGAGCTGGGGGCTTGATATGGCACGCCTTCTCTTCAAGGGTGGTTACCGGGGTCCCCATATCCGGATCCATAGCCTCAAGGTCGAGCCCTTGCAGGAGGCCTGGCCGCCGCTCAGTCATACGGCGCTTTATGGCGCTGAATCCGGAGAGGAAGATGAGATTCGCAGTCTGATACTGGACTTTGCGCAACGCTGTTTCCGGCGACCGGTTGAACCGGCGGAGGTCGAGCCTTATGTGCAGCTCGTCCTGAAGCAGCAGGCGGGTCCGGTGGTGAAGGTGGCGGGAGGTGTCAGGAATCTGAAATACCGGGTTTACGAGGGGAAGTGGGAGAAGCTCCCGGACTTCGAGGCTCTTGAGCAAAACGCGTCTGGGACCCTGCCCAAGGGGTTTATTGACATCGGTGCCTCAGGGAAGAAGGAATACTTCGGAATGGTGTTTGAGGGGATGCTCGATGCGCCCAAGGATGGGGAGTATTTGTTCGAGATGGCCTCTGATGACGGGGCCCGAATTCTCGTGGACGGGAAAGAGGTCCTTGTGCATGACGGATTGCACGGCCCTGAGCTGAAGAAGGGTAAGATAGTCCTCGAGGAAGGAGAGCATGCGCTCCGGGTAGAGTATCTTGCATATGGGGGAAATAACAGCTTCCGTGCTGGTTGGAGTGGCCCGAACTCGGCCCATGCCAAGCTTTCGATCGACAGTCTGCATAATGCGCCAAAGCCGGGGAAGCCGAAGGACGCGGTTCCGCCGTTGATCCGGGCAATGCAGGATGGGTATGCCGCCCTGATGTGTTCTCCTCAGTTCCTGTATCTCAAGGAAGAACCGGGAGCTCTTGATGATTACGCACTGGCCTCCCGGCTGAGCTATTTCCTCTGGTCGTCCATGCCGGATGCGCTTCTCCTGAAGCTGGCAGGAGAGGGGAAGCTGAGAAATCCGGCTGAGCTTGACCGGCAGGTGGAGCGAATGCTCAGGGACCGCAAGGCTGCAGCCTTCGTGCGGCATTTTCCATCAACCTGGTTGAGGATGGATAAACTGGGGAAGATGCCGCCCTCGGGTGGGGATTACCAGTTCTACAAGAATCTCAGGGTCGAGCCATTGCTCATGAAGCAGGTTACCAGTTACTTTGGCGATATCCTCGATAGGAATGGCCGTATTGAGGAGTTTATCGATTCTGATTACACCTTTATGAACCAGACCCTCGCAAAGTGGATCTATCGGAGGGAAGGGATCCGGGGGGAACGGCTTCGGAAGGTTAAGCTGGAAGATCCGCGACGCGGCGGAATCTTTACCCAGCCGGGGGTGATGACCGCCACCGCCAACGGAGTTGATACCTCCCCCGTAATCCGGGGAGTGTGGGTTCTTGAGAATGTCCTGGGGACGCCTCCCTCGCCGCCTCCGCCGGACGTGGAGCCGCTGCCAACGGATACACGGGAAGCAACCACGATGCGGGAGTTGCTCGCCCTTCATCGGAAGAATGAGGCCTGTAACAGTTGTCATCGCAAAATCGACCCGATGGGGTTTGCCTTTGAGAATTTCGATGTCGTAGGCAGATGGAGAGATCGCTACAAGCGTGCGAAGGAGCCGATCGACACATCCGCTACGCTCTCCAACGGCACGGAGATCAGTGACATTGTGGAATTCAAGAGGATGCTGCTGGAGAGGAAGGAACTCGTCGTGCGGTGCCTGGCGCAGAAGATGCTGGTCTATGCGACAGGCCGTAAGCTGGAGGCCGTGGACCGGGGAGAAGTCGACCGAATTACTGCTGAGTTAGCGAGGAGGGATAATCGCCTGCGTGAACTCGTTCGGCTTGTCGTGAAGAGCGAAATCTTTCTGAAAAACTGATCGTATAATTGAGATCTCAGGAGAGCGAGACGAGAACGTGACAATCACTATGAACGTCCTTATTCGACTTCTCCTGACCGGTTGGGTGACAATGTTCTCAGCGATGGCTGAGGCTGGAGAGTCCGGTCCGATGGGTTCCAGCGTCGA
>PAQU01000057.1 GCA_002709395.1 Roseibacillus sp. | reverse complement strand
CAGCTGATGGGCAAAGGTGGTCTGCTCCCGGTCCAGCCAGCCGAACTTGACGTAGTTGCGGACATTGTATTGCCCGGTCATGATCTTTACCCTGGAGGGGGTGCATATCGGGTTGGAAAAGCAGTTGGTAAAGCGCACACCTTTTGCCGCCAGCTTGTCGAGGTGGGGTGACTTGCACGATTCGCTGCCGTTGGCGGACAGGGCCTCGTAGCCCATGTCATCGGCCATGATCAGGATAATGTTCGGGCGTGTTTCGGCAGCAGACGTGCCAGACTCGAGGAATGCAGAGAGGCAGAGACAGACAATCAATCGAATCATGGCAGGAAGAGAGAGGCTGGGAGGGAAGATTGCAGGTTTCTGACGGGAAACCATCCGGAATCCGTGGAATTGCGAATCCGGCGGGTCACTTCCGAGCCTCCTGAAAATCGGGGAGGAGATCTTCCTGGTAACTCCTGGCGAGGTCTTTCAACTCGGCCAGGCGGGTAGGTTCATTATCGGCAAGGTTGTTGGATTCCCCAGGGTCCTCTGCAAGGTTGACCAGGAGGTAGGCGGGGGCCTTGCCGTTCTTCCACGGAGTGACCTGATCGAGTGGCCGGTGGAGGAGTTTCCAGTTTCCCCGCCGGACCGCCCAGGGAGCATTCTTGTTTCGGCTGAAGTCCTGGGTCCAGAAGAAGTCCTTGTGGGGAGAGGGTGCCTTGGAGGAGTGGATCACCCCGCTGATGTCCTTGCCATCGAGTTTCATGTTTTTGGGCAGCGGGGCACTGGCCCACTTCGTCAGGGTGGGAAACCAGTCACACCCGGTGACGAACTGTTCCCTGACCTCCCCCTCGGGGAGAGTGCCGGGCCAACTGACAATGGCGGGAACGCGGATCCCGCCCTCGAGGAAGGAGAACTTATGGCCACGGTAGGGCCCTGAGCTGCCTCCACCCCGGAAGGTCCGCTCCTCGACCGAGTGCCCATGATCGGATTGCAGGATGACAATGGTGTTGTCTCGTTTCCCTGTCCGGTCGAGGTGCGCGATAACCTGGCCAATCAGTTCATCCATGGTGGAAACGAAGGCGGCATACTTGTCGCGGGGGTGCGCAAGGTTCCTGGTCCGGTAGTGGGCGCGCCATTTGTCGGATCCCTGCAGGGGGTAGTGGGGCCAGTTGATTGCCCAGTAGATGAAAAACGGGCGCTCGTCCTTGCTTGCAATGACAGCCTTGGCTTCCTCCACCATCAGTTTCCCAAAGCCTTCGCCATCCCTCCAGACCTCCTTCCCGTCGCGCCACAGGTCATGTCGATTCGGACCGTTCCAGTAGAAGAAGTGGGAATAGTTGTCGATGCACCCACCCATGTGACCAAAGGAGGTCTCAAAGCCCTGGGCGTTGGGCATGGTCTCGTCTGTATAGCCAAGGTGCCATTTGCCAACGTGGTGGGTCCGATAGCCGGCATCCTGCAGGGCCTCTGGAAGGAGGTAGAGTCGAGGAGAGAGGCCCTTGCCGCCACGGGCGGAGGAAATGTTTCCGGGAGCTCCGAGTCGCATGGGAATGCAGCCCCCCAGCAGGCCCGCCCGGGAGGGAGAGCAGACTGCCGCTGGTGCCAGCATCTGGGTAAAACGGACGCCCTTCTCAGCAAGGTTGTCCATGGCGGGGGTAGCGAGGTCCCTTGCGCCATAGCAGTTCGCGTCTACGGAGCCCTGGTCGTCGGTATAGATCAGCAGGATATTGGGTTTTCCCCCTTTCGCGGCGTTGGCATTCAGGAATCCAGCGAACAGGAGGAGGGCGATTTTCCAGAGGACTGGCATGGCTTGGCGATGGTGGCCCACGGGGAGACGCAATCAAGCGCAAGCTCAGAAACCGGCCCGCCCCTCGCGGATGCGATTGGAAAAGGCGGGATCTTCCCGGGCCTCTCTGGCGGCTTCGTTGATGGACGCCTGCTCCACGAGATCCTCAAGGGAAAGGCCCTCAGCGGCAATGAGTCCCCGTTCGTAGAAAAGGGATTCCATGAACCCGTTCAGGATGATCCGGTAGTCGAAGCGTGGCCGTTTCCCGGCGGAAGCCTGCCTGATATAACTGGTGGTGCAGTTGGCGGTGAGGGAGTTGTAGAATCGCGGCTCTTCCCTGAGCCCGTTCATGGTCTCGATCGTCTCCAGGAATATTTCACGAATACGCTCGAGGGGATAGGTCAGGCGATAGAGGCGGACCGGTTCGTTACGGACGATGGCTCGATCCTTCAGGAAGTCGCGCTCATCGCCAACGAGGTAGACGAGGTTGTATTGCTTGTATAGCCCTTGGAGCGGAGAGAACTCCTGGCCCTTCCGGAAGCGGGCTTCGACGGAGAAGACAATTCGGCCTTCATCACCGAAATTAAAGCTGAGGAGTGGATGAGCGAGCAGGCCGTTCCCCAGGGCGTGGTGCACGAAGTCGAGACCCTCCAGCTTGGAGAGGTCGACCGTCCGGCTTTCCCATCGTTCCGTGGGCTTGCCGGTATCGTCATAATCAAAATGCCGGAAGTTGTGGAAAGTCACCGTGTTTCCCTCTTTCAGTGCGAGGGGCAGGCGGGAGGCGGTGGGCTTCCAGTCCGCCTGCTGAACAGGCTTCTTCAAGAACCATGGGACGGCTATCAGGCTGATGGCAACGACCCATCCGAGGAAGCGTCGACGGCGGGAGCCGAGGGCCAGCATGGTGAGAAGCACGATGAGGGCGTAGCCGAGAGCCAGCAGGGCCCGGTCCCATTTGCCTGCGTCAGGCAGGGGGGCGTCGTAATAGACCGCCCCGCTGGCCCAAGCGATCCCGAGGAGGTAGACAAGGGTTCGCAGGAGGGCGAATAAATTGCTTACAAGGCGTCGGCCCAGGGCGCGTTCGGCTGGTTCGGGCGGGTCGGGATTCTCACTCATGGGCGCACAGGACGAACTCCTGATCATGGATTCGTCAGGGGGGATTCCAAGCCAGAATCGCCGATTGCGGAGAACGCGGAGGTGGGATTAGAATGCCTCATGGCGTGGGGGCAGCGGGCACGGGTGACGAGGGGTGCCGTGGTGGTCTCCCAGGGAGCCCTTTTGACGGTGGGTGTCGTGGCGTATGTGATGCGTGACCAGCTGGGAGCTGCCGGCTGGGTGATTGCCGTGGCCTCCCTGGCCGGGATTCTGGCCTCCCTTTTCTGGAACACAGGCCAGGGAGCTGAGGAAGAAGCCGGCGAAGCTCTCCTGCTCACTGAAGACGCAATCAGGCGGGAAGCGAAGAGACTGGATTCGCGGCGGGCTGAGATCAGCAAGGTGCTCATGGCCTATGGTGAGTGGCTGGAATTTCCCGACTTTGAGGAGCTTCGCAAGGTGGAGTGGGCCACGGTCGAGGGATCTGCTCAGGATGAGGAGGTCTCCTCCTTGCTGGAACGGGAGGCGGACCGTGTGCTCGAGAGTATTTCGGAGGGGACTTACTGGGAAGAGGGCCAGTTGCAGACCCGCGTCCTGTTGNACGATTTTGGGGAATTCGTGGAAAGTATTGCCAGGATTTACAACCCGGACTCGGAGAAGCCCCTGCTGGAAACCAATCTCGAGGAACTGCTCAAGGCGGTAAACCGGGTTTCGCTTCAGGTTATTCTGCTGCTGGAAGAGGTCCCGCTCCTGGATGTGAAGGACTGGAACATGCGACAGGTAGCCGACAAGGTGCGCACGGCGAGCAAGGTGGTCAGGAAATACGAGGACCTGCAACCTGTNCTCAANCCGATGCGTTATCTCTGGCAGGGGAGCAAGTTTCTCCTGNCCTCTAACCCGATTCTGGCTGCGGGATGGATTGCCGGGTCGAACCTGGTACGGGAAGGGGCAAAGAAGATCGGGAAGCGCTCCCTGGATGGCTACCTCCTGAGNGTGGTGCGGCAGATACTCGGAATTATTGCGTGGGAGACGGCTTCGATTTATGACCGGACAAATCGNTTCAGGGATCCGGAATGGGTTTATGGAGTTGAACTGGTGCANCTGGTCAGTGAGTTTCCNGTCGACCGGGAAAGCCTGCGGGCGGCATTTACGGAACTCGGAGCCCTCGGTCTGCGCAGCAGCTACGACCGTATCTTTCTCTACCGGTGTGTCGCCCAGCATGTCAGTCCCAAGCCGGAACGTTTTACGCAGGNAGAGCTCATGACGGAAGAGATCCGCGGGGAGATTGCGAAGTCCCTTAACGGGTTCTGTCTGAAGCACCTGGGGGCCGACAGGGAGAAGAAGGTGGCCAAGTGGCGCAGGGATCTGAGCCGTCGGCTGGAAATTGAGATCACAGGGTCTCTTGAGAATTAGCGCCCGCGGGGGCCACCGCCTCCCGGACGTCTTCCCCCTCCCCGGGGGTCAAACCCGCGGCGCTCGGCGGTAATGGCCTCGACAGATTCCTCGGGAAGCCCGCTGGTTTCGATCCACTGGGTAGCGGCTTCCCGGTCGCGGTAATACCAGCTGCGAGCCACCTGCGTGAGGGTCTCGGTTCGCGACTCCCCATCAGAGATGCTGTTTGCCCATTGGATTGCGGTGGCTGGATCTTCCCGCGACAGGGTAGTTGCGAATTCCTCCACCGCGGAGTCGCGGGCGGGAGAAGCTTCCATGTTGGTGAGATATTCGCCAGCGGCGGTGGCATCCTGCCGGGTCCATTCCTCAAAGGCCTCTCCATAAGCTTCGGCCTTGGCGGCATCGGGAAGGGAGTCGGCCCAGGTCAGGACCGCCTGAGGATCGTCTTCCGCCCATTCGTTCGCCACGCGATTGACGGCCCGCTGGCCTGCTTCCTCGTCGGCATACTGGGTCACCCACTCGATTGCGCCCTCGAGGTCCTCGCGGACCGCGGACTCGGCTACCCGGGAGAGGGCACCTCCCCTGAGATCGGGATCGTTGATGGTGTCGACCCAGGCCTTTGCGGAATCGAGGCCCTCTTCCAGCATTTCACCTGCGATAGTGGACATGTACCAGGCCTGGGCCCGGTCGCCATCTTCGGTCTTGGGCAGGGAAGAGACGTAGCTCATGGCCTCGTCGACCCCGTTGACCATCATGCCGCGGACCACTCCAAAAGAGAGCATGCGTTGTTCCCGTTCGTCTTCGATGCCACTGACATAGTCGGCCGCCGCCCGCCCGTCGGCAGATGCCCATCCTGAGAGAACGCTGACGAGGTCAAATCCCCCCCGGTCTCCTTCACGTCCACGTCCACGTCCTCCACCCTCTTCCTCGCGTTTGGCACGCATTTCGTTGAAGGCCTGGATTGCTCCCGCACCATCGATGCGTCCCCAGGCGTGGGCCATGAGGCGTAATTCATCATCTCCCCCGCCCCGCCCCCAGCCCCGGCGACCGCTCTGCAGGGCCAGGTAGGCAGCCTTGGCATTCTCGGGTGTCAGGTTCTCGAGGAGCTCGGAAAACAGTTTCCGCCGGAGAATGGGATCGTTTTCCTTACGCATCTGTTCGATGGCGGCAGTCATGTCCTCCGGGGAGATGATTCCGCCGGAGGTGTAACGAGAAAGGAAGTCCTCCACCTTGCCGGAGCCATTTGAGCTGCTGGTGTCGGATCCGGTTGGGCGCGGGAGGCGGTTGGACAAGGAAGCGCTCTTGGCCCCGCTGCCGGTATTACGGTTCGCATTCTCCTTGCCGGGTTCCCCGGAGGGCTTGGCGAGCCATCCGAGGCCGAAGGCCACACCGGCAGTCAGGACGAGGACCGGGATGAGAGCTGATTGTTTCATAGGATACGGTGGCGATGGCCCTTGGGGCCGGGTGGAAGGTTCGCGATGGCTAGTTCAATTCAGGTTAAACCATGCGAACGAGTGAAAGTTACCGGGATATGCGGGGAAAGGCAGTGAATTCCGTATGATCCGGTGTTTTTTTGAGAACAAAGGGGGATTCCTGACCTGCTGTGGGTCGGGGAGTGTATGAGAATATCCTCTGGTGCCCGGGATGCGGGCCCATAGGCTGCAGGCATGAAGTCCTTGGTCTCCCTGCAGATTCTCGCCGGTCTTGCTCTTCTTCTCGGCTGTTCGACGCTATCCGGAGCAAAGCCGAACATCATTGTCATCATCGTGGATGATCTCGGTTACGGAGATCTCTCCTCCTACGGGGCAGAGGACCTCAGGACGCCTCACGTCGACCGACTTATGGAGTCCGGGATGCGCTTCGATTCGTTTTACGCCAATTGCCCGGTCTGCTCCCCTACCCGGGCGGCGTTGCTCTGCGGTCGCTACCAGGAACTGGTGGGAGTGCCGGGGGTAGTGCGGACGCATGCTCCCAACAACTGGGGTTATCTTGCGCAGGATGCCATCCTTCTGCCTCAGGTCCTGAAGCCGGCGGGTTACCACAGTGCCATTATCGGCAAGTGGCACCTCGGCCTGGAGGAGGAAAACCAGCCCACCCGGCGCGGGTTTGATTTCTTTCATGGATTCCTCGGGGACATGATGGACGACTACTACCACCACCGCCGGCATGGAAACCACTACATGCGGCGCAATGAGGAGCCGGTTCATCCCAAGGGTCACGCTACCGATATTTTCAGCCAGTGGGCAGTCGAGTATCTCGCCGGGAGGGCTCAGAAGGAGGAACCGTTCTTTCTCTATCTCTCCTACAACGCGCCCCACACGCCCATCCAGCCACCGGCGGACTGGCTGGAGAAAGTGAAGAAGAGGGAAGAAGGGATCAGCAACCAAAGGGCCAAACTGGTTGCCCTGATCGAGCATATGGATCACGGAATCGGGAAGGTCATGAGCAAGCTGAAGGAGACGGGCCTGGCAGAAAACACCTTCGTGATTTTCGTCTCGGACAATGGAGGCCAGGCAAACGTGGGTGCGAGCAACGGGGCCCTGCGCGGAGAGAAACAGGAAATGTACGAAGGTGGATTACGGGTTCCGGCCTGCGCAGTATGGCCTGGCAGGATCAGGGCGGGCGGCCGCAACAATTTCGTGGCAGCCACCATGGATATCTTCCCGACCGTGGCAGGGGCAGCGGGGGCAAAGATTGAACACGCCATCGACGGGCGTTCCTTTCTTCCCCTCCTGTTCGGAGATGACCAGCCTGCCTTTGACCGGGATCTCTTCTTCACCAGGCGGGAAGGGGGAGAGCGTTACATGGGGGAGTGCATCTGGGCCATGCGGCGGGGCAACTGGAAACTGGTCAAGAACACGCCCATGACCCCCTGGGAGCTGTTTGACCTGGCGAAGGACCCGGGAGAGACTACCGATCTTTCCAAGGAAAACCGGAAGAAGTTCCGTGAACTGGCGGGTGCCATGCGGGTTCATATCCAGCGTGGGGGGGCGATTCCCTGGCAGAAGCGCTAGGGTAGCAATTTGAGCGATTTCAGGGTGCTGGGAGACGAGAAGTGTCATCCGAAAGTGCGATCTGCGGTCTCTCTGGGGCAGGAATTTGAAACTTTCGGAGGAAAGGCGTGAGGATCGGGCGGTTTTACCGTAGTCATCCCCACTCAGAACTCTGAAAACCATGACGACACGCCCGTTCCTTACCTTGCGGATTGCCGCTCTCGCAGCCCTGATAGGGTTTGCGAATGTGCAACCCGCCCCTGCCGCCTTCACTCTCGAGAAGCAAGATCGCATCTGCATCATCGGGAGTGGCCTGGCGGATCGTATGCAGCACGATGGCTGGCTGGAGACTGTTCTCCATTCTGCCTATCCGAAGCACTATCTCGCTATCCGTAACCTTGGATATACTGGTGACACCGTTTGGAGCCGTCCCCGAAACCGGGGCTTCCCCTCCCAGGATCAGTATCTCAAGGATATCAAGGCGGATGTCATCTTCATCATGTTCGGCTACAACGAGTCCTTTGGAGGAGAAGGGGGACTCGGCAAGTATCGTGATGAACTGGGCAAGCTGGTTGACCACTACCGCAACATGAAGCCGAATGGTAAAGGCGCTCCCAAGGTGGTGCTCTTTTCCCCGATTGCACACGAGGACCTGGGCAGCCCCAATCTTCCGGATGGCAAAGCCAACAATGCCCGTCTCGCAATGTACTCGGCGGCCACGAGGGAAGTGGCGGAAACGAAGAAGGCCGAGTTCGTCGATCTGTTCTCGACTTCAGCAGAACTCTTCCGGGCCTCCAACGTTCCCCTCACAATCAATGGGATTCACCTCAATCCGGAAGGTAACCGCCGGATTGCGGAGGTGATTGCCAAGAGCCTCCTTGGTAAGGAGATCCCTGCTTCGCCCAGTCTCGAGAAGGTGCGTAAGGCGGTTCTGGACAAGAACTGGCACTGGCACAACCGCTACCGGGCCACGGATGGCAATGACGTCTGGGGCGGGCGCTCCGGACTCAAGTTCGTGGATGGTCAGAGCAACAAGGACGTCCTCTGGCACGAGTTGTCCATGATCGATGTGATGGTGGCCAACCGGGACATGGCGGTCTGGGCCGCGGTCGGCAATCACAAGCACGAGATCGATGACAGCAACGTTCCGGCCCCCATTCCCGTAAAGTCCAACGTGGGCGGGAAGAGCAGGAGCTCGAACGCGGGCAAGGAAGGAAACCTCGCGGGCTACAACACCGGAAAGGAAGGACTGGCGAAGCTCACCGTGCCCAAGGACATGGAGGTCAACCTCTTTGCTGACGAGAAAATGTTCCCCGAGTTGATCAACCCGGTCCAGATGGCGGTGGATACCAAGGGGCGTCTCTGGGCGGCCGCATGGCCGACCTATCCCAAGTGGGAGCCTCTCAAGAAGATGGACGACCGACTCCTGATCTTCCCTGACGAGAACCGGGATGGAGTGGCGGACAAGTGCATCACCTTTGCCAAGGTCCATAACCCGACGGGATTTGAATTCTGGAATGGCGGGGTCCTGGTGGCTTCCCAGCCGGACATCCTGTTCCTGAAGGATACTGACGGAGACGACGTGGCGGACGTGCGGATTCGCTTTCTCCAGGGAATCGGTTCAGCCGACACCCATCATGCAGCCAATGCCTTTGCGATGGGGCCCGACGGGGCATTCTACTGGCAGAGCGGGGTCTTCTTCCACAATGCTCATGAGCACCCTTGGGGTCCACCCCTGCACAGTGGGGCTTCCGCCATGTTCCGCTTTGATCCCCGGCAATATACGGTGACCGTACATGCGGGCAACAGCCCGAACCCGCACGGGGTCTGCTTTGACTACTGGGGCCGTCACTACGCCAATGATGGAACCGGGGGCCGTTCCTATCAGGTTCGCCCCGAGGGCAAGGGCTTCAAGATGCATGGCCTCGTGAAAAAGGAAGTGCGGCCGGTGGCGGGATCCGGGGTGGTCTCCAGTGCGAACTTCCCGGATGAATGGCAGGGCGACTACATCCTTGCCAACACCATCGGTTTCCTCGGGGTGAAGCAGTATGATCTCGAGCCCAAGAACGATCAGGATCACATGTGGGGTGAACCCCGCCAGGATCTCATCAAGAGTTCCGACAAGAACTTCCGCCCCTCGGACGTGGAATTCGGTTCCGACGGTGCACTCTACGTATCCGACTGGCACAACGTCATCATCGGGCACATGCAGCACAACATCCGGGACCCCTCCCGCGATCACACCCATGGACGGATCTACCGGGTGACCCACAAGGGCAAGCCGCTGCAGGAGGACGTCAAGATTGACGGAGCCTCCCTCGACCAGCTGATGAAGAACCTCGAGCACCCGGTGGACGGGATACGCTACCGGACCCGGATCGAGCTCAGTGAGCGCAACACCAAGGATGTGATTGCCGCCTGCAAGAAGTGGGCCAGCAAGTGGGATCCTGCCAAGAAGGAGCATGCCCACCACATTCTCGAGGCCCTCTGGGTCCACCAGCAGCACAACGTGCGGGACGGGGAACTGCTGGGCAAGGTCCTGAATTCTCCCGTATCCCACGCCCGGGTAGCGGCCAGAACTGTCCAGCACCTGTGGTATACTGCTGATCCCACCAAGGGTTCAGCTGCCGTGGCTGAGGTCAAGGTCACCAAGAACGACCCTCCCGGGGTCTTCAAGGACACGGACGAGGCCACCGACGTGCGGGTCGGAACCCTGCTCGAGCAGCTCAAGTTCGACATCAAGGAATTCGAGGTGAAGGCCGGCAAGAAGATCCGGATCCACTTCAAGAACTCCGACTACGTGCCGCACAACCTGGTGATCGTGAAGCCGGGAGCTGCCAACGGGGTGGGAGAGGCTGCCATCAAGCTGGGAGAAGCGGGTTTCAAGGCCCAGTGGATTCCCGAGCACGACGGAGTCATCGCCCATTCCAAGTTGATCGACTTCGGCAAGACCGAGGTGATCGAGTTCACTGCTCCCAAGCAGGGAGGCAACTATGAGTTCGTCTGCACCTTCCCCGGCCACCACATCCTCATGCGGGGTGTGATGAAGGTCAAATAAGCCGGGTTGACGGGCTACAGCTATTCTTCAAGTGGCGCGGGTGCAAACCCGCGCCACTTTTCATGGGGGGCTGACGTCAGGACCTTACGGGAGGTTTACTGCCCTCAAGAGCTTGCTTCAGGGGCACCCTTATGATGCCATGTCATCCTTATGAAGACCAAAGGACCACGCTACCAGAAAGGCTTCACGCTCACGGAGCTTCTCGCCGTAATGACCATCCTCGTGGTGCTCGCCGGGATTGCCCCGGCATCGATTTTCAAGTCGCTGAAACGAGCGTCTCTGGCCCAAGCCATCAACAATGCAAAACAGGTCAAGCTGTCTCTTGATGCCTTCGCCATTGACTTTGATGGGCAGTATCCCAACGACGACACCGCTGATTATGTCATTGAGGGAGGAACTGGAGAGACTTACTCGAACGATTACTTCCGACAGATGTTTCTCGCGGGGGTTACCGAGTCGGAAAAGATCTTCTGGGTGAAGAACTCCGCGGTGGCTTCGAAATTTGCCCCTGACGACAAGGTGAAGGAAGCTGGACGGGTGCAAGCGGACGAGGTTCTCCAGAAAGGTGACGTCCACTGGGCATACATCACCGACCAGACCAACCTTGACACGGGATCACGTCCCCTGATCCTTGATGGCTACAAGCGGGGCACGAGCGAGTGGGACCCGAACACCTGGGACCAGAAGGTGATCGTGCTGGCCATCGACGGCAGCTGCAGAACCATGGGTATGCGTGCCAGCGACGGCAAGGTCCTCGACGGCTCCAGGAAGGACATTCTCTCCGCCCAGGCTGATGCATGGGATGGGGAGGATCCCACCGAGCTCCTCAAGCAACCCTGGCCGGGGGCGGGCGTGGAGGAGGCTCCCTTCGCGGGGTTGACCAGCAAAGCGGGGAAGAAGATAAATGCTACCCTGGTTGGAGTGAAGGGGGACAAGGCTGTTCTCAAGATGTCCACGGGCTTCCTCTACCGCTACCCGATCTCGGATCTCGATGCGGAAAGCCAGAAGAGGGTGAGGGCGTTCGCCGCGAAGGAAGAGGAGTGATTTCCCCCTTCCTGTCAGTCTGGTCCTAGCGCAGCCGGGCGGCCTTGATCCCCGCCGCCTTCAACCGTTTCTCGAAGGCCTTCCGCTGTTCCGCGAGGGTCACGGCGGCCTTCACATCGTTGGCTCGGTTGGTGAACTGCCCGGGATCGTTCTTCATGTCGTAGAGCTCCTCGCTGCCATCCTTGTAGCGGGTGTAGGTCCAGCTTGCGGTTCGCATCGAGGTGCCGCTGCTGTGGATGGAGAGGGCGCTTTCCTTCACCCTGGCGACCGGATCCTTCAGGATGGGAAGAAGGCTGGTGCCGTGCAGGTCTCCGGGAGCCTGCAGGCCCGCTGCGGCCGAGAGGGTGGGAAAGAGGTCGACCAGTTCGACCAAGGAGCTGCTGCGGCCGGGTTTGAGGCCCGGCATCGAAATGACCAGGGGCACCCGGGTTACTTCCTCATGGAGGTTGCTCTTCTGCCAGAAGGTGTGCTCCCCGAGGTGGTAGCCGTGGTCGCTGGTGAAGACGATGGCGGTCTTCTCGCGCAGGCCGAGGCGGTCGAGTTCGTCGAGGATGCGCCCGACCTGCTCGTCCATGAAGGTGACCGAGGCGTAATAGGCGGACCACATCCGCTTCTGGTTGTCAGGAAATTCAGCAATCCCGTTCAGTTCGGAGCGGCTGCGGGTGATGGCGAGCCTGGGCATATCTTCCAGGTCGTTGGGGACGGACCTCGGAAGGGCCATCTTCTGCCACGGGTAGGGGTCGAAGTATTGCTTTGGCTGGACCATTGGGTAGTGGGGGCGAACCAACCCGGCGGCTAGCAGGAAGCGCTTGTCCTTGTGCTTCCTGAGAAGCTCGATGGTCTTGCTGGCGGTCTTGTGGTCGGGCTGGTCTGATCCATCACCCTCGTAACTCACGGAAACGAACATCCGGTGGGGCATGCGGGTGGACTGGCGCCCCTCCAGCTCCTTGGTGAAGATGTTCAGGTTCAGGCAGGCGTAGTCCCCCGGGGTGTGGGCCTCCTGGCCGGCGGAGTTGAACTTCTCGGTCCAGGTGGAGGGGATGTCGAGCCCGTCGGTTCCAGCAATGATGTCCCCGGGTACCCGCATGTGGTAGATCTTGCCCACCCGGGCGCTGTAGAAGCCGTTGGCCTTGAAGTGCTGGCCAAGGTTCACCCGCCCCTTGGCCCCATGATAGCGGCTGTGCATGAAGGAGGTGCGGGACGGGGCACAGGCCAATCCCTGGCAGTAGGCCCGGTCGAAGACCATCGCGCGGGCTGCCAGCTTGTCGATATTGGGGGTCTTGCAGACCTTGTCTCCGTAGCATCCAAGGACACTGGCTTTGAGATCATCAGAGATGATAAAGAGGACATTCTCGACCTTGGGAGCGGCGTGGACGGTGACAGGGAGCAGGAGCAGAAGGAGAAATCGAAAGGAGGACATGGTCATGATGGGGAGGGCAGATTGAGGGACGTGGCCCGGGAGCTGATATCGGAGAGTAAGTCTGAGAAGCCACAGAAGCGACGGGAGGTTTCCTGGGGCAACCCGGGGAGGGGGTGGTCGTGGGAGAGGTAACGGCGGCAGATCCGGAAGAACTCGTCTTCCTCGCTGGCACGCAGGATTTCATGGTCGAATCCCGGGTCGAGCCCCTGGGTGATGTAGGCAAGATAGCGCTTCATCTTCTGGACCTGTCTGTCACCCCGGTAGGCTTTGGTCTGTTCGCGGGCGGTCTCTTCCCAGAGTTGTTCAATGTAGGCGAGAAGGTCCTTTCCGGTGGGGCGGGGGCTCGTCCCGCCCCCGAAGGCGGACCGCAACTGGTCAAATAGCCAGGGGTTGCGGATG
The DNA here is from genome assembly GCA_002709395.1 of Roseibacillus sp. Lineage (GTDB taxonomy): Bacteria > Verrucomicrobiota > Verrucomicrobiia > Verrucomicrobiales > Akkermansiaceae > Roseibacillus_B. The sequence continues at coordinate 3,258 of PAQU01000057.1, read as the reverse complement.
GCCCCGCGGCCCATCATGAGCCCTGCAGCTCCTGTTTGAGCCTCCAATGCCCGGGCGGTGTCCACGTCCACCACGTTCCCGTTGGCAATGACCGGGCAGGAAAGGCTTCTCACCGCCTGGAGGATGCAGTCGGGATGAACGGGGGACTGGTAGCGCTCTTTGACTGTCCGGCCGTGAATGGCGAGGGCATCGATCTGATGACGGTTGAACACTTGCAGCAGGGCGTCAAATTCATCGGGCGTGTCGTAGCCCACCCGGGTCTTGACCGTGAAGCGTCCTCTGATCGCCTGGCGTAACTCCCCGAGAATACGGTCCACCTTGGCAGGTTTGCGCAGGAGCCCGCCCCCGGCGTCCTTGCGGCAGACCACGGGTGCGGGGCATCCCAGGTTGAGATCAATTCCAGCCACCGGGTGCTCCTCCAGTTCCCGGGCGCTCCGTAGTAACGAGGGAATGTCCTGCCCGATCATCTGGGCGAAGATGGGTTTTCCGGTCGGATTTTCATCGATGCTGCGCAGGATGTAGGGCTTGAGGCGGGAGGTTTCGTAGACGCGGAAATACTCAGTGACGTAGACGTCCGGTCCCCCGAAGCGCTCCATGACCCGCATGAAGGGCAGGTCGGTCACATCCTGCATGGGAGCAAGTGCGAGCAGGGGGCGGTTGGGTGGAAGGAAGTCCCGCATGGAGGGCGCCTATAGAACAGGAGATCGAGCTGATTGAGGAGGCTGGAGTGCTGGATCTTTGCCCAGCTGCCTCGTAGGTTGGGTCGTGCCTTGGAAAACTCTCATTGTCGGGCTGGGCCTTGCAAGTCAGGCTTGGGCGCAGTTACCGGACATTTCAACGGTGAAAACCGACCTCGTCATCCCGGCCCTGAGTGAAGGGAAGCCCGGTCCGGGCAAGCGGGTGAAGATGGTTCTGCCCCAATATGAAGCGACCGGGGTTTATCACGTCCTCTATCTTCCAGGGGACTGGCGCCCGGATCGCACCTATCCGGTCCTCGTCGAGTATGCTGGTAACGGCCCCTACCGCAACCGTAACCGGGATGTCAGCAGTGGCCGGGTTGAGGGCAGCCGGATGGGGTATGGGATCTCGGGGGGTGAGGGCTATCTCTGGTTGTGCCTGCCGTATTTGGATGGGAAAGGAACGAGCAACGTCAGACGGTGGTGGGGGAGCAAGCCCGATCATGACCCCCTGCCGACGGTAAACTACGGTCTAAAAGCGGTGGAGGACATCTGTGCCAGATTCGGGGGTGACCGGGAGCGCTTGGTCCTTTGTGGTTTTTCGCGGGGTGCGATCGCATGCAATTTCATCGGTTTGCACGATGATCGGATTGCCGGTCTCTGGCGGGCGTTCGTTCCCTACAGTCATTATGATGGGGTCCGCAAATGGGGATATCCGGGTTCGGACCGGGCCGCGGCCCTCGGGCGCCTGCGCCGATTGGGGTCCCGTCCCCAGTTCGTTTGCTCGGAGGGAGCCCAGTTCAAGGAGACCGCCCAGTATCTGGCCGGGACCGGGGTTAAGGGTAATTTTACCTTTCGCGGCACCGGCTTTCGCAACCACAGCGACGCCTGGCTCCTGCGGCCCTCGGCGGCGCGCAGCGAGTTGAGGGCCTGGCTGGCCAGGGCCTTGAAATGAAAGCGCTGGGACCTGGGCTCTACTTCCCGGCGTAGTCCGGGTTTTCCCGCGGAAGCCTGGCCCCGGTTTCCTTGAGGCGTTTGAGGAGGAGAGTGTCGAGCTCGCTCACTCTCTTGGGCATGGTGGCGGCGAGGTTCCTGGCTTCCCCGAGGTCTTCCTTCAAGTCGTAGAGTTCAAAGGGGCCGCCCCAGAACTTGATGAGCTTGTGGTTGCCCTGGCGGATGATGCTGTAGGGGCCCGGGGCGTGGCGGTAGTGCGGGAAGTGCCAGAGTAGGTCGTTCCGCAGGAGCTTGGCTGTTCCTCCCGACTTGAGGTGGGGCATCAGGGAAAGCCCATCGATGGCCCGGTCCGATGGGGCCTTGGTACCGGCCGCTTCCACCACCGTTGGCAGGATATCAATTGAGCAGACCGGCTCATCGCTGACCCTCCCGGCAGGGATCACCCCGGGCCAGCGAACAAGGAAGGGAACCCGGATTCCTCCCTCATAGCCGTAGCCCTTGCCACTGCGGAGGGGAGCGTTCTCGGTGGGAGAGCCATTGCGGTCGAGGCCTCCATTATCGCTGGTGAAGATGATGAGGGTGTTCCTGTCGATCTCGAGTTCCTTAAGCGTCGCCAGGATCTGTCGGGTTGAATCGTCGATGGATTCGACCATGGCGGCATACTTCGCGTTGTTCGGTTTCTTCTCGCGCTGGTATTTGGCGGCAACCTCCGCAAGGGCCTGAATGGGGGTATGGACCGCGTAATGGCCGACCATCAGGAAGAAGGGTTTCTTTTTCTCGTGCCAACCGCGGATGAGGGCCTCGGCTTCATCTGCCTCGCGATGGGTAAGGTATTCTCCTTTTTTACGGCCCGGCAGATTGTGGATTCCCTGGCGGAGGGTCTCGTGCCGGCCCTTGGGCTGATTGTAGGGATCAAAGTAGCTGGGGGGCTGCCCGTAGTCACAGCCTCCCTTGTTCTCGTCATAGCCCTGGCCGGGGGGGAACCATGCCGGGTCACCAAGGTGCCATTTGCCGATGTAACCGCTCTGGTAGCCCTGGCCCTTGAGGACTTCTGCGATTGAAATTTCCTCGTGTTCCATCCAGTAGGGGTTTGGCGGGCAGAGGAATTTGCGGTTCTTTCCACCAACGTATTCCGTTGGATTTTTGGCCGGGGTGCCGATGCGGCCCCTCTGGAAACGGGACCGAATCCAGTCGGTGACTCCGATTCGATGAGGGTACCGCCCGGTCTGCAGGGCGGCGCGAGTGGGAGAACAGACGGCGCAGGCTGCGTAGCCATTGGTGAAGCGCATTCCCTCGGTGGCCAGACGGTCGATCGAGGGAGTCCGGTAATAGTCACTGCCCTGGCAGGAGAGGTCCATCCAGCCCATGTCATCGACCAGGATGACAATTACATTGGGATGGTTCGTGGCCCGGGCGAAGGAAGAGAGTGCTGCAATAGCGCAGAGGATGGGGAGAAGATGTTTCATGACGAGGTATGGGAGAGGGCGGAGACAAGGTGAGGAAACCAGCGATTGGTGATGGGCGCAATGATCGGTTCCAGTCGGAGGGTTACTGGTGTCGAAAGGCCACCGTCGGTTTCATCCGGGAGGCCCGGATGGCTGGGTAGAGGCCGCTCAGGGCACCTACC
>PAQU01000056.1 GCA_002709395.1 Roseibacillus sp. | reverse complement strand
TCATCACCGCGATTTACTCCCTGGCCTGTATTCCCGCCATTCTCCTCTCGGAACGCTACGGCTGGACCCAGGCCCCCTATCACCTGACCCAGCTGATCGCCATCATCCTGTGTCTTATCTCCTCCATCGTGTTTCTTGCTGCCACCCGCTCTTCCCCATTCGGACCATGGCAGTGGCTGGCGTCCTCTGCCCTTGCGCTTTGCTCCCTCTGGCTCGCCTTCATGGCCTACGCACTCGCGACCTACTCCGGCCCGGGAGACTGAGACTTCAGGACACCCGGAATTGACTAAGAAGTGGTGGGCAGGGAAGGATTCGAACCTTCGAAGGCGTGAGCCAGCAGATTTACAGTCTGCCCCGTTTGACCGCTTCGGTACCTACCCTAAAAGCCGGGGCGGAGGGGATACGCCGGAGCCTTCTTACGCTCAAGCCTAAAATATCAGGATGAATCAAAGCTCTCCAGCCTTGCATCAGGACCCCGGGCCCGGTAAGGGGCACGTGTCATGCCTGTTGCGACTCCTGAGCAATACCGTCAGATGCTGGATGCCGCCCAGAAGGGTGGATATGCCTATCCCGCAATCAACATCACCTCCCTGACCACCGCCAATGGGGCCCTGAAGGCTTTTTCCGAGGCGAATTCAGACGGGATCATCCAACTCTCGTCCGGGGGGGGGCAATTTGCCTCTGGTCTCGCAGTTAATGACGCGGCCTTTGGCTCAATCGTGCTGGCCGAGGCCGTCCACCGGCTCGCCGAGAAATACGACGTCCTGGTCGCCCTGCACACCGACCACTGCCACCCCGGCAAGGTGGATAGTTTCCTTCGCCCCCTCCTTGAGGAATCCAGACGCCGCAAGGAAAACGGACAGGGACCTCTCTTCCAGTCCCACATGCTCGATGCTTCCGAACTGCCCCTCGATGAAAACATGGCCCTTTCGGTCGAGATCATGAAAGAATGCGTGGAACTCGACATCATCCTCGAGGTCGAGGCCGGCGTGGTCGGCGGTGAGGAAGACGGCCACGACACCTCTGGCCTGCCCGCCGAAAAGCTCTACACCACCCCGGAGGACATGATGACGGTCTACGAGACGCTGAATCCCCTCGGACGCTTCATGTTCGCGGCCACCTTCGGCAACGTGCACGGCGCCTACAAGCCCGGGGCGGTCAAACTCAAGCCCACCATTCTACGGGACGGGCAGAAAGCCGTGATGGACAAGCACGGAGAGGGCGCGGAAATGGACCTGGTCTTTCACGGCGGGAGCGGATCCACCCTCGAGGAACTCCGGGAGACCCTCGACTATGGTGTGATCAAGATGAACATCGACACCGATACCCAGTATGCCTTCACCCGGCCCGTGGTGACCCACATCTGCGAAAACATCGAAGGCGTACTCAAGATCGAGGAAGAGGTAGGCAACAAGAAGGTCTACGATCCCCGCTCCTACCTCAAGAAAGCCGAGCAGAGCCTCTGCGATCGCCTCAAGCGCGCCTGCGACGACCTGCTCTCTACCGGAAAAAGCATCCATCAGTCCTGACCGAAGGCCGGGGACGCCGAGGTCGAAGGTCGTAAGTCAGGCCCTTTGGCTTCCGCCCACCCGGCCTCTCCGCCCTCATGCCCGACGCAGCCTCCAAGCCTCCCCAGGAGAACCCGCTGACGAACATCCTCGTCAACGTTCTGGTGCCCATCATGGCCCTGACGATGATGAGCGATGACCCGGCCATCCTGGAAAAACTGCAGGCAGAGGGAATCGACGCCAAGGAACCCCGCCCGTGGCACCTCGGCCCGGTCAAGGCTCTGATCATTGCACTGGCACTTCCCCTCTGCTATGGCCTCTGGTTCTTCTTCCGGCACCGCAGGCTTAACTTTTTCTCGGTGGTGGGACTCGCATCCGTCCTGCTGACCGGGGGCCTGACTCTCTATCTCTGGCAGCCAGGCGGAGGCGTGCGGGACAATGCCCCTACCCTCTTCGGGATCAAGGAGGGCTCTATTCCCCTCATTCTCGGACTCGCCATCTTTGCCTCACACTGGACCAAAAACCCGCTACTCAACACCTTCCTCTACAGTCCCCAGATCTTCGATATCGGAAAAATCGAACGGACGGTGCAGGAACGGGATGCCGGGGAAGGCTATAAGCGACTCCTCTTCACCTGCACTATTCTTTTTTCTGCCTCGTTCCTGGTCAGTACCGTTGCCAATTTCTTCCTGGCACAGCACTTCCTCGGCGGCATTGACTTCGACGGAGTGGATGCCCGCCGCCAGTATAACAATGGAGTGGGCAAGCTCACCTTCTGGGGCTTCATCGCGATCGGCGTTCCCATCCTGGTGATACTCATGTTCGTGATGTGGCACCTGGTAAAGGGCATCAAAAGGCTCACCGGCCTGGACACCGAGGAGATTCTCCTGCCACGCTAGCCGACAGGTTCAACCCCCAGGTTGTCGATTCGCTCCGCTACCTCGAAGTCTGCCCCGGTCAAGGCGCCCTTGGAGTGAGTCGTCAATCGCAGGGTGATCCTCGCATAGCGGATATCAATATCGGGATGATGCCCGGCATCCTCCGCAACTCCGGCAACCGCATTGACGAAATCAATGGCTCCGGGAAAAGAGGTGAACTCAAAAGTCCTGGTGATCTCCCTGCCCTCCAACTCCCAGGCCGGACATCTGGCGAGGCAATCGGCAAGGTCCGCAGAAGGAATTACATCACGATTTACCATGGGGTGCCAATGTGCCACCAGCGCCACGCGGATGGCAAGGCACTTTAGGGAATGAAAAACAGCTGCAAGACAGGAAATCAGCGATAGGGTCTCCAGCGGAACCTCTTCCAGATTGATGCCTTCTCCTTCCCGGATCCTGATCTCTCTCACTCTTGCAGCCGTCTCTCTCGCCACCCTGAGTTGCATAGTCGCAACCCCACAGTGGCGTATCGAGCGCAACGCCTCCCTCTATCATTCACTTCCTGACAAACACCGGGAAATGGCGAGCCGCGGGACGATAACAAAGGGGATGTCCCAACCTGCTGTCTATCTCGCCCTTGGAACTCCCAGTCGGAAAATCAGGGGCTTCCGAAATAATGCCTCCTTCGAGCGCTGGGACTACACCCGCCTGCAACCCCATTTCCATCACTCCTTCCACACGTATCATGGATACGGATCCGGCCGGCATGGATCCCGCTATCACGGATTCGGGTTCTCTCCTTCCATCGGATATCTCCCTTCCCGGTCTGCCAGCGTCACCTTCCAGAATGGTCTGGTTGAATCGTGGGAATTTCTCGACCCCCGGAATTCCTCCCATCTCCACCACCATTGACCCAGCGCGCTGGAAAAAGCAGTCACTTCCCTTCCCGGGCGCTGGTGCTTGAATTTCAGGACAGCAGGTTTCTAATGGGCATCCAGAACCGGATATTCCCTCCATTTTCCTCATGCAAAAACTACTTATGCTCCTGGTCGCGGGTGCCAGCCTCGGCCTCATCTCATGTTCGACCTCCCCGGGGGGGGGTGGAGGGTCTGCCCGCTATGCTGCCTACGATCTCCCAGCCTCCAAGCCCTCGGACCCTTCAAAGGTCAGGGTCAAGGTATCGATCCAGAATCAGGCGGCTTACGTCATGGAGGGAAATCGTCCTCTCCTCATCATGCCGGTAGCGGTGGGAACCTCAAGTAAGCCCACCCCCCTGGGCAGCTTCCGTATCTTCAAGAAGGACCACAAGCATCGTGCCAACAGCCACGGTTACGCCTATAACGGCAACACCGCGATCCAGACCTGGCTTGCGAAGAAGCCCGCCGGATGGAAATTCAAGGGCACTCCCATGCCCTACTGGTGCGAGTTCAAGGCTCACTACGGATTCCATACCGGGTGGATGAAACCCTACCCCTGCACCCACGGTTGCCTGCGCATGCACGAGAACGTGTCTCCCAAGTTCTACGAACTCGTCCAGTTAGGCACCCCGATTCACATCGGCACCACCCAGCCGGAAGACGCAACCATTGGCCGCAATATTCCCCGACCTCCTGATGCCGGCCCTCTTCCCGACTACCCCCATTCATTCTATCTTGGGGATGGCTATTTCACAAAGCACAAGCCTCCCCTCTACAGGTAGCAACACCCTCTGCCCTTTCCTGAACTGGTGGAAACCGGGGGCTTAGACCAGAGAACGGTTGATCACGAGGAAGACCGCAAGAGCAAGGAGCCCAGCTCCAAAGGCGGAGTCGAACCACGGGCCTAGCCGTTGATACCCCTTCCGGAATGGAGGAAACTGAAGGAGCCACACGTAAAGAAACCAGAGAAGGAACCCCTGGCCCACGATGATGGCCCACAGGACCGGAGACCACCAGGCAGGCCGCTCACCGGTGACAAAATCAGTCACTACTGCCGCAAAGATGATCACCACTTTCGGATTGAGAAGATTACAGAGAAGCCCCCGCACGTAAGCGGACTGGCCCTTCCCGCTCCCTCCTCCTTCATACTCTCTCCCCCGGTGAATTACGAGCAGGACGGCAGGAAGCAAGCGACAACCCAGATAGGCAAGGTAGAGAGCCGCCGCCCAGCGGAGCGCCTCCGTGAGCCACCCCCCGTGAGCCATCAGATAGGCCATTCCGAACACAGCCACGGTTGCATGCACGCACAAGCCCGTGGCAATTCCTGCCGTCATCCACCATCCCGCTGACCTCCCCTGCGCGAGGGCGGTCCTCGTAAGCAGAAGCATGTCAGGACCCGGACTGAATTGTCCGAGTGCAATCACACCCGCAAACATCAGAAGGTCACCAAGCACCCGGTAAGAAGAGCAGCCCGACTCGTTCCCGGCAATGTCAACGACACCCGGACAGAGCTTCCCCCTTCCCGAAGTCCTGAATTTTCACGGTCAATATTGCGGAAACAGAAATGACATCTCGAACATCCCGGTTGGTTCGCCTTTCGCCCTTTGACAATTCTCCCCGAAATTCCTACCCTCTCCGCTCCCAAGGCAAGGAAGCTGGTGAGGTGCGGTTGGCACTCATCATTCAACAACCCTCTGACCGTTCCAACACCGGACCTGCCGTTATTTCATCTGACATCCTCCATGGACACCCTCCGCACTTTTTCAACCGGCTCGGGCACCGAGGGGCAATTCTACTCTCTTCCCGCCCTTGCCGGGCAGGGGTTCCCCGATCTCTCACGCCTCCCGGTCTCCATCCGGATCGTCCTCGAATCCGTCCTGCGCAACGTTGACGGGAAAAAAGTAACCGAAGAAGATGTGCAGAATCTTGCGGGATGGAACGCCAGGAATCCCGGCTCTTATGAGATTCCCTTCACGGTAGCCCGCATCGTCCTGCAGGATTTCACCGGGGTCCCTCTCCTCGTCGATGTTGCCGCAATGCGGGATGCGGCGGTCGCACAGGGGGCCGACCCCTCCGTAGTCGAACCGCTGGTCCCGGTGGATCTTGTGGTAGATCACTCCGTCCAAGTGGACTTTGCCGGATCCCAGGCGGCCCTGGACCGCAACATGGAGATCGAGTTCATTCGAAACCGGGAACGCTACGAGTTCTGCAAATGGGGACAACAGGCTTTCGAGACTTTCTCGGTCGTTCCCCCGGGAATCGGGATCGTGCATCAGGTCAACCTGGAATACCTCGCAAAGGGAGTGCTCGCCAAAGAAGGCGTTTATTATCCAGATACCCTCGTAGGCACGGACTCCCACACAACCATGATTAATGGAGTAGGGGTCGTTGGCTGGGGCGTCGGAGGCATCGAGGCTGAGGCTGGGATGCTCGGGCAGCCGGTAACCTTCCTGGTTCCGGAGGTAGTGGGCGTCTGCCTCCACGGCGAACTGGCTGAAGGAGTCACGGCCACCGACCTGACCCTTCGGGTCACCGAAATGCTGCGCGAGCATGGAGTGGTCGGAAAGTTTGTCGAATTCTATGGGCCCGGAACAAAAGCCCTGAGCCTGCCCGACCGGGCCACCATCGCAAATATGGCTCCGGAGTATGGAGCGACGATGGGGTTCTTCCCCGTAGACGAGGAAACGATCAATTACCTCCGCGGCACCGGTCGCCCGGAAGAGCAGTGCCAGACTGTGGAAAACTATTTCAAGGCCCAGGAACTCTTCGGTATCCCCGACAGGGGAGACATCGACTATACTGATGAACTGGAGCTGGATCTTGCTTCCGTGGTGCCAGCCGTCTCAGGTCCCAAGCGCCCTCAGGACCGTATTGATGTCCCTGCCCTGGGAGAAAAGTTCAATGCGCTTTTCGAAGCCCCCGTTGCAGAGGGCGGCTTCGGGTATGAGTCCGGCGCACGTGATCGCCGTGTCGCGATCCATCTGGACTCTCCTGCCGGAGAGTTTGACAATCCTCTTATTGAGGGAGAAACCATAACCGCGACAGACACCCGGACAGAAATCGCTCATGGATCAGTCCTGATTGCTGCAATCACATCCTGCACCAATACCTCGAATCCCAGCGTGATGCTTGCCGCAGGACTGGTGGCGAGGAGCGCGAATGCGGCGGGACTTAAGGTTGCTCCCTATGTAAAGGCCTCGCTGGGACCCGGTTCCCGGGTGGTGACGGAATACCTCAAGGCGACGGGCTTGCAGGAGGAACTGGACGAACTGGGATTCGATACCGTGGGTTATGGCTGCACCACCTGCATCGGCAATGCCGGCCCCCTTCACCCGACTATCGATGCCGCAATCAAGGAGGGCGACCTCGTATGTGCTTCGGTGCTCTCCGGCAACCGGAATTTCGAGGCGCGTATCCACGGGTCGATCAAATCGAACTTCCTGATGTCTCCCCCGCTGGTAGTCGCTTATGCGATAGCGGGAAGGGTGGACCTGGACCTCACACAGGAGCCACTCGGCACCGATCAGGAAGGAAATCCGGTATTCCTCAGGGATATCTGGCCAGACCAGTCCGAGGTTTCCTCTTTGCTCAACTCCGCACTGCAACCGGAAGTCTATCAGGCTCTTTACGGCAATGTAGATGCTGCAAACCCCAAGTGGGAGGAGATCCTTGGGAAAACAGGGGCGACTTACGAGTGGGACGAAAAGTCCACCTACGTCCAATTGCCTCCGTTCTTCGAGGGCTTTGATGGATCAATTACAGATCTTGCCGACATAACCAATGCCCGCCCGCTCGGAATTTTCGGGGACTCCGTTACGACTGATCACATCTCTCCTGCAGGAGCCATCAAGGAAGATTCGCCCGCTGGCCAGTATCTCCTCGCAAACGGAGTCGAGAAGGCCTCCTTCAACTCATTTGGGTCACGTCGAGGAAATGACCGCGTCATGACCCGCGGCACCTTCGGCAATGTCCGGATCAAGAACCTCATGGTTCCCGGGGCCGAAGGTGGTTACACCACCTACTTCGGAGACCAGGACGTCCCCGTTCTCGAAAACCCAAAATCGACCAAGAACGGCACCCCGACCCACATTTACAATGCCTGCATGGCCTACCGCGAGGAGGGCACGAACCTGATTGTGATAGGCGGCGAAGACTACGGCATGGGATCCTCCCGTGACTGGGCAGCCAAGGGAACCCGCCTTCTTGGGGTCAAGGCGGTGGTTACCAAGTCCTTTGAGCGGATTCATCGATCCAACCTGATCGGCATGGGGGTTCTTCCTCTCAATTTCAGGAACGCCACGGATTATGACGCTGCAAGCGCCCATCATGATGCGACCTTCAGCATCGTGGGGTTGAGCAACGAAACTCAACCACGGGACGAGGTGAGCCTTGTGATGCAAAAAGCGGACGGATCTGAAGAAATCTTTCCCCTCGTCGTCCGACTCGATACCCCTGTCGAAATTGACTACTACCGGGCCGGAGGCATCCTTCCCTACGTCCTGTCCCAGATTCTGGCGGGTTAGCGCCTTCCGAGGTGGTTCGACATCCCGGCTTGCAGCGGTTATATGGAGAGTAACTACTGATGCCCCCTTTCTTCCCGAGTTGCCTCCGGCAGGCCTCTGCCCTGACGGCGACAATCCTGCTCCTGTCTGTTCCCCACCTGCCAGCCACGCCCCTCCGTGTGGCCACCTTGAACGTGGAATTCGGACTGGGCGCTCCCGGAAGCACTGGATTCGAGGCCACTGCCGCCATCCTCAGGAGAATCGATGCCGATGTCATCGCTCTCCAGGAACTCAACCGGACCGACTTTGAAGGATCTCCCAGCTCGTTTGAGGACCTCGCCACTGCACTTGGATATGCTCATCTCCACGCCGCCACGATCGAGGGAGTCCTCGACTCCGGGCTACGCGCAGGATTTATCAGCCGCTACCCGCTCACCTCGGCGACTAATATCAGGTCTCCTGCAGGAGCACGGGACATGGTTCGACAGATCCCCGCTATCCTCGTCGATGTTCCCGGAACCGCCGCTGATCCCACCATCCTGACCCTGCACTTGAAATGCTGTCTCGATCAGGACGATCCCTTTCGCAGAGCCATTGAGTTAAAACGTGCCACCGATTACCTCACGGAACAATCTTTCACCTCGGGAGATAACCTTATCGTCCTCGGGGACTTCAACCTGATCGGAAGGGACCTCGTCTATGAAGTTATTCCTAACGGCCTGCCACGAAGCTTCGACCTTGGTGAAGACGTTTCCTTTCCCGTCAGCTATCACATCGATCCGGCCTCCTACTTCCAGCCCTGGTCCATGTCCGCCATCGATACCAGGCAACTCAACGGGTCCTCAAGCACTCAGGGCGGTAGCCAGCTTGATTTCATTCTTGCTACCTCCTCCCTGACAAGCCGGCCTCACGCGGGAGAGATCTACAACAGTGTCCTTGATATCAGCAATCGTGGAGGCTTACCCAAGTCCGGCCAACCACTACCCGAACGAACAAGCATGAACGCCTCGGATCACCTCGCGGTATTCGCTGACTTCAAGCTTTCATCCCAGGACTCCCTGGTCCTTGAGGTCTCTCCATCCGAGATCTCTGAGTCCGACCCTCCCGGAACTGCCACCCTCACCATCGAACTTCCTTCCGCTCCCGGACCGGGAGAATCCGTCGAGGTCTCCCTCTCCTCCTCGGCCCCCGGGGAGGCTTTATCAGAGCAGGAAATCGTGACCTTCGGGAATGGGGAGACTGTTAAAACGGTTAGTGTCATATCTGTTGTCGATGACCTGGTCGACGGGACCAGGGAAGTCATCTTTACTGCAAGTTCCCCTGGGCTTTCTTCTGACACGACTCGTCTCCTCGTAAATGACAGCTCCATCTCACTCTACGAAATCAACCAGCCAGGGGCCGCCATTCAGGAGGATTTCAATCGTTTCGATGGTCTTTCCGCACCTCCCCGCTGGACAATTTCTCCCGGTCCCTGGCGCGGCTCCAATAACGGAGGTTCCGGCCTGGCAGGACTTTATTCCTACGGAGATGACGGCTCCCTCGGATTCCTTCTCAACACCGATCCCGTCACTGCCTCAACCGTCTTCCGGAACGACACCGGTCTCACCATTTCAGCTCTCGAGATCTCCTGCAAGGTAGAGCAGTGGCGAGCCTTTGAAGAGGGAAGATCGGACACCCTTTCCGCCGAAGCCTTCATTGGTGACAATCCGGTACCACTTCCTTCCCTGTCCTTCACCGCGGATTCTTCTGCGGGAGACAATGGCCCGGTGGAGGGCGGTCGCTCTACTCCTCTCAGGGCAAATCTCGCAGGCCTCTCCATCGCACCTGGTGATAGCTTCGAACTCAGATTCACTGCAACTCCCGGAAATCCTCCTTCTTTCATGGAGCAGTATGTCCGGATCAATGAAATCCACTACGACAACGACGGCCCTGATCTCAACGAGTTCCTGGAGATCCTGGTAGCCCCGGGATTTCAAGGATCCATCCCGGAAATTGAAATCTATCTCTATAACGGTAATGGAGGCGGTGTCTATGGACAACACTCCCTCGCATCCTTTTCATTGGACCAGACTCTTCCTTCCGGTCACCGGCTTTTCTCCAAGCTCATCCCCCGGATCCAGAACGGTCCCGATGGCATTGCCATTGCGGCCTCCGGCACAGTTCTCGAGTTTCTCTCCTACGAGGGAACGATTACCGCCAGCGACGGGCCAGCCATCAGGATGACTTCCAGGGATATCGGCGTCTCCCAGAGCAACCCTGTTCCGGCAGCCACCACGGGCAGCCTTGGTCTCAATGGCGATCTCTCCTGGACCCGTTTTTCGAGCCCACCATCCCCCGGAGCTCTTAACCAGGGCCAAGCCTTCAGCCCTGCGCCAATCCCAGGAATTGCAGTCGATGAGATTACCATTGTCGCCCTCCAGGATACCGACCTCGACGGAATCCATGACCTTCTTGAAGAGGAAATGGGAAGCAATCCCCAGATGAGCGACAGTGATGGGGACGGAACACCGGATGGCCGCGAAGACGCCGACGGGGATAATCAGGATAATCTGACCGAACTTCTGCTGACTCAGACCAACCCTCTCGATCACAATTCGCGCTTTCAAATCACAATCACCCCTGCTTTCGAAAATTCCGATGAGCCTCTTCTTTCCTTCCCGACCCTTCAAGGCAGGGTCTACACTGTTTTCCAAAGCAATGACCTCCGTAACTGGACCCCCTTGTTCTCCCTGCCCGGATCGGGACAGCGTGAGACACTCACCGTCACCGGCAATCCCCCTACGGAAACCACCTTTTTCCGAGTAGAAATCAGCTTCGACAGGAGATGAGGTGCAATCTCTTGCCCTTGCCCCGATAGCCCCTCAATCTCCCGCCTGTGCCCACCCCCCTTCCCGGTCAGCGATGGACCAGCGCCTCCCAACCGGAACTAGGCCTCGGGCTCGTGATCACTGCAGAAGGAGATCGGGTTGAAATATGTTTCCCGGCAGCCGAGGAAGTGCGGCAATATGTTTTTTCCTCAGCTCCTCTGATCCGTGTCCACTTCAAGAAAGGCGACCGGATCAAGGATCAATCCGGGGCGGAATTCACGGTAGATCACGTCGAGGACCGGGATGGCCTTTATGTCTATCATGCAGGAGAAACCGAGGTTCCGGAGGAGCACCTCTTTGACTCCCTGAGCTTCATCAAACCGGAAGAACGCCTGCTCGCTGCACAGTGCGACGATCTTCGTTCCTTTGATCTGAGAGTCCAGGCCCTCAGGCATAACGGCCGATTTCGAAGTGCCCTTTCCCGGGGGTTCACGGGTGCCCGCATAGACCTGATTCCGCACCAGATCGCGATCGCCTCAGAGGCCGTAGGACGCCTTTCTCCCCGTCTTCTCCTCGCTGACGAAGTAGGCCTGGGAAAAACCATTGAGGCCTGCCTCATTCTCCATCGTCTTCATCTAACTGGCCGCGCGGACCGGGTTCTCATTCTCGTGCCCGAACCATTGATTCACCAGTGGTTTGTAGAGCTTCTCCGCCGATTCAATCTCCTCTTTGCCCTCTTCGATGAGGAACGGTGCCTTTCCATTCAGGGCAATGACGATGACGCAAACCCGTTCCTGGACAGCCAGCTCATTCTCTGCGCTACCGAATTCCTGGCTGGCTACCCAGGCCGCGCAGACCAGGCAAGGGCAGCCGGATTCGATCTCCTGATCGTGGATGAGGCTCATCACCTCGAGTGGAGGCCTGATGCTCCCAGCCCAGCCTACTCCCTTGTGGAATCACTTGCCTCCATCATGGAATCGGTCCTCCTCCTCACCGCCACGCCTGAACAGCTTGGACCGGACGGGCATTTTGCCCGACTCCGACTCCTGGATCCCGATCGCTACGACGACCTCTCTTCCTTCAGGAGTGAAGCAGAGGGATACGAACCACTTGCTGACCTTGTCGGCCGACTGACGGACGGAGAGCTGCCTACCAAGGAGGATTTCTCACTCATCGCGAAGCGTTCACAGCGCTCGGAAGCGCTGGCAAGATCGCTGTCCGAAAATGATGAAACCGAACGGAAGGAACTGATCGCGGATCTCATCGACTGTTTCGGAACAGGGCGGGTCATGTTCCGCAATACCAGAGACCGTCTCAGTGGGTTTCCCGAGCGCAAACTCCATCTCATCACCCTGGAACCGGCTCCGGATGATGACGACAACACCCTGGGAACCCGGGTGGACTGGCTGGCAGCACTGCTCCGGGATATGCCACGTCAGAAAATAGTCCTCATCTGCCAATCGATGGAAATGGCCGAGTCCATCCGCTCTCTCCTCCTTGCCAGGATTCAGGTCGAGGTGGCTCTCTTCCATGAAGAACTCACCCTGCTTCAGCGTGATCGCAATGCAGCATGGTTCGCCGAACCAGAGGGAGCACGGGTCCTTATTTGTTCCGAAATCGGGTCTGAAGGACGGAATTTCCAGTTCGCGCACCATCTCGTTCTCTTCGACCTCCCGGAGGATCCAGAGCTTCTTGAACAACGCATCGGGCGACTCGACCGAATTGGACAAACGGAAGTGATCAACATTCACGTTCCCGTAATCAAGGGAAGCGATGAAGAACTTCTGGCCCGGTGGTATTCCGAGGGTCTTGATGCCTTCGAGCACTCCCTCAGAGGAGCAGCAACCCTGTCCGTAGCCCTCGGGCCTGAGTTCCGGTCGCTCCGGCAAACACGGGAAGAGGAGGATTTCGACGACTTCATCTCTCGAACCAGAACCATGAGGGATAGCGTATCACACGAGCTTGCCAGCGGACATGATCGCCTTCTGGAACTCGGAGCCCCTTCTGCGGATGAGGCTGAGAAGCTGATCCAGCACATTTCAGATACCGATCAGGATCCTGACTTTGAAAAGTTCGTCATCCGCCTCTTTGACCACCTGGGACTGGAAATCGAGGATCTCTCCCTGAGAAGTTACGTCTTCCAGAGGGGAGAACGACTGAGCGAGGCGTTCGCTGAATTTCCCGAGGACGGGCTCTCTGCCACCTTTGACCGCGACTCGGCTCTCTCCCGGGAGGATATCGCCTTCATGACTCCGGATCATCCCCTCTTCCGGGATGCCATCGAAGTACTTCTCACCCGGGAGCAGGGCAACTGCAGTTTCGCCCATTGGAAAACCGCCAGAGGGAAGACCATGCTTCTGGAATGCCACTTTGTCATGGAGTGCCTTGCCCCCTCCCGCTTGCACGCTGAGCGCTTTCTGCCACCCACCCCCTATCGTGTCGTGGTCGATCACAAAGGCAAGGATCACAGCGACGACGAGGGATTACCTGCCGCGAACCTGGAACCCGGCAATCCTCGCAAACTGGTCTCCCAGAGTGTCTTCCGCAAAGACATCCTGCCCAGCATGCTCCAGAGAGCTGAGTCCATTGCTGAAGGACAGGCTCGCACCCAGATTGACGAGGCCGCAAAAGCTGCTGAAAAATCACTCACTACTGAAATCGAACGCCTCCGCGAACTCTCCAGTCGTAATAGTCAGATCTCTTCCGCTGAGATTGCGGATCTCACTGACCATCGCGACGAGCTCATCCGGATTCTTGGTCAGTCCCGGCTCCGCCTCGATGCCCTGCGCCTGATCTGGCGGGCACCGGGCTAAGCCGGGCCGGAACGCTTCCTCCCAGCGGAGGGGCAGAAGGTTGTGACAGGGCTCAGCCTCTCCTCCAAGCTGGCCTTCTCAGCCTTGTCCTCAGCCTTCTGGAGGGCGCCCGGAAGAGCCGGGGTCAAAAAAGCGATTTCTTAAAACAAGCCGTAGCCTGTATGCTGGCGACTCGCACCCGGGAGCCTGAGCCTGAACCGTGCCAAAATCCTGAAAGAGCCTCTCCCAGATCTTCTCCAAGCTGCTGAGAAGCTAGAACCGCCGGACGTGATTCGTCCGGCGTGGGACTTGGTAGTGACCGGAGTTCGTGCCGGGATGATCTGCACCAACCAGCTAGGCGAACTGCTTACCTGTCTACGTGACAACCGAGGCCTCACGATCCGGGAAATCGACTTCGACGTGGTCGGGGAACGCGTCGACGTGAGCCTCCTCGGGAGCTCATGCACTACAGACAGGCAGGAACTGTCATGGTGCCTGCAAGCTCTGGCACAGTCGGTTGGTGCCCCTCCCTACGAGCGCCAGCAGGCCCTCTACACGCGGGTGGTGACGGAGCGCATTGAGGAGACGACTGTCGGCGACCTCGGTGGCGCGCAGGTCGGCGCCGCAAACGCCCTCGATGCCGACTACCGGCTGCCCGACGGACGTACGGTGCGCGGCCCAACCATGGCGCTGTATCCCTTCGGAACGGACGAGAAGCACCGCCTCGGCCCGGGCAGCCAACTGACGCTCGACGGGGTCGTCTGGACGGTGCACGCCGTCGAGCTCGGACTTGCCTGCAACGGGTGGGTCGAGCTGCAGGCCGAGGTCTCCGCCGATCGCTCGCCCGCCCCTCCTCAGACGCTCGACTTTCTCTTCGAGTGCCGGTGCCAGCGGTGCGGCGGCCGGACTGGATGGGACGGCGGCGTCGATCACGCCTCCGGGCGTCCAGTAGTGAGCACACGCTGCATTCGATGCCCCGAGGTCGAACTGCTGACGGGCGGTGCCGTCGAAGCCGTCTGGGCAGCATCCCCGCCGCGGTTCACTGTCGGTCGGGACCCACGCTAGCCGACGCAGTCGGCGGCGGACTGCACGGTGGAGACCTGACCGGAGCGCTTGCATCCCACCAGCGGACCGGTATTTTTCGCAGCATGCAACGGGTGCTCTCCCCCCTCCTTCTTCTCTGTCTTGCAATCTCGCTGCCCAGCTCCGGACAGGCACTCTCCAAGCCCGGACCCGTCGTCCATGTCGACGCAAAAAAAGCCGCCCTTCTCCTCTCCTCCAAGGAAGCCAGGACGCGCCCCGTCATCATCGACATCCGGACCCCCGGTGAATTCAGGGAAGGACACCTCAAGGGAGCTCAGCTGATCGACTTTCTCGGCGATGACTTTTCCGGGAAGATTGCCAAGCTGAAACGCGATCGGCCCTACCTGGTTCACTGCCGCAGTGGCGGACGCAGTTCTCAGTCGCTCGCCATCTGGAAGAAACTCGGCTTCAAGCGCATCTACCACCTCGACGGTGGAATGCTGGACTGGCAGAAAGCGGGACTTCCTGTTTCCAAATAGCCCTCACCCTGCGCCTCATGCTCAAGACTGCAATCGGAAGGTTACGCTTCGTGGGACTGCTGGAGGGAACTTCCTTTCTCGTGCTTCTCTACTGCTCCATATTTCTCAAGCGAATCCAGGGCAACGACGATGCCATTCATCTTCCCGGCACCATTCATGGCGCGCTCTTCATCCTTCTTTGCCTGCTGATCCAACTCGCCCGCAGACCGGCCGGCTGGAGCCACTGGACCTGCGGGAAAATCTTCGTTGCCGCCCTTGTTCCCTTCGGACCCTTCCTGATCGAACCGTGGCTCAAACGCGAAGACTCGCGGGTCCGTCAGGCCAAAGGTGCTTCCCGGCTATAAGCAGCCCGGGGCCCTAACGGGCACACTCCCCACACAGGACAGCCTCAGGCCGCTGCTCCAGACGAGCATAATCAATCCATCCGCCACAACCTTCGCAGATCCCGTAATTACCCTCATCCATCTTACGCAAAGTCTCCTGCAACTCATGGATTCGCTGATTCCGGCGACGGGCAGCATCCTTGCGCACCTCTTCCATCTGCATGGAATCCAGCCTTGAGAGGCGTCCGATGGCAACATCCACCGCCACGGCCTGCGGATCAACCTCCTCACTTGTAGCTTCCTGCCGCAACCGCTCAAGTTCTCCCCGGGCCCGGATCTCCAACTCGATCTGTTCCTCCACACTCAGCACCCCCGAAGCATGTCGCCACCTGCTCCCTGAAGCAAGATTCGGCGCAGGAATCGCTCGCCAGCCCGCTTTCCAGTTGAGATCCTGACACCATGAAGCCCGTCCTGCTGTTCGCCTGCCTCACCCTGAGTGCTACCCGAATCGGTCTGGCTCACCCTGAGCACGAATTCATGGCGGGGCTCACTGCTCCGTCTCCTGCCACCGTCCTTCTTATCACCCCCCCAGAGCTTGCAGAGGCATGGAAGCCTTTTGCTGCGTGGAAAAAACAAATAGGAAAACCAGTCCGGATCCTCAGCACCAAGCAGATTGCCGAACGATACGAGGCTCCCGATCTGCAGGAAAAGATTCGGCGCTGCATCCGGAATCACACTGATCACCTTGGAACCCGCTGGATCATCCTCGGAGGGGATAGCAGGGAAAACGGCACCGGGGGAGTCCCGGACCGGGATACGCTGCACCGCACGAAATCCGGCGACTACGACGCCGTTCCCACTGACATCTACTATCTCAGCAAAAAGGACTGGGACTCTGATAACGACGGAATTTATGGCGAGTGGGAAGACGATCGCGAATCCATCGACTATCCCGATGGAGACGTGGGACTGGGCAGGATCCCGGTTCGTACTGCAGAAGATGTCAGGGCCTACACCAACAAGGTCATCGCCTACGAATCCGGATACCCGGGATCGGATTTTGCGACCTCCATGGCTTATACCTCTTCTGTTCCCTCTGCTTTGGATGCATTGCAGACGGACTGGGACACCCATCTCTCCAAGGTCCTGAAAGGAGGCCTCGTCCGCCATCTTTCATCCGGGCAGCAAAACGCTAAACCCTTCAACTCCGCCAACTGGATTAACCTCATCAATGGCAGAGAGAGCGGAAAAATCCACATGCATGGTGGAGGCTTGCATCATGGGTGGCTCCTCGAGGATGACACCGTGATCACCTTCAGTCATGTCGCGCAGCTCCGGAACGAAGGCGCTTACCCCTTCATCACGACGACCTCCTGTTTCACCGGGGAATTTGACCGTGGGGAGGACCCGTCCATTGCGGAGTCAATGATTCGGCAACCAAAAGCCGGGGCCATCGCAATAGTAGCACCCTCCAGAGCCGGAAGACATGGCGGCACCAATCTCTCCATGACACGGTTCTGGGAACATGGACTTGGCAAGAAAGTCAGCGCAGGAGCTGCCATGATGCTGGTCAAGGCTGACCTCGCTCCCGAAGCTCTCAAATCCGCCGATCTTCATTTCTCAACCTGCGGCGTGAACCTTCTGGGCGATCCCACCCTTGGGCTCCGGGGGACAGCTCCCCGGACTCCCAGCGTAGCGGGCCCGAAAAAGTTGCCCGCAGGCAACCTGAGCCTGGTAATTGAATCGGACGCGCCCCATTCCATCGTTTCCCTCCAGGACGACTTCGGCCTCTATGCCGTAACCGTATCGGACGAGTCAGGAAACGTTGTCTTTCCCCTGAATGTGGTAGAGGAAAGCACCATTACCATCACGGTTTCGGGACCAGAATATAACGCCGTAACGCTTCAGATCCCGGTTCAGTAGTCTTTTTCTGTCCCGCTCCCTTCTCCGCCCTCAGGGGAAGCTTTTTCATGGATGGGATTTCATCCTTGTGCTCCCGATGGAAGTCTACCACTCCGCATCCGTCACGCCACGTTCACTTAATTCCGCCTGCACGACATGACGATCTTCTCCGCCGCTCTTCTTCTCTTCCTTGTCATGGACCCCTTCGGGAATGTGCCGCTCTTCCTCTCGGTGCTCAACCCCATAGCGCCCGAACGACGCCGCAGGGTTATTATCCGCGAACTCCTCTTCGCCCTTGCCGCGTTGATCATCTTTCTGTTCCTCGGGCGCTATATTCTCGATGCGATCGGAATCTCGGAATCCATCCTGACTACCGCCGGAGGGGTCATCCTCTTTCTTATCGCCCTGCGCATGGTTTTCCCCCCAACTCGTGGACCCTACCCGGTGGATATAGATGAAAATGCAGACGAACCTATTCTTGTTCCTCTCGCAATCCCTCTCCTTGCCGGCCCCTCAGCCCTCGCCTCCGTTCTCTTTCTCATGAGCAGTGATCCTACCCGCTGGCCTGACTGGCTTGCAGCCGTTCTCATCGCCTGGGCGATGACCGCCGTGGTCATGCTCTTCTCGTCTTCTCTGGCCCGCCTCATCAAAAGGCGTGGCCTCATCGCCATCGAGCGACTGATGGGCATGGTTCTCACTGCCATCGCGATCAAGATGATTCTCACCGGTATCGGACGTTTCTTCGGCATCGGAGCCTGACCTCTCATCAAAATTCTCCCTCCTCAGGAAATCCACTTGTGTGACCCGGTCAGCACAGTAAATCTCCGCCGAGCACCTTTCCTCGCCAATGAAGACCGCCCCTTTTCTGGCCCTGCTGTTTATCTTCACTCCTCTATCTCCTGTCCGGGGCGCTCCTACACTCGAGGCCATAACCTTTGCCTTGGACTCCAAGCGTACCTTTCTGCCTCTTGCGGAAGCATCACGAAAACTTGGATGGTCTCCGCGGCTCAATCATGAAAAGGGAACCGTCGTCCTGAATAGCAAGAGCTTCTCGACTGATACAATGCGCTCCTTTACCGATGGCACCATCCTGATCAGCCTCGAGACCCTTACCGAGGCAGGCGCCACCGTGACCCATGAAAAAAAGAAAAAAAGCTTCAAGGTATCGTCGTCCAGACGCTCTTTCCGGGTGGTCCTTGTAGACAAACGTGCAGAAATAAACCTGGAACAGCAGCGCCTCCGTGCCTGGGAGGGAGAGCGCCTGGTCCTTGAAACAAACATCAGTTCTGGAAGGCGGGGATCCACTCCCAGTGGCGAATTCAAGGCTGGCCCCTACAAGGCCCGCAAGCATTACTCCAGTCGCTACAACAACGCCTACATGCCTTACAGCGTGCAGGTCACAGGACATATCTTCATTCACGGATTTAAAGAGGTTCCGGACTACCCCGCCTCGCACGGATGCATTCGCCTTCCCTATCTGACTGGTGGAAACCCAGCCCGCTTCTTCTACGAGTGGATTCACAAGGGCACCCCCATTACAATAATAAGGAAGTAATATCCATGAAACAGGCAGCCCGGGAAAAATGCTGGATTCCTCCCGTTACTCCATTCTCTACTGCCACATCATGTCACGCCTCTTCACCGGACTGCTCAGCCTGCCCTTCCTTACTGCCGCACTTGCAGACGAATCACCCCTCGCATCCGCTCTGACCATCTATGCCTCCTTCGACAAGGGAGTAGATGCAGACCATGCCAAGGGTGACCCGAAACTTTATACCTGGGTAAATCGCGGGAAGAACGTTTCAAAGGAGGGCCTGCATACGGGGAACAAGAGCGGAATCGCCAAGGGCAGGGGCAAGTTCGGGGATGCCATGGCATTTCGTTCAGGTGACGCTCCCTGGATCTACTACGCCGCCGACGGGAATCTTTCCTACCAGAAGGTCAACTGGAGTGGAGCCTCCTCCTTCTGGCTTCAATGTGACCCGGTAGACGGACTGGCCAAGGGCTACAGCGACCCGGTACAGTTCACCCCCAGGGCCTGGAATGACGCTTCCTTCTTTGTCGACTTCAACAAGGAGGGAAAACCACGTGACTTCCGACTTGGATGCTTCGCAGACAAGAAGGTCTGGAACCCGGGTGGAGGCGAGGTTCCAGAGACTGAGCGCCCCCTGCTTACTTCAAAAAACCCCGGATTTGCACCGGGCAAGTGGGTCCACGTTCTCTTTACCTGGGAAAACTTCAACAGCGGCAAGAAAGACGCAGCAGCAAAACTCTATCTGAACGGAACTCTCAATGGCACCTTGGATGGGTGGAACCAGCAGTTTACCTGGAAACCGACAGAGACTGCCCGCCTTCTCCTCGGCTTGAACTACATCGGTTTGATGGATGATTTCGCCTGCTTCAACCGCTCCCTTACCGCGGAAGAGGTAAAACAGATCTACCTGATGAAAGACGGTCTGGGAGCCCTTCTGGGAGGTGATTCCTGATCCCCCGTCGATAAGTCCAGCAATTCCCTCCCGGCACGCTGATTACCGGGAAAGCCCCGCCGCGATGAAGGGCCACATCAGCTCCGGGTAAAACCGGTGACCTTCCTTCCCCCACCTCAGGGAAAAATGATCCGCCGACCCCACGGCTGCAAAGATCTTCTCAACCTTGGATGCAACGATCTCGACATCGGTTCGGTTGTGCAGGCCATCCTTCACCCCGTGGACAAGGAGAAGCCGACGCGGTGCTATCAATCCACCCAGTTCCGGCCAGTCACCCCAGTCACGCAGACCCGGCACCATGCAGCAGTCACAATGGAATATATAACCCTGGGAACCCGTCATTGAGGTAAAGGAACAACTGGGGATCGCTACGCGAATACGTTTATCGATGGCCGCCGTATAGGCAGTGAGAACTCCTCCACCAGAATTCCCGCTCATCACGATTCGCTCCCGGTCCACCGAGGGATGAGATTCTGCCCAGTTCAGCAGGCATTGCATATCCCAGACCCTCTCAGCCATGGGAGTCCGCCCGGCAACCAGACAGTGCATGAACTGGGCCCGGCAGGGACGATTGCCATGACGTCCTTTCGGGTCTGGGACCAGCACTTCATCGGCCAGACCACGGGTCGCAGGCACAAGAGCCACGAAACCACGCCGGACCGCCAACTCCCCGATGTTTCCATTCCTCCCCTCGATCTTTTCCCGATGAGCATCATCACGGTAAGCCCCGGCATAGGAATGGAGGCCAAGTCGGTCATGGCCGTGCGGGCAGAGGAAAAGGGGAAAGCGCAGGCCCTTGTCTGGAGTCTTGGGCACCAGCAGGTAGAATGGCACTGAAACTCCCGGTTCTGTCTCAATCTCACAAAGGCTGCGGTAATAGGATCCGTCGATTTCAACCGCCTTTCCCTCCGTTACCGTGGGCCGGAACGAGGAGAGATCCCGCCGCATACGCCCCAGCCCTGTCATTTCCACCAGCGCAGCACGGGCCTCCTCCTGCCATTTCTCAACTTCCCTGCCCTGCCTGAAGGCATGTCGTTGCTCGCCCTGCTGGATTCGTTGCAGGTATTCCCGGGTCTTCTCCGGGTAATCAACGAAGGGCTTTCCCTCTTCGCCGGTTGCCACGAGGCCTCCGACCAGGAGGCCCACACACAACGACACTCTCATGATTTAAATGCAACAGGACAAACCTTATCCAGCAAGAGCAACCGGCCCCGAATCACTGCCTCTTCTCATGAAGACTTTCCATCCAGGAAATGGCAGCTGGCTGAAGGATTTCATGACCTCCGTCAAAGATAGTTACGGTAGCGGTTGCTGAAGAACGACGGAAGATCGGTTGCTTCTCCCCGAACACCGGATCCGGATCCGCCCGCCGGAGCGAATCAGGCAAGCGCGCCTCCCGGGTCATGAAGGCAATCTCTTCTGATCCAATCCGATCCTGGTCCTCTGCCACTTCATTGAAGGCCAGCAGTGAATGACTGATCGGCACACTTCCATTGTGCCCATCCCTTATCCCCGTGGCAATCTGCAGACGCACCCTCCCCTTCGCGTTCCTCAGATAACTCAGGGGTGAACGTTTTCGATACTCCTCGTCGACAGCCTCGCTATCTCCCGGCCTTCCGCCGCAGGACTTCACTATGTCACTCCAGTAACGACGTCCACTCCTCATGTTATCGTGATACCAAGCCTTCAGATCGGAAATCGAAGCCCAGGCCGAGATCCCGGCGAAAAGGTCCGGGTGTTTCCCGGCCATGACGAGGCAATGGTAACCCCCTCCGGAAGTCCCCACCAGAAAGACAGCCTCGGAATCAATCTTCGTGACTTTTCCGGCGTGAGCCACCGCGCTGACTATGTCCCCTATCACCAGTTCCGACCCCGTAGCTTCAGGCCTTCTCGCCGGGCCCCGGAAATCAGGATGAATGTAGGCCCACCCCTTCTTCATACACCATTCTCGAATGGGCTCATGATGCTTCTGCCTGTAATCGCCAGACCACGTATGCAGGGCCACCACAAGCGGAACGGGTTCCTCCGGCTCCGGGTCATGAAACATCGCCGGTTGCATGGTATTGTCTGCGCTGCTGAGATACTTGATATCCTGCAACTCCTTCGCCTCAACGAGAACGGAAGTGATCAGCATGAGAATGACAGGAACCCGTTTCCTCCTCTTCAGTCTCATTTTCCAAACCACGCTTTGCGAGTTCCTCCATGCATGTGAAGTTTTCCTTCCTCACTGGCAATCATGAGCGCAACCATGGCATTGGCTATCGGAGCCAGACCGAGATACTGATCACCCCCTATATTACGCTTTCCGCCAAAGTAGGAAACCGAACCAGCGGCATTGCGACTGAGTTCAAGAAACGGCCGCCACTTCCTCATCACTTCCTCATGACCTTTCGGATGCGCCCCCTTGAGTCCGGCGAATCCGTAAATCAGCCCGATCGAAGACATCGCGTGAGCGTGTCTCATCCTTCCATGATGATCGCGAAGGGCAGTCGCAAGCCGACGGGCCATTTCACCTTCCCTGCCCGCCACCACGAGGGCTGATGCCATAGCACCGGTCCGGGCTGAGATATCAGGACTTCGTGGGGCTCGTGACGAATACCCCAGCGCTCCTGTATTCCTGTCTACTGAAGCCTGCACCTCCTTATAGGAACGATCCCAGGCCCCCTGATCGACCTTGTACCCACATTTCTCAGCAAGCGCCCAGGCCAGATGCGCCTGCACATTGATGACGACCAAGCCTCCTCCCCGGTAAGGAATATCAAAGTGGTGCCCCATCCTGCCATTCTCCGTCACCCTCGCGGCCATGAGATCACAATTTACCGCGAGCTCCTCTGCATAGGTATCATCCCCGGTCGCAAGCTGGTATTCAGCAAGAAGGATTGCACTACTGGCAGCCTGCCAGTTCTTGGGTCCGCCACGCGGATCTTTCAGGTCAATGGAGGATGTGCTTTTCTCATTGATAAACCCGATCGCAGCCTTGATCGCCGGAAGGTATTTCCTGTCATCCGCAGCAAGCAGGGACAGCGCACAAAAAGCCGACATGTAAACATCTGCATCGCCCCCTACCCCTGGTTGCCAGCGTCCACTCTTCTGCTGGGTAGCAAGCAGGTGTTTAGCGATTGCGTCCAGAAGCTCCGAAGGCTTGAGGCGTCCACCGGGAAGCCCTACGGTGAGGGGAAGCTGTTTCTCTCCCCGACGCACCTCGAGTAACAAGCTCGAAGGGCTCGCTCCACTGGCGGCATCAAGCGCGAGGGCAAGCGCTGTCTGGGGGCCTGCCAGGCCGGTCCCGGTATCCTTCGAAAAGGGTTCCGGTTTTCGGCCTCCCGCCATAACGACCCGGTCCCCTGCCAGCAACCCGGCCTTCTCTGCCGGACCACCCCCGCCCACGTCCATGATGAGAATCTCGCTCTCCCCGTCAACAAGACGCCCTGTTGCGGAGAGCACCCCGAGGGGAAAGTCATGGTGCTCCCCTTTCTTGCTGTTCTCCAACTTGGGATGGTAGAGCGGAAATACGGATTCCGCCGCGAGCGAAGAAAGAGACGAAACCGCAAGAACGAAAAG
Organism: Roseibacillus sp.; assembly: GCA_002709395.1. Lineage (GTDB taxonomy): Bacteria > Verrucomicrobiota > Verrucomicrobiia > Verrucomicrobiales > Akkermansiaceae > Roseibacillus_B. The sequence goes on along the minus strand of PAQU01000056.1, from coordinate 45,577 downwards.
CCCCGGAATCTTCATGAAAACCTGTCGCAATCCTTCTGGGATTCTCAAAATACGCACACCTTCCAAACGAAGAAAACGGGACTATTGCTCCTTCACCTTCGCCCAGTCCGGCACAGTTCCATCTCCAGTCGCCTCACCCCCAAGAATCCAGCTCAGATTGAAGCGCGCCAAGGCAGATCCTCCCTTGGGACCTCCTTCAAAATGCAGAAAGACCAGGCCCTCGGTCTTCGTCCCGGGACGCCCCGAGGTCATCGCGGAATAGCCAAAAGCTCCTTTGAATACGAGGCGCTTGATCGGCCAGCTCTTTCCTCCGTCAAAACTCGCCCACACTGTGCCGAGCCTGCGCCCTCCCGGGCTGTCACAGTTGCTGTAGAGGAGAATATCGCGCCCCTTTACATTCAACCGGGTCAATCCGGCCATGCAGCCATAGTTCGTATTCTGGGGCCCGTCAGGCAGCACCTTGCAATATGTCAGGTCTTTCCAGGTCTTGCCTCCGTCCGCACTGGTGGCCGTCCAGCGGCGCCTCGGGTCAGCACCCTCTTCTGCCCAGTGTCGGCGGGAATTGTAGTAGACCGTCCCATCGCTCAATTCCGCGATCGTTGCTTCTCCAGTTCCATTGGCTGGAAAGGGGTCACTGGTCTCCCAGGTCTTACCCCCGTCATCGCTGAAAATGGCGTTGGTGTAATGCTCCGGCCACTTTGCGTGTGCATTCGCACCGGCATACCAGCGCGAGGGACGAATAATCCTGCCCGCATGTTTTCCATGCCGCAGCGTTATTCCATGATCGTTCATATGCATCGATGGCACATTCCCCTTGGAATCCGGCTTGATGACCGCCTCAACCTTCTTCCAGCTCTTGCCATGGTCGCCACTCTTGAAGACGTGGAGAGGCGCAGGGGGATGACGCTCTTCCACAAAAGCAAAGATGTCACCATTTCCCTCGTTGACGGTGAGCCCGCCACACTGAAATCCCGGCTTTGAGATGACTATCTCGTCGCTCCAGGTGGTTCCGGCATCCTGACTGATCCGGGCCCTCACGCTGCTCGTTCCAAAGGTGGCCACTACCGTGCCATCGACCCCAACCACGATGTTGGGAAATCGCTCGCCCCGGAAGACCTGGGTCAACTCCAACGCGGCCTTGCCAAGGTGCGCATCAAGTTTCCCTTCAGCGGGAAGTCCGGAAGCAGTCGCCCGGTCCTCCGCCGATCCTGCGCCGGTCACCGCCCAGCCACAGAGGGCAGCAAGAGCGAGACCACGGGCCATCTTTTCAAAGGTGTGTGTGTGCATGGTAGCTTGGTATATTGACAAGGAGCGAGATCCCCATTGCAGTGGTCCTCTGCTCCAATCAATGAAGGCCCTAACACCCACCCACGGCACAGGCAAGCGGAAGAAACTCACATCTCCGGGTGCTCTGGCTGCAGTGGGGCTCATCCTGGGAGCAGTATCCGCCCCCTCGGTCGCAGATACCCCCTTCAAGCCCCCTCTTATCAAGGTGCGGGATGGATTCGAAATCACTCTCGCAGCCGCCCCTCCCCTTCTCAAGTATCCCATGATGGCCTGCCTCGATGACCAGGGCCGGCTTTATGTGGCGGAAAGCGACGGCCGCAACCTCACGACCCGCAAGGAGATCGAGAAGGAACTTCCACGGTTCGTTCGCCGCCTCAGCGACACCGATGGCGACGGCATCTTCGACCAGAGCACCATTTTCGCTGACAGGATGACCATGCCGGAGGGCGGCCTCTGGCACAATGGAGCCCTCTACATCGTCTCCGCCCCTTATCTCTGGAGGCTGGAGGACACCAATGATGACGGGGTAGCCGACAAGCGCGAAAAAATCATCGGGGAGATGGAATTCGACGGCCGGGCAAACCAGCATGGACCTTACCTTGGCCCGAATGGACGACTTTACTTCAGTGGAGGACACTTCGGCTACCAGTTTACCGGAACAGATGGCAGCAGGACGGGGAAAAGCCGGGCTGGCGGCATCTTCTCCTGTCTTCCGGACGGGAGTGACGTTCGTATTGACGGACAGGGCCCGATCAATCCGGTCGATATCGCCTTCACCGGCAGCGGAGAAGTCCTTTCCACCGCCGCCATCTACGACAGTTTCGGAGGCAAGCGCCACGACGCTTTCATTCATTGGTTTCCACGTGGACTCACCCAGAGGCTCTACGGCGAGCCTCTACTCCCCCAGACTGGCCACCGGGTCCCAGCGACCATTCGCTGGGGACAGGTTGCCCCCGCTGGACTCATGCGTTACCGGGGAACACAATTCGGAGACGATTACCGCGATACGTTCTTCGCCTGTCACTTCAATTCCAGCAGGGTACGCCACATCAGACTCACTCCCGATGGAGCCACCTTTAATGCGAGAGATGACGACTTCCTCTCTTCTCCGAGCCGGGACTTCCACCCAGCCGACATCCTGGAAGACGCGGACGGAAGCCTTCTCCTCCTCGATACCGGGGGATGGCTGAGCTGGGGCTGCCCTCATTCCAAGGCTGCCAAGCCTGAGGTTCTCGGGGCCATTTACCGGATCCGCAGGACCGGGGCAGCCTCTCCCTCCGACCCCCGGGGAACGGGGATCCCATGGACTCAACTGGCCCCCGCCCAAACCGCACAACTTCTGGGAGATCCCCGCCCTGCCGTGCGCGATCGTGCGCGGTCTAATCTGATCTCGATGGGCACAAAGGCCTTCAAGACCCTCACCCAGCTCCGCCTTCCAGCTGTCACCAAGAAAGCCGCAGTCCGCAGAAGAGCGGTCTTCACCATGTCTCAGATCAAGAGTCCCGGCCTCGGAAAGGAGCTTCGTTCTTCTTTGCAGGATCCTGCCGCCGAGGTTCGTCAGGCAGCTGCCCGTTCCCTCGGAGAGCTCCGCACTGGTGAAGCAGTTCCGGAACTATGTGCCGCCCTCAACGACGAAGATCCTCTCCTCCGACGCCTCGCGGCCACAGCCCTCGGGCGAATTGGTGACCGAAAAGCGATCTCTCCTCTCTTCGACTCCCTCCGGGCTGACTCCCAGGCCGCCTTTGAACATGCCGTGCGCCTGGCCCTGATCGAAATCGGCGATTCAGGTGAATGCCTCCCATGGCTCAGGAATCCTAGCCCTCACCATCAGACCACCGCCCTGCGCGTCATGGAACAGATCGATCCCAGGTCCCTCAAACTTGAGGACGTCGTTCCCTTCCTGCGCTCCCCGCTCCCCCTTCTACGCAACGAAGCAAGACGAATCGTGGCGGGCAGGACTGATTGGAAGAAATCTGTTTTCGCGCTCTTCCGCGAACTTCTCTCCACTGACCAGCAGGACCCCTCATCCTCACAGCTGGCAGAGGAGATCATGATGGGCTTTGCCACTGACGAAGAATTTCATGAGATGCTCTCACACCTTCTCACTGATCAGTCTTCCACCGAGTCTTCCAGGTATCTCCTTCTCTCGTGCCTCGGCTACCTCGACAAAATTCCCGACAAGACAACCTCCGCCGTAGGCTCGCTTCTACGGGAATCCTCCCACAAGCTCCGCGCTGAAGCGATCCGACTCATCGTCAAATCAAACGCATCTTCCCGGTTCCTGGGCCGGGTCGAGTCCATGGCGGCTGATCCAGAGGAAGATCCACTCATCCGTGCTACTGCTCTCGAAGGCATTGCGGGGCAATCTGCAAAACTCTCCAAGGATCAATTCGCTGCCGCGGAAGGATTGTTGAGTACCCCCGGGAGCAACCCGGAGGTCAGGCGACAGGCCGCCCGGGCCCTGAGCCGTATCGAATTACAAAGAGAGACCCTGAGTCAGGCTCGTGCTCTGGTCCTGCTCGTTGCCGGGGCGTCCCCCTTTCACCTCAGCCTCCTGCTCGAACCCTTCCAGAGAATTGACCCTGCCGCGTGGGATCCCGGGGACCTCGAGGCCCTCGGTTCCTCCCTCGCGGAAGCGCTAAGGAGAAGCCCCGGTCGCAAGAGCCTGACAGAGGGAGATCTCAACGGGGTCTCCGAAAAATTCACCGAAGCTTCTCCCCGGGCCCACCGTGCCTTTAAGGACCTCAAGAAAAACAACACTTCGAACTCCGCAGAACGGGAGCAGCGTCTGACCCTGCTTCTGAACATTTCGGAACAGGGCAATGCATCACGTGGACGCGTCCTCTTCCATTCCAACCGGTCGACCTGCTCACTCTGCCACCGGATTGGCAACCAGGGGGGCACCCTTGGACCGAACCTCGGTGGAATCGGAGCGATCCGAAGCGCCAAGGACCTTTTCGAGGCCATCGTCTTTCCAAGCGCGACGGTCGTCAACGGATTCGAATCCTATCTGCTCACAGACACCGGAGGCGGGGCTCACACCGGCCTCATTCACCGGGAAACAACCGACGCCATCTATCTCCGGCAGGTCAATCAGCAGATTATCCGGATTCCCCGTGATGAAGTGGAATCAACCCTGCGCTCACCGGTTTCTCTCATGCCTGCCGGTCTGGACGGAATACTCAGCGATCAGGAGCTTGCAGACCTGGTTGCCTATTTGCAGATCTGCAAATAGCCCTTCACCCTTCAGTCTCCTATCCACATTCCAAGCCAAGGAGTACAAACCCTGAAGAGGACAATACTCAGGAGCAGGGAAACGCAGTAGAGAAGGAGGAATAAAAACACTCTTTTCTGCTGACGCCCCACGAGAACCACAAGGGGTGCAACGGAAAAGCTCAGGAGCAGAAGAACTCGACTAACAAGGAGTGGAATCCCCCCGAAAAAACCCTTCGGGTCATCCGCCCCAGCCGTATTGGCCCACTCCCCCAGCGAGATACTCGCGGATACATAGAAGAGCAGCACAAAAACATAGTGAAGCAGGGGCGTGGCCCACAAGAGATGCCCCCACCACCTGAACCGGGATACCTCTCCCTTCATATCACAATCCGACGCAATAGAGCATCGAGAGAGACCGAGCAAAAATCTTTCCCTTGATGGGAGAAAGGCAGGAGCGAAAAACCTCATCAACCTCTGCTCCGAGGTCATTCACCCGGAGAACCTCGAATCGTTTCCCCGGCTTGAGAACCACCGTCTTTCCGCCATAGACGGACTGGATCAGGACGTGCCCATTCACCACAAGAGGAGCCGCGGCATACTCACCCTTCTCCCCGAGGTGCTGCTGCCAGTGAACCTTGCCGCTGGCAGCGTCATAACAGGTTGCCAACCCGGACATCGACACCACGACCAGGAAATCTCCCACCACCACGGGAGAAGGCAGGTCACGCCCACCACGGCGCGGCGCGTGCCACGCCATGCGGGACTTGGTGACATCCCCGGAACCACCCGGCTTCACTGCATAGGTGTCCCCCGGTTTGCCGTTAACGACATAGAGAAGACCGTTTGAAAAGTCGGGAACAGGCGAACCCCGCCCATTGAAACCACGACAGAACCACAACTCCTTTCCATTCACCGGGTCATATCCCCGGACCCCAAGTTCTCCATTCAGGACCAACTCCTTTCTTTCTCCTGTCTCGATGAGCACCGGGGTGCTCCAACCTCCCCGCGGCTTGTCGGTGCGGGCCGTCTGCCATAATACTTCCCCGCTACTCAAATCGAGAGCCACCAGGGATGATGCCCCCTCTGCATCGCAGTTCTGGATCACCATGTTGTTCACGATGACCGGGGAAGCTGCGACCCCCCATGGACCCGGAAAATCACCAAGCTGTCTCGACCAGAGCTTCCGCCCCTCAAGATCGTGGCAATGCAGGCCACCCGGACCAAAGAAAGCCACTACCCGCTCGCCGTCAGTAGCACAGGTCGGAGTCGCATAACTATTCATCCGGTGGGGCCTCTCCGGAGAAGCACAATCGATGGTCTTCTCCCAGAGCATCTTTCCGTTCTTTCCATCCACGCAGTAAAGATAGCGCTTCCGCCCATCATCGGAGGACCCGGTAAGGAACAGGTTGTCTCCCCAGTTGACCGCCGAGGACTGACCTTTTCCTTTCAGCGAAATCTTCCAGAGGACCGAATCGGGAGACCATTTCAGGGGCACGTCCTTGGCGGAGGAGTGCCCCCTCCCGCTCGGGCCTCGGAACTGGGGCCAGTTTTCCTCTCCATTAATCTTCGCCGGGAAACAGGCCAGGGCACCGAGAAAAAGAATCCTGGAAATTTGAAGTAAGGAACGACTGCTGCTTCTCACTGGAACGTTATTATGGTTACTGGGATCCTCGCGACCACCCGGTCCAGATAAAGTACAAACCGACAAATTCCTCTAGCTTTGCTCGTGATCCTCGTCCGGAACCCAGGCCGGGTACTACCGACTGCGCGGAACAGAAACAGCCTCAAACCTCAATCCAGCAACCTTTTTCTACCGACTCTGCAGCGGCGTCGGTAAACTTCTGCGTGATCCATCCGTCTTCAAGATTGGGGTGGGATCCCCCCCCTTCCTCTCCCCTGAGGATAGGGGCGAGTGAGGGAAATACCCACTTGGCGAATCGGTTTCCAAAACCTTCATCCGGTTCAGTCGCCACGATTCTCTTTTCCTGGTCCGGAGTCACCAGGATGACCTCCCCCGACCAGCGGTCCACGCTGAGGGACGCCTCGGTCCCATGCAACTCGAGTTCCGGCGCCAGGTGTTTGCGCAGGAAGGTCGTGTGCGAGAGGAGATAGGTTCCGACCGCTCCATTCGCATACTGGCAGGCAAGGCTGGCATAATCCACTGTCCCTCCCTTTCTGGCCTCCTCCGTCTCCTTGGTCCCATCATTTCCCCAGTCAAGAGCCTCCCCCAGGTTAATTTCTCCCAGGTCAGCCTTCGAAGGAGTAAGGGTTTCCCCATGCGCCAGCACCTTCGTGGCTTCAGCCCCGATGATCCAGCGCACCGCGTCATAAGCATGAGAACCTACATCCGCGATGGTTCCCGCCGAGGACAATTCGGGATCATCCCGCCAGGTCAACGGCATGGAAGCAGGTCGTGGATTCTGCCAGCGAAACACCGTTGAAACAATTTCGCCCAGCTCCCCGGAGGCTACGATCCCCCGCGCTGTCTCGAAGACTTTTACCATTCGAGTCCAGAAGGGCACGAAGTGGGCGAGCGAAGGACTGGCCTCCCGATATAGGGTCCACATCTCTTCCGCCTCGACCGCATTCATCCCGACCGGTTTTTCACAGAGCAGGTGCTTTCCGTGCCTGGCACACTCCAGCACAGCCTCGTGGTGCAACGCATCCGGCGTCCCAACGACCACGAAATTCACACCAGGGTGCCGCACCACTTCCCTCCAGTCCCGGGTCGCGACCCGGGCCCCATCCTCCTGTGCTGCCTGACTCAGGAGTTCCTCTCGCCGGGCACAAACGGCCACGATCTCCGCTTCCTCACACTCACGGATCTCTGCGCGATAAGGGGACCCAATGAACCCGGTTGCTCCCAGCACGCCTACTTTGAAGAGAGAATCCGCCATGCCTCATTCCTTTAGTCGACCCTCTTGCCGGGGTCGATCCTTGATTGTATCCTTGCGCTCTCCGCAGGGGGATTTCTACTAGCGCAGTCAGCCCCCGAGCTCGACGTGCCGCCTCGATCCTGAAGGCCATGCTGAAGATCCAAGTCAACCTTCCCGCTCCCCGGCGAACGCTTTATCTTGAGGCGATTGCCCGGATGCACGCGGTGGAACCTGTCGAGACGAACCCAGACGCGCTCGTCACTGACACCGTTCCCGGGCCCGCTCTCCCAACCCTTCTCGATCGGCCACACGAGGCGGATCCCGGACTACTGTCGGAGCTCCACGCGACGCCACTGATGCCTGCTCACGAGTGGCGCTTCGCTCCCAACATCATCCCGGTGCAGGAAAGCAGGTCATGCGGGCAACTCGGAGAACCCGGCCTCCTGCGGATCCATCAGTGGACGCAGAGGCAGGCCTGCCCAGCCACCCTTGCCTTTCATCAGGTTGACCTCTCCAACTGGTTCTTCCCCGGACAACCCAGCTCACACTATTCCAACATCAACCCGGACTATCTTCAGCTGCATCTTGGCTATCCGGACTCCGGCATGGCCCTGATTGACATTGCCACCAGTCGCCCGGGACAAAACGACTACTACTCCATGCACCTGATCGGCTCCCAGGGTGCTGCCTATGCGGATGACCACGAGAACAGTCACCTGCTCCTTGGCAGGACAGGGCTGCACTCCCTCATCTCCCCTGTAAACGAGGTAATAATGATCAGGAACATGCTTGAGGAATTTGTAGCTGGGACAATCGAAAACCGCCCATGGACCGTAACCCTGGAGGACACCCTGAATGCCCTTCAAACAATGAAGGAGGTCTCTCGTGCCTGAACGGATCTATCGCGCCCTCGTCCTGAGCGTCGTCAAGCACGACTACCTTCCCCTTGCAGTGGCCTCTCATCCGCGTTTCCAACTGGTGGCGGTTGCCGATGATCCGGGCCGTCCCGACTGGACTCACGAACGCAACCAACTTTTTGCGGACCAGCATGACATTCCCTACCTCCGGGATGTGGAAGGAGCCCTCCCCGACTGCGACGTAGTGGTCGTCAGTCCCGAGGCAGAACGCCACTGCGACCTTGCGCTCAGGGCCGCCCGGGCAGGCAGGCACATCGTGGTGGACAAGCCCCTTTCGCCCTGCCTGGCCGAGTGCGATGCCCTCGTCGCTGCAGTAGCAGAACACCAGGTCAAGTGCCTGGTTTGGAACCGCAATTTTCTTCCTGCTCTCGTCGAGACACGGGCAACCCTTGAACGTGGAGCCATTGGCCAACTGGAGGCCATTCACTGCGACTTCTATTTCTCAAAGGATGCCGGCCCTCCCAAGGGCACACGCAAACCCGGCGACCCGCCCATCAACTGGCTTGATCGTCAACTGGAAGCGCACGCCGATGGCTCGGATGGCGGAGTAGGCATCAAACCCCTTGGAGAACTCCAGATCGAAGGCATCTACCCCCTCGCTTACATCAGCATGCTGGTCAACTCCCCCGTTGAGCGCGTCTTTGCACGGACCTCCTCCCATTTTCACCAGGCCAATGCCGACAATGAAGTCGATGACCTTGCCACCGTCTCACTTGAAATGGCCAATGGCTGTGTGGGAACTCTTTCCATCGGCCGCATCGGGGCGGCAGCCCATCCCGACATAGGGGAAATCAAGCTGCACCTCCTCGGAAGCGAAGGATCCCTGGTCATCAGCGAAGCTCGACCCGAGGTAGCGGTCTACGCCCGGAACCAACCCGCAACGGAATTCAAGCGCCGCCGGATCGCCGACGATAACAACTACCTTCTGATGCAGGATTTTGCGGAGGCACTCGACCATGACAGGGACCCGGTTCTCAATGCCTCTGGCGCCCGGGATATCGCGGCCACGGTACAGGCCGCACTTGAAAGCGCACAATCAGGAAAAGTCGTAGAAACTGCCAGATGAATGCCAATGAACTAAGATCACTCCTTCATGATGGTAAACGTGTCGTCCTGGGAACATGCATCGTCTCTCCCTCTCCCAAGTGGCCGCTGGCAATTCAGAACAGCAAATTGGATTTTGTCTTCATCGATACCGAACACATCGCCCTTAACCGGGAAACGGTTTCCTGGATGTGCCGCACCTACTCCGCAATGGGGATTCCTCCCCTCGTGCGCATCCCCACGCAGGACCCTGATGACGCCACTCTCGTCCTCGACGATGGAGCCGCCGGGGTCATCGTCCCCTACGTGGAACAACCCGAAGTCGTCCGTTCAATGGTGGGAGCCACCAAGCTTCGGCCTCTGAAAGGCGCACGAGTCCGGGATGCCCTGAAGGGAGAAATGCTCGAACCTGAACTGCAGGGCTATATCGAGAGCCATAACGCCAATCATATCCTCCTCACCAATATCGAAAGCGTCCCGGCCATGGAGAACCTCGACCAGATTCTCGCCGAAAAGGGCCTCGACTGCGTCCTTATCGGACCACACGACCTTTCAACCAGCCTCGGCGTCCCTGAACAGTATGACCACCCGAGGTTCCTGGAAGCCTGTGCGTTCATCCTTGGCAAGGCCCGGGCAGCCGGAATCGGCGCCGGCATTCACCACTGGCTCTCGCCTGAAAAACAGATGCAGTTCATTGAGATGGGCGCGAATCTTCTTATTCACAAGGCCGACGCCATATTCCTCACCGAGGGATTACAGGACCAACTCCGTGAAATCCGTGATCTGCTGGGACAGAACCAGGAGTCCGGGAGCTCAGGCGGAGTGACTATCTGACAGTCTTCCGGACGCCCCCTCAGTCCCAGACCCTCAACCGCGCAAAGAGCCTTCCTCCTTCCGAAAGGGGAGAACCAGCCCGCCAGGTTTCGACCACAAGGCCAACCCTGTCAGCGTTTGATGTCTGGCTCACAAGAACCCCTCCTGGTTCCCAGTTCACCAGGTCGGAAGAAAATTCCACCACGTAGTCCAATTCGTCTGCTGCCACCTCCCGACTGAAGGTCAGCGTCAGGAACCTCGCCTCGCCATTCTCCCCCTCGAATAATCCAGCTCCCACCTCAGGAAGAAGCTCTGCCGAGGCCACATTGGGGTCTCCTCCAAGGAAGAACTCCAGCAGGGCCACCATGCCGTCCTTATCACCATCACCGAACTCCTCCAAAACATCAAAACGCTCCTTCCAATCCTCAAACTCCAGAGTGTCATCACCTCCCGGCGTACCCTCCGGGAATCGACTGATGCGCCAGTTTCCCGGATCACCATGGTCAGGACTGAGAAACTCGTTCACGCCCCTGAGCACCAGGCTGAAGCCTCCATCCGCTGCCGTGGGCCAAGGCAGATCATCAGAATACTGATCAATATCATGAATCGTAGTCCCCGCCCCAAACGAAAGTTTAAGCCGCTCACCACTGTTTCGGAGATTGTCATTCGGATACTCCCCCGCGACAGGCAATCCCTCCCCATAACGTGACTCAAAGGCAGCCCGGTTCTTGACTACCAGAACATATTGGCCCGGCTCCAGCCTCTCGATCAGACTGTCCCTGAAATCAAAATCGATTCCCTTGGTGAAACGAACATCACGGAGATCAAGCGCAGTAGGACCAACATTCTTCAATTCCACGTATTCAAACTCATCCCTGTTGGTCGATATGAGCCGCTCAGCTCCCTCTGGCTCGGGCGGGTGATACATGAATTCCGATATCCGCAGGTCTCGCAGATAGTCGGAGATGTTCGGAGCCGTGGCCTGAAACTCAATCGGCTGGGACCAGTGGCCCCAGCGTCCTGCCGTATCCTTCATTCGCACCCGGGCGCGGTAGGTCCGACCCACCCTGACCGATATCGGAGGAAACTGGTAGAACTCATCAAACGCCGTCAATCCCCCCGATTCAAAGCCCCCTTCGATCTCATAGATATTCGGCTGGGACGGGTCGTAATTTACCACCGCCGGATTATGGACCTCTGCCAACCGCCATTCCATGGCCGCAAATCGCGAACGCGCAGGACTGGAAAAGCGACTGCATCTGAAGGTCAATTCATCGGAGGGATATCCCTCCGGTCCGGTATAGGTTATGACCGGGGTTTCAGGAACATTGTCCTCCTGACTGAGCAACGTCCTCGTCATCCAGCTTCCCCGCGAGGTAATCCACGTCTTAACTGTCCGAACCATCCCTGCAAAATCGCGGGTGGAGGAAATGTCGTAGTAGCGATCCTTGTGATTCAGCCGCGGGTGATTATCCCACATCCGACGGTCTGCATCAACAAGGGACGGCTCCCCCGGCGTGTAGACGAACTTCATTGTCTCGTCCACGAGCTTGTATCCCTCATCACGATTGAAGAGCAGGTCAAGAACCTCCCGCACACGGTTCTGGTAGTCAGCATTGAAGGACGGGTTCTGGGCTACCTTGGATTTGAAGTCATGGTTCCCATTCCCATACATATTGTTGGCAAAGGTCAGATCAAGATCCCAGGGAAGGACTTCGAATTTACCGGTCTCCGGATTGTGGTAGTAATAGTAGTTCTTACCATAGGCGATATCGTAATGGTGAATAGCCTCCACCACCGTGCGGTAGCTCAGGTATTTCCCTATATTCAGGTTGTCCCGCCACCACTGGGCGGATGGATTCCTGTTCCGGTATCCACTGATGAACGCCGAGACATCTGAGCGGTTCGTGACCTGGGCAGGACCCTGGTTATTGGACTCCCCGGAATGCCCCTCGATCTTGTAGAGATTTCCATCAGGCAGGCCGTGCTCATCAAGAAACTGCCCATCCATCTGCTCAATAGCGAGGAAGAGCCCGTAGTAATCTGTTTCGTATTGCGAGCGCCCCGGACGGGATTGGTCAACCACATAGAACTGAACATGGTGGGTCTTGCTGGCCTCCACCCCGCAGAGCTCAAAAAGCCGGAACCCAACTCCTTCAAAAAGCCCCTGCTCTCCCCGGTGTTGAAAATTCACCTGCTGGACGATGGAGGAGAAGTTCAGCTTGCCCCACCTGGTCTCATATTCATTGCCATACTCATCCCTGGCCTGAAAGCGATGCCCCCGGTTGAAATCAAATTTCCAGAAATTCTTACCATACTGGAACCGATGCACTCCCCCCCGGGGACGGTAACGAATATGATCATAAACCTTACCCTCGTAGACCAGCGTGCCCGGCCATAGATACTCCGCCCCCCGGTAGCCTCCAAACTGCGAGTCATCCACCCATGTCGACCTGCTCAGCAAAAAATAAGTCGGGATACTGGACATCAACTCGCCGGAATAGGTAACCGGGCTATCACCCTCACGAATCGCTCCCCTCCAGTCCGGTGTTCCATTATAGACAAAATAGGCAAAATTGAACTGAGGGTCGTCCTCATAGGGAACCCTTACGGAATTTCCATCGGCATCCTCCACCGTGATCCGGTAGCGGGTCAGGTAGCGATTCCGGTTCAGATTAAAAGGCACCGTAGCCGTATACACCCCGTCTCCCGCGACTTCGTCATCGCCCTGACCATCATCACGCATCGGCAACTCCCCCCAGCCCCGGTCGTATGCGGTGTCAATGTTTGCCGTCCCATTCTGGTTATACTTGAGGTAACGGCCGAAATAGGCTCCAGGCCTTACAATCTGATAGGAAAGAAGGACGGAAGAAACCCCGTCAGGGTCGGTTACCAGGGCGGTGATCACGACCGGTTCATTAGATCTCGGCTGCAGGGGATAGTGGCTAACCTGCCGCGTCTGGGGAGGGGCCTCGGTCGAATAGACTTCATTCTGCAGGCCTGGAGTCGGGCGAGCTGACCTCCAACTGCCTCCGAGGTCGGTTTCCAGCCCGGGATGAATCAACTGGATGGACGGACTTACTCCGTCAACCGGTTCACCCACCGTGGGCCACGGAAACCCGAGTCGATAATCCGCCTGGCTCACCACCGCACCATCAGGGTCGCGCAGGCTCACCGTCTCTCCACTGTTGCGAAGTCTTCCGCTCCACGGACCGAGCGATCCATTGCGCCGGAATTTCCTCGTTATTGTCGCCGGATCCTGGGCAATGACCAGGTAAGCTCCACTCTCGATCCGACTGGCAGCAGGAAAGCGGAAATCAACTCCGCCGGAGATTTCCCAGCCTGCAAGACTGATCGCAGCATCAGTGGGATTGTAAATTTCTATGAACTCAGATGCCTCCGTCTTGTCTGCCTCGTCATAGTGAATCTCATTGATTACAGGCGCAGTCTCACCTGCCTGGGCACAAACGACCTGGAATGCATGAAGAAGAAAGGCGCGGAGGACGATACGGAGAGCAAGGCGCATGGTCTGGGGGGGCATTGGGAAATACAACGTTTGTCGACCCCGGCGTCAAAACAAACCCTTTAGAGTCATCACGAGGACTACCCCCTTCTACACTTTTAGCTGTAGAAAAACTGTTTCCGGGTCTACAAAAATGGATCCGGCAACCATGTGTCCGTGAAGCTTCATTCTGACAAGACCCATTCACTCTGCATGATATCTGCTCTCGTGGCAGTCAACTTGGGATTACTTGCATCTCCGACAAGAGGCGAACTACCCACCGAAAAAAAAGACCTGCATTTTTTCGAGCGCAGGATTCGACCTGTCCTGGTCAATCATTGTTACGAGTGCCATTCCGTCGACTCCAAGAAGGTCGGGGGAAACCTCTATCTCGATCACGCCGAAGGGCTCCTGCGAGGTGGTGAATCCGGACCTGCCATTGTTCCCGGACGGCCGGATGAGAGCCTCCTGATCCAAGCAATCCGGAAAACAGACTACGATCTCATCATGCCCCCGGGAGAGAAGGACTCCCTTCCTCCAACCGCTCTCCAAGACCTCGTGGAATGGGTAAAGCGGGGAGCTCCTGATCCCCGGACCTCATCTGGCGAAAACACCCCAGCGAAGAGTCCATCCGACGAGAGCGCTCTCTGGTCCTTTCAACCGGTCAGCAACCCTTCCCCTCCCCGGACACGCAATCCCAACTGGCCTCTCGATGACATGGACCGGTTCATTCTGTCACGGCTGGAATCCCTCGACTTCCAACCGGCCCCGGACGCCACTCCATCGACCCTGATCCGTCGACTTTACTTTGATCTTATCGGACTGGCTCCAACCTTTGACGAGGTAAAGAGGTTTCTGGAGGCCTGCAGCACAGATAAAAAGAGCGCCGTAACCAACCTCATCGATCACCTCCTCGCCTCTCCCCATTTTGGCGAACGTTGGGGCCGACACTGGCTTGATGTAGCACGTTACGGCGAATCAAATGGCAATGATGGACTAGGGCGCAATCCNACTTTTCCTCATGCCTGGCGCTACCGCGACTACGTCATCCAGTCCCTCAATGACGATACCCCCTACGACATCTTCCTGAGGCAGCAGATCGCCGGAGACCTCCTGCCAGCCTCCTCCACGAAGGACCGCCACCGAAACCTTACCGCTACTGGATTCCTTGCCATCGGACACAAACCCGCGGCAGCCATGAATGGAAACTTCGCCATGGACGTGGTGGATGACCAGATCAATACCGTGGCTACTGCCACGATGGGACTCAGCGTATCCTGCGCCCGCTGTCACGACCACAAGCACGACCCCATTTCAACACGGGACTACTATGCTCTTGCCGGCATCTTCAAGAGCACCGAGACACTCTGGGGAAAAGCGGCCAACGAGGGCCTCACCGCACCGGCCACTCCCCTCCACGACCTGCAGGTAAAAAGCGATAAACCAAGGGAAATGCCGACCCCGGCATTTCCAGACGACTACAGCGAGGTCATCAGGAATTTGAAACCTTCCCTCCATGCCCCGCTTACTGGCCCCATGCAGGGTCTCGTGAGTGAAAAGGGGGTAACCATGGCCCCGGGAACCTTTGCCAGAGTGGAAGAAGGACGCCTGCAGGCCGGATCGAACCTTCCTCCGGGCAACTACTCCATCTCCTTCTGGTTTCGTAATGACCTCGATAATACCGACCGGCCAATCACTGCTTATCTGTTTTCCAATGCGGTCCTGGGCGACAAGGAACAGAAGGGAGATCACCTCGGAATTGGAGGCACCCACCAGGCCGGTCGATCTGGGAAGATTTTCCTCTGGACCGGCACCCTGGAAGATGAAAACGCAGTCGGCACCAGGACCCTTGCTCCGGGCAGCTGGAATCATGTGGTTCTCACCCGGGACGGCAAACGCATACGCCTCCAGCTGAATGGCGAACCCGAGATCGATGCTGAGCTGCGGATTGCTGCGCCGGCAAATGGAACAATCTCAATCGGGGCCCGTAATGACCGCTTCGCTCCTCTCAAGGGGTTCCTCGCTCACCTTGCGGTCTTCGACCGGAGCCTGACACCCGATGAGGCCATCCTTCTGCACACCGCCTCCGGCCAGAAACCCGGAACCGTGGAAGCTTCTCGGCCGGCATTCGCAATGGGAGTGAGGGAGAGCAAGACGATTGCAGACTGTAAAATCAACATTGATGGCAACTCCAAGAAACTGGGCCCCAGCGTAGCAAGGGGTTTTCTCCCGGCCTGCAGGACAGACCTCAGCCCTCCCTCCATCGGGTCAGGCACAAGCGGGCGCCTGCAACTGGCGGACTGGCTCACCCGGGGTGATCACCCGCAGACCGCGAGGGTGATGGCAAACCGGATCTGGCTGCATCTCTTCGGGCGCGGCATTGTGAATACCCCGGATGACTTCGGAGCCTATGGGGCCCGCCCCTCGCACCCGGAACTCCTGGACCATCTCGCCCGGCGCTTCATGAACGACAACTGGTCCATCAAGAAACTGATCCGGGCGATTACTCTCAGCCGAAGTTACCAGCTCGACAGCATCTGTCGGGACAGCCGGCTCTTGGAAGCAGACCCGGCAAACATCCTCCTCGGTCGACAAATGCGCAGATCCCTTGATGCGGAATCCATGCGGGACCGCATCCTGCAGGCGGGGGGAACCCTTGACCTCACCTTCCCGCAAGGTTCCGCAATCGCTGATCTCGATATTCTCCTGAACTGGCCCCCTGGCGAAGCTAAATACCTGCACCAGCCAAGCTCACATCGCAGCGTCTATCTTTGCATGCTGCGTAACGCACTGCCTCAGGAACTGGTCGCCTTCAACCTGCCAGACGGAATGAAGGTTCGGGGCAGTCGCAGTAAAGCTACCCCGCCTACCCAGGCCCTCTTCTTTCTCAACAACCCCCTGATGATCTCACAGGCCCTCTCCCTTGCCGGGCGGGCCCTCGCCGATCCGCAGGCCAGCTCCGCATCCCGTGTGACTGCCATTTACAGGCAATCCTTGCAGCGTGATCCCTCGGAAAAAGAAATAACACGGGCTCTTACACATGTCCGCGAGCAGGAAGCAGAGCTGTCCGGGGCAGATTCAACGATCCAGGCGTGGGCAAGTTTCTGCCAAGCTTTATTGGCAAGTAGTGAGTTTCGTTATATTGACTAGCTGAATCAGGCGATGAGAACTCCTTCCCGACGGACATTTCTACAGACCGCTGGATGCGGCTTCGGATCCCTCGCCTTCAACGCGCTCTGCGGAAGCACTGCCTCTGCAGGAAGCCTTCAGCAAAAGGCTCCCGCCATCCAGCCCCGGGCCAGGAGGATCATATTTCTCTGCATGCCCGGTGGACCGGCACACCTCGACACTTTCGACTACAAGCCGCAGAGCGGCAAGGCGGAGCACCCGGGCTCNGCCTTCAACTTCTCTCAGCACGGGGAAAGCGGGTTATGGATCTCTGANCTCTANCCCGANGTAGCCCGGCATGCCGACAAACTGTGTATCCTCAACGGAATGTATGCCGACACGGGGAATCACGCCCAGTCCTTCCGCCAGATGATTACCGGGGAGCGCCTGCGNAACCGGCCCAGCATGGGCTCATGGGTCAGTTACGGCCTCGGTACTGAGAACGAGAATCTTCCCGGATTCATCAGCCTCAACGCGCATGAGCAGTTCGTGTCNTCGGGTGANTTCCTTCCCTCTCATTTTACAGGAACTCCCATAGGCACCAATGGCGAGAACATGTCTCTTGCCACGATTCCCGACGTCAGCAGCGACCACCTCTCACGCCGGGCCAAACGGAGACAACTTGACATGATCCAGGCCATGAATCGCGATCACCTTGCAGGCCGGTCGAACGATCCACGACTCGAAAGTGTGATCGAATCCATGGAACTCGGCTTCCGGATGCAGACCATCGCTCCCTCCCTTCTCGACGTGAGCACCGAAACGAGTGCAACCCTTGAGCGTTACCGCGTCGGCAGGAACATCAAGGTAGGCACCTGCCGCCCGTCTGACTTTGGACGCCAGTGCCTTCTCGCCCGGCGCTTTGCGGAAGCGGGAGTGCGCTTCATCCAGGTTTCCCATAATGGCTGGGATCAGCACAAGAACCACCGCCGGGACCTGAAGGCCAACTGCGAATCGACTGACGCTCCCATCGCCGCGCTTCTTGGAGACCTTGACCAACGGGGCCTTCTGGAGGACACCCTTGTGATCTGGGGCGGCGAATTTGGGAGACCCGGCCTTAAACCATCCGACAAGAAGGATGAGACCGGACATCAACCTGCCGGATTCACCTTCTGGCTGGCTGGAGGCGGAGTGAAGCGGGGATTGACCTACGGCAGCACCGACCAGACCGGTTCCAAGGCCGTGGAGGGCAAGGTTCACTTCCGCGACCTCCACGCCACGGTCCTGCACCTGCTGGGACTGGAACACGATAAGTTAACCTTCCCCCACCAGGGCCGCCTCCATCGCCTGACGGGGCCAGAGGGCGGCAAGGTTGTCAGCGAGATCTTCTCATAGGGTCCCGGGTCGCCCAGTGGTCTACCCTCCACGGACATCTTCCATCTGCATTGCAGCAACCGCGGCGCCTTCTTTCCTTAACGGCTCTCCGGGTCTTGTGGACCTCTCTCCCTCTGCTACGATCCTGACCCGGAATGATACATCGCGCGATTAGCTCCCTTTGCTCGTGCACCCTGGGATTGGCACTGTGGAGCCTTCCTCTTTTCCTGACCTCNTGTGATAACGACAACCCGGCTGACGGAAAGAACCCACCGGGAGATTCCCCGGGGAAGGCAGCCCAGAATTCCCCCTCCCCTTTCAACGTAATGCCGGGCCTCCCNGCCGCTCCCAGTCCTGCCATGGAGGCAGGCCTCACAGAGACCTCTCCAGGGTTGAGGCAGCAGAAATTCATCGCTCCCCTCCGTGATGCCTACGAACGAATGGACCCTGCCCGGGACGGATGGAGCTCCGAGGCTTTCAGCGCGGCAGCCAAGAAGCAGTTGTCTCTTCTCGAAAAACTCCTCGGAAATCCCCGGGAATTACAAGCGACCTCTCTCGAGGCACTGGCGGTGAGAGAAGTCTCCACCACGGTCCTGCGACCCGCCAACCTGCCTGTTGCCTTCAGCGACGATCGCTTTGTTGTTCGGCGGTCCAGCAGGGCAGGCGACAGCAGGGCAACTGGCGTAGATGCCCTGGCGGCCAACCTCCATACCCTGCGCTCCGGGAAGGGCACCATCGAGCCCCACATGAAAATCTTTCGTGTATTCCCAGCGGAAGAAAACATCGCAGGATGCCTCGTTCTTGTTGACATCCTGAAGACCGACGGGACCTCACGCACCCAGATCAATGCAACCTGGTCCTGCAAGTGGAGACTAACCCCCGACCAACCTCCTCTCCTTTCCTCTATCGTGCTAACCAGTTATGAGGAAATCAGCCAGACCGCAGACCCAGGGCCTCTCTTTGCTGACGCAACCCGCAGTATTCTCGGGCAGGATACCGCCTATCGCGACCAGTTTCTTCGTTCCTCTGATCACTGGCGCAGCCGGTTACCTCGTGAACTGGGACTCGACCCGGTCGCAAATCATGGACTTGCCATCGGGGATATCAATGGGGATGACCTTGATGATCTCTACGTCTGCCAGCAGGGAGGACTTCCCAACAGGATGTTTCTGCAGAATCCGGACGGCACGCTGAAGGATATCACCCAGTCCAGCGGCACTGGATGGCTGGAATACTGCGCGGCAGCACTGCTGGTCGATCTTGATAATGATGGCGACCGGGACCTGATCGTATCCCAGGACTTTCGCGTGATGGTAATGGCAAACAACGGGCAGGGAGCGTTCACCCTGGCATTCGGGTCCTCCACCAAGGCCCAGTCATTCTCCCTCGCCGCCGCCGACTACGATAATGACGGACTCGTTGATTTCTACGTATGCGGCTACAACCCTTCCAAATCCGAACTACGAGGTGGGGCAATGGGAGAACCCATGCCTTTTCACGATGCCAACAACGGTGGCTCCAACATGCTGTGGCGAAACGTGGGAAACCTGGAATTCAGGGATGTCACCGAGGCCACCGNCATGAACAAGAGCAATAGCCGCTACTCCTTCGCCGCCTCATGGGAAGACTACGACAACGACGGCGACCAGGACCTCTATGTTGCCAACGACTATGGTCGCAACTGCCTCTACCGGAACGACGGCGGATCCTTTACTGAAGTTGCCTCGGCATTACGCCTGGAAGACACCTCCTCCGGGATGTCGGTCAGCTGGGCCGACTTCAATCTCGATGGCCAGATGGACGTCTATACCAGCAATATGTTTTCCAGCGCGGGCAACCGCATCACCTATCAAAAGCAGTTCAAACCAGGCCTCCCCGAGGACATCCGGAGACAATTCCAACATATCGCAATCGGCAACTCCCTCTTTGAGGGCGTTGCAGGCCAACCNTTCAGGGACGTTGGACTTCAGGCCGGGGTCAACATGGGACGCTGGGCCTGGGGTTCCAAGTTCGTAGATTTCAACAATGATGGCCGGGACGATATCCTCGTCGCCAATGGCTTNATCACCACCGAGGATACTGGCGACTTGTGAAGTGTCTATTGGCGACAGGTCGTGTCGCAGTCCCCTGTTGATGACTTCTCCGAGGACGCCATCGCTCCCTACAAACAGGGTTGGCGGGCACTCAGCAGACTCCTTCACGAAGACCGGACCTTCAGCGGCAACGAACGACACTGCGCCTTCCTGAACACCGGAGGCAAGGAAGCAGGTTTTGCAGACGTCTCCTCCCTCAGCGGATTTGGATTTCCCGATGATGGCCGGGGCCTCGCCACCGTTGACTGGGACTTCGATGGCGACCTGGACGTCTGGATAACAAACCGGACCGCACCCCGTCTTCGTTTCCTCAGGAATAACACCTCTTCCGGAAGGAAGTTCGTCGCCTTCAAACTTCGCGGGAATGGAAAGACCTCCAACCGCGATGCCATCGGAGCTCGACTGGAACTGACTCTCAAAGGGGCTACCCCCGCCACCCGGATTCGCACCCTTCGCTGCGGCGAGGGATTCCTTTCCCAGTCAAGTAACTGGATTCACTTCGGGATCGGCAGGGCTACAGCAGTTTCCAGGCTGGTCGTCAAGTGGCCCGGAGGACCAGTGGAAAGCTTCACCAACCTGCAGAAAGGGAGATTCCACCTTATCCGGCAAGGCAGCGGTGAGGCGCTTGCCTTCAACCCACCAGAACCGCGGGTGGCCCTCGAGGCTCTGGAGCAGGAACCCCTGCCCCCCTCCGGAACCACACGCACCATAGTCCCTTCCGGGCTTCCCCTTCCTCAATTGGAGATCATCGGGGATGACGGAAAACCCCAGCCCTACCTGCCCGGAGGCAACCGCCCTCTGCTCATCAATATCTGGTCGAGCATATGTGATGCATGTATCGCGGAACTGTCCGAGTGGTCCTCCCACAAGGACGACCTGGCGAATGCCGGCTTGGAGATCGTCACCTTCAATACTGACCACCTCGACGGAGGCGCCGCACCGGAGGATACTCAGGCCGCGCTTGCCAGGTCCGGGTCCTCATTTCCCAGCCTCACGATATCGGAGGCCAGCCTCAAGTCCCTTGATTTTCTCCAGCGTTCCATTCTCGACCGCCGGACACCCCTCCCTGTCCCCAGCACCTTCCTAGTCAATCCCCGGGGAGAACTGGTGGCCTTTTACAAGGGCCCGGTGTCCGTCGAGCAACTCCTCCAGGATCTCCCCCTGAGTAATCCGGACACTCCTCCCGGGAGCCGACGGAATGCCTCTATTCCCTTCCCCGGTCGCTGGATCGGCAAACCTGTGCCCGGTCGACCCAACCGGGTGGCCTCACTCATGGCCGATCATGACGAGGTTGCACTTGGGGCCTCCTATCTCAAGCACTGCGCCTCCCTCCTCGAAGCGGGAACCCTGGATGCCGATGACAGAAGAAATCTCGGGGACATCTACTATGTAGCAGGCCTCCTGAACGGACTGAAACCGGAACACCGCAACGAAGCCATCTCGCAACTGGCTCGTGCCCGGGACCTGATCCCGGATGATGTCCGGATCCGACTGGAACTCGGGCGCCAGTATTTCCTGTCCGGAAAGCTGCGAAATGCCGAGCGGGAGATGGGCAGGGCAGCTGAAATCAATCCTCGCGACCTGGCCCTGCTCATGGACCTTGGCTTGATGAGGTTCCGGTTGGGAGACTTCCAGAAATCCCATGACGCCTACAGTAAGGTCGTGGGAGCCACACCCCGCAATGGCCTGGTTCGCTATCACCTCGCCAATAACGAAGTCCGCCTCGGAAGACTGCCTGACGCCATCGAGAACTACCGCAAGGCTCTCGTTCGTATTCCGGATCTTTCCCAAGCTGCCAACAATCTGGCCTGGATCCTCGCCAGTCATCCCGATGAAGAACTCCGCTCCCCGGAGGAGGCCCTTGAAATCACCATTCGTCTCTGCCAGCAGACCCGGGAAAAATCTCCTCTATACCTCGACACCCATTCAATCGCCCTCGCCAACCTCGGGAGATTCCAGGAGGCCATCGGCGCTGCCAACAAGGCGATCACCCTCATTCCTCCGCGGAACAAGCCCGCGATCGAGGGAATTCGCCAGCGCATCTCGCTCTACCAGATGGGCAAACCCTACCGGGAAGCAGGATGGTAAGGCAGTTTAAGATCCGGGATTATCCTGCACTCTTCAATGTATAATTCCCGAAGTATTTTAGCCTAATCCGGACTTGGCCTCCGGAAACAACGGCTTCCATTCATCGGGATCCGTATGGATTACCGTTGACCCGGATCTCTTAACGGAGAAAATCTGATTTAGTATAAAGCCTGCAGAAGGCTCTGCCTTGCCGCAATTCCCGGCATCCTCCTAAAGAACCCAACCATAGAACCCAACTGTTTAACGATGAAGGCCCACGCCGTAATCACTTCGCTTCTCTGTGCGATCGTCATGTCCCCGGCCCTGCTGGCACAGCACACTCCAGAAAGGCTCCTCTATCGCCGCACGGACAACATTCCCGCTGCGGATTTCACGGGAGCATTGCCAGACAATGTGGACCAGGAAGCCCCTTTCGGGGAACTGGACGACCCCGACTCCAGCCTGATCTCCGCTCTCAACGTCGACCGTGAACCCGGCACCGCGGAAATCGACCTGACTGGCGACAACCACGATCTCGCCTTCATTTTCCAGTTCTATGACGCAGACGGGGTCTTTTCCTTCACCGAAAACTATGATGATCGCGTCAAGGTCGTCGCCACCCCCATTGCCGGGCCAACAGACCTGAATGCTTCCGGAGGACCTCAGGAACACACCGATGTCAGCTGGAACCAGCGAACCTTCGCAAATTTCGATTTTGCGGAAGGTGGCTGGTTCAACGTCGATATCTGGCTCACGGAGGATGGAGGCGGAGCCCAATCCGCGGCAGATATCGGATTCGGCTATTATAATGACTTCTCCTCCAATACCGGTGACTTCGGGGGTATCGGATATGTCGGCACCTTCGGAATCAGCAGCGGCGCCCCCGCTGAATTCGACACCGATCCCACCGGCAGAAGCTGGGGGGCTTATGTTGACAGCTTTGACCCTGATCTTGATACAGACGGCGATAGTATTCCCGACGGTTACGAGGAGCAGTTCTTCCCGGGAGACCTGACCCAGCTTGGCCTGGGTGACTTCGATGGCGATGGAATCAACGATCCTGACGAGTACACGGACGGGACCGATCCCACCGAGGCTGACGCGGATGGCGACGGATCCAATGATGGGGCAGAAAAAGCTGCCGGCACCAACCCCTTTGATCCCGATAGTGATAATGATGGACTACTGGATGGCGTGGAAAGCCTCACCGGAACCTTCGTCGATGCCAATGACACCGGCACCGACCCACTCGATCCCGATACCGATGGGGATGGTGCCACTGACGGCTTTGAAGTGACCGAGAACACCGATCCTAACGATGCCAACAGTCTTCCGGATACCCCGACAATTCAGCCCTCCTTCGTCCCTATCAACGAAATCGCTCCCGGCGCCTACGGCCCGGACCTTGCCAATGCAGGAGTCAACTATCAGGAGAACCACTATGGCGGTGGCGTGATCTTTAACAATCAGGCTCAAGGCAACTATAATGCTCATGTCTCCGGGAACCCGGCTCCCCTGCGCTCCTTCGATGCCATCGAACCGCTGACCAGCCACGGTAACGGCGGCAATCAGATCTCCAATCTGAATCGTCCCTGGCTCGACGGAGGAGGTGAAAACTTCACCGTGCGTTATAACGGCTACCTCGACATGTCGACCTTCTCTCCGGGAACTTACAACATTCACCTCGGGGCCGATGACACCAACTACTTCATCATGGATACGGCCGACGGCCAGGTTACTGCACAGCACAACTGCTGCCCGCAGAACCAGGTAACCTCCTTTACCATTACCATTCCTGGATTCTTTCCATTCGACAACGTGTTTGGCGAGCAGAGTGGAGGTGACTGGGCCGACGTCGGCATCAGCGGACCCGGCATCAACGGGATTGTCGCAATCGGGGACACCGCCGCCGGTAGTCCGCCAGTCTATCCAATCGGGGCAAGCCCGACGGACGATGACAACGATGGCCTCCTCGACGCCTGGGAGACTCTCTGGGACGACATCAACGACCTGACCCAGCTCTCAGGAGACGGGGACTTCGATAATGATGGCTCCACCGATCTGGAGGAGTTTACTGCCAACACCGACCCCACCGACAGCGACTCGGATGACGACGGGCTCAGCGATGGAGCGGAAGCCACCGCTGGCACTGATCCCCTGAATGAAGACAGTGATGGCGATGGCCTTGTGGACGGAGTGGAAACCGGGACGGGGGCCTTCGTAAATTCCGACGACACCGGAACTGACGCCCTCGACCCTGACAGTGACGGCGACGCCGTGAGTGACGGATCAGAAATCTTATTTGGCACCGACCCTACTGATCCGGCCTCAAAACCGGGCGGGATCGCAGAACTCAATACGCTGAGCATCCTGACAACCGGTAATTACGTCTTTCTTGCCGGTGGGGAAAGCGTCAACGCCTACGTCGAGAATGACGGTACCGACAGCTGGTTGCTGGTGGGCCGTGGCCGAGAAGGATGGAACTGGAATGCCGCTGGCCAGGGATCCTCAAGCGAGGTGAGCCAGGGCCTTGGAACCCCTGATGCCTTCTCGCCGGCAGCTTACAGCACCAACTTCATCAATGACCTGATCAGCGCATCTGACTCTGACCTGCTCGGGGTCGAGATCCGCATCAAGCGGGCAAGCAACCCGGAAGGATCCGCCTATGAAGAAGCCCGCTGGCGTCCGACCGGTGAGGCGGCATGGCGCTGGAACTTTGATACCGGCATGAACGTCGAGTACGAAGTGGTTGAAACCAACGGGGTCCAGGGCGGACAACTCGGCATTCGAAACGTCAATACCCGGGACGGTGAACTAGGCGGAAACGACGGTGACCGGATCTTTACGTGGAACTGGGGAAACCACGGGGTCAGCGGATTCAGTTTCGGCAGCGCGGTCAGCAATGGATCCAATAATTCAACCAGCTTCCTCTGGGAGAATGGCGATGAGAACCACGCCATTCCCTACTCGGAAATATACATCCGGCTCAAGAACCCCGGAGATGTTTCCGGTGAAGACTCCGACGGGGACGGCATCGTTGACATCATCGAAACGTCGCTTGTGGGCAACCTCGATGATCTTTCTGCGGGAGATGATGACGCCGATGGTCTGAGCACCCCGGATGAAATTCTCATCCACAGCACCGATCCCCTTGTTGCCGACACCGACGAGGACGGTGTTCCTGATGGCGATGAGATCACCAACGGCACCAACCCCCTCAACAGCGATAGCGACGGCGATGGCCTGCTAGATGGGGTCGAGACCGGAACCGGCATTTTCGTCGATACCAATGATACCGGCTCGGACCCCCTTGATGTCGATACCGACGGGGATGGCGTCACGGACGGATTTGAGGTGGACGAGAATACCGATCCTAACGACGCTAACAGCAAGCCGGCAGTCGTTACCGTCCAACCCTCCTTCGTTCCCATCAATGAACTGGCTCCCGGCGCCTACGGTCCGGACTTCGCCAATCCTGGCGTCAACTATCAGGAGAATCACTACGGTGGAGGAGTGATCTTCAACAACAACGCCCAGAACAACTACGACGTGCATACCTCGGGGGACCCGGTCCCCACCCGCTCCTTCGATGCGATTGAACCCCTGACCAGCCACGGCGGCGGCGGCAATGCCATTTCCACAAGGAACCGGCCGTGGCTCGATGGTGGCGGGGAGAACTTCACCGTCCGCTACAACGGCTACCTCGACATGTCGACCTTCGCCCCTGGAACCTACAACATCCACCTCGGCGCCGATGACACCAATTACTTCATCATGGATACCGCTGATGGGCAGGTTACCGCGCAGCACAACTGCTGTCCGCAGAACCAGACAACCCCATTCACCATCAATGTCCCCGGCATCTTCCCCTTCGACAACGTCTTCGGTGAGCAGGGCGGAGGCGACTGGGCAGACGTCGGTATCAGCGGCCCCGGCATCAACGGGATCGTGGCAATTGGCGATACCGACGCCGGCAGCCCCCCGGTCTATGCTATCGGGGTCGAGACCACGGATGACGATGGCGACGATCTCCCCGACGCGTGGGAGACCTCCTGGGACGCGATTAACGACCTGACCCAGCTCTCCGGGGATGGAGACTTCGACAACGACGGAGTCACCGATCTTGAGGAACTCAACGCCGGATTGAATCCCACGAGTGATGATAGCGATGACGATGGCGCCAGTGACGGAGATGAGATTGCCAATGAGACCGACCCCCGCAACGCGGATACCGATGGCGATGGCCTCGCAGACGGCGCGGAGACCAATACCGGCGTCTTCGTCGACGCCAATGATACCGGCACTGATCCATTGAATACAGATTCCGACAACGACCTCATCAGTGATTTTGATGAAGCCAACAATCCGAACCGGGATCCAAATGTTCCGGAGGAGCCCCAGGCTGGAGACCTCACCGCGGACCTGACCGTGTATTACAACTTCGATGAAAACCTGCTCGACCAGGCACACCTCATCGATGGATCCGCCAGCACCGCTGCTGATGACCTCGAATTCATCTCTCCCCACCCCGGCACCTACGATGAGGGGCTCTTTGGGGGCGGTGGCTATTTCGGACCTGGTCAGGGCGGTGGCCATGCGGAAACTCCCTTCAGCCCGGATATCGATGGGGACATCGCCGGTCCGAGCCAGGAAATCACCGTGCAATGGTGGGGCCGCGTCGACGCCTTCACCACCAGCTGGCAGATCGGAGTGGGACGTGGTGAAGGAGCCAACTGGCGGTTCCATCGCTGGGGCGCCAATCCAACCATGGCCTGGCAGGGCGGCAGCAATGACATCCATGCCAACGCCGCGGATTTCCCCATTGATGATGGTGAGTGGCACCACTTCGTGGGAACATCCAACGGGGTAGCCAATGTGCGCGCTCTCTATATTGACGGTGTCGAGGCAGTTTCCACTACCCTCAGCGGCGCCCTCGCTTCCGACCCGGGCCTGCCCCTGATGATCGGAGAGAACCCGGGGGCGAGAAACCGCCAGTGGAACGGCGGAATCGATGACGTGGCGATCTGGAGACGTGCCCTGACCACCGAACAGATTCAGGCCATCTACCTTGCCGGCACCAAGGGACAAAGTCTTGGAGATCTCATTGGCGGTCCGGGCCTTGACCCGCTTGGACTGGAGGTGATCCTCGCCGACGCGAACGGGCCGGGAAACATCCCCTGGATCCGGGCTGAATTCAATACCCAGCCTGCAAGGCAATACGACATCCTCGTCAGCCCAGACCTGAACTCCCCACGGGAGTCGTGGACGGAGCTTGAGGGATTCCAGGACATCCCCGCTGATCCATCGGGACGGGCAAGCGTGGATTTCCCTGCTCCCTACGATGGCACGGGATTCCTCGCGATACGTGAGGAAGGCCTCCCTGCCTTCTTTGAGGATGATTTCGAATCCGGCGCGGGAGACTGGGTCGCCGTTGTTAATGACGCCAGCAGCAATACCCTCTGGGAACTTGGCACCCCCTCCGGCAGCACTGGCCCGATCACAGGCGCCGAGGATTCAAATAATGCCTGGTCCACCAACCTCGGGGACTACGGGCCAGACTCCGACATCTCCCTCTTCTCGCCAGCCCTCGACTTCAGCGGCCTTCCCGGTGCCGAACTGACCTTTGAGGCCTTCCGGGATGCTGACGGATTTGCAGACACCGCTACCGTTCTCTTCCGTCGGGTAGGTGACGATGTCCAACTGGGAGCTGCCACCGCCATGGACATGACCATCTTTGATACGGACTACACCAGTATCAGCATCCCGGTCCCGGCCGAGGTGATTGGCGAGAATGCCCGGATCGAATTCAACTTTGTCAGTGATGGCAGCCCTGATGCCTTCAGTGGGTTTACCATTGATAACGTCAAGGTGGAGGCTGCGGCTCCCTGACCTGTCTGACCACAACTCTCAAGGCGGCGAACCCCTCCGGGTTCGCCGCTTTTTCTTTAATCTTCTCCTGAGAACGTTCTCAGTTGGATCCATCCGAAGGAAGAGGCGGAAAACTCAGGTCCGAGATCCTGACCTCCTTCTCCACCTGGGGAACTCCGTCCACCCCTCGAATTTGCATTGTCACGGTCGGATCCGATTGATTCCAATCAATCCTGATCAATCCGAAATTCGCCTTTCGGTAGGCTTTGCCCAGACGATAACGATTGGGCTCGAGAGTCGGCCACGTCTCCGTAAGACCACTTGAGGTCACATCATGAATCGGGTACGTCGACCCGGTCGGCCGCCGGGAAATCTCTCCCCAGTGCACATCCCCCGAGATGAACACTACGCCATTCGCACGGGTAGCAGAAATAAGATCCAGCATCTTCTTCTGCTGGGCAGGGAGATTCGTCCAAGACTCCCAGCCATTGTACTCATGGCTGAACTGTATACTCGATGCGATAATCCGAAGATCGGCAGGCTCACGAAATCTCTCCTCTAGCCACTGCCACTGATCCGGTCCGAGGAGGGTCTTTTGAGGATTAGGATCAGGGCGGTAGTCGTTTTTGAAGCGGGAATCCTCGCCAGCTTTCATGAGGGGGTCCCTGAATGTTCGTGAATCGAGCAGAATCAACTGCATTCTCCGTCCCTTCTCCTCGAAGTCATAGTGGGTATAGATCCCTTTCCGGCGACGGCGCTCACTCGGGACAGGCTCTCCCCAGAAATCCAGGAAAACCTTCTTTGACTCCTCCTTCTTCGGATACTCCTTTCCAGCATCATTACGGCCGTAGTCGTGATCGTCCCAGGTGGCCACCACCGCCACGCTCCTGCGCAAGGCTTGGAATCCAGGCTTGGCTCCCAGCTTCCGGTACTTGGCTGCCAGCAGGGACATGGACTCAGTATCCCCGTATATGTTATCACCAAGGTAAACAAAGAGGTCCGGCTTCTGCCTCACCACCGTATCAAGAATGGGTTGAGGCTTGTCCTGGTGTCCGCAGGACCCGAAAGCCACCTGGACCGGGAGGCCACGCACCTCGGCCGGTTGGCGGATCCCCGCGTCATTACCTGCGCAGGAGACTGTCAACCCCACAAGGGGCAGTAGCAGAATGAATGGATTCATAATCATCGGAATAGAACAGCCCTTTCCTTTCCTGCCAACCTCCAACCCGAGGACACCACCACCCGGACCCNCACAAATTACCTGTAAATCACTGGCCTCCAGCCGGTATTCAAGATCCCTCGAATTGCTGCCCGGACAAGCTTTCCGGGGAAGGAACAGATACCCCGGCCCTTTTTCCCTTTAATTCCTGCCCTCCGGTTTCCCCCCCACCAGAAATTACCTGCCCGGGTATACCCTGTATTCGAGCCGTTCCGAAGCCCGCTCGGTCCTGGAATCAGGTGAGGTCATCTCACCCCTTTCTTTCCGTGACCACCCGCAAGCTTCTAACTATTCTCTCACCTGATGATCCGGTGGAACAACATTACTCTGGCTGTCGCCGTGCTTGCCTGCCCCCTGTCCTCTGCTCGCGAGATCTCTTTCAACCTCCATGTCCGTCCCCTGCTCTCCGACCGTTGTTTCAGCTGTCACGGACCGGATGAGCATGAACGCAAGGCCAGCCTCCGGTTGGATCAGAGCGGTGGCCCGGAGGGAGCCTACCGAAACCATGAGGGTGTCACTGCCGTAAAACCGGGGTCTCTTGAGGAGAGCGAGCTCTGGCACCGCATCACAAGTACGGACCAGGACGAAATCATGCCCCCGTCGGACGCACACAAGAAGCCTCTCAGCAAGGCGGAACAGAACATCATCAGACAGTGGATCCTCGCAGGAGCACCCTACGAACAGTTCTGGGCCTTCGTGCCGCCCGAAAATCCTGCTGTTCCCGAGACCCTCAACCGGGACTGGAGCAAACAGGTAATTGACCTCCACGTCCTCCATGAACTTGAACAGCAACAGCTGAAACCTTCTCCGGAAGCNGACNGGCGCACCTTGATTCGCCGACTCACCTTTGATCTCACGGGCCTTCCACCGACCCGTGCCGAGATTCATTCATTCCTTGGTGATAAGAGCCCCGACGCCTATGAGAAACTGGTAGACCTTCTCTTTTCCCGGGAGCAATACGGTGAACACATGGCCCGATACTGGCTTGATCTTGTCCGCTTTGCCGACACCAACGGGATGCACAAGGACTTTTACCGGAACAATATTGCTTATCGAGACTGGGTCATCAGGGCTTTCAACAAGAACCTCTCCTACGACGATTTTCTCCGCTACCAACTGGCTGGCGATCTCTATGATAATCCCGATAGCGATCAACTTGCAGCTTCCGGGTTTCATCGCCTCCACCTCATCATCGACAGCGGCACTGCTCTTCCTGAGGAAAGCTTCTTCAAGAACGTNACTGATCGGGTAACCGCGGTAGGNACTGCCTTCATGGGGTTAACCGTGCAGTGCGCCACCTGTCATGACCACAAGTACGATCCTCTTACCCAGAAGGATTTTTATTCCCTCTTCGCTTTCTTCAACAATATCGATGCCAAGCCGGAGACCAGCCGTGGGGAACAAGGAGGGCTGCAGCCACCCTTCAGGCAACTGGGCACAGCCGAAGAACAGGCAGAACTGAAAGATCTGGATGCCAAGCTGGCTCTTCTCAACCCAAGGGTCGAAGAGGCCAAGAAAATTGCGCTTGCGGAGAAGGATCCCGAGAAGAAAAAACCGCTCATGCAGGCCGCCCGGGAACTGGTGGCGCAGAAAAACCCTCTGGCCCGCCGCCGGGCCCAACTCGACAAGACGATGGTCAAGGCCATGGTCATGAAGGAACGGGGGCAAATTCGCGAGACACACATCATGAAGCGTGGCCGCTACGACGACCCGGGAGAAAAGGTAACCCGCGATACNCCCGCTTTCCTGCCTCCGCTCAGGAAACAAGGGGCCACCGCATCACGAATGGATCTCGCNGAATGGTTTGTCTCCCGGGAGAATCCACTTACCGCGCGGGTGGCAGTCAACCGCCTCTGGCAGCAACTTTTCGGAGTAGGACTGGTCAGGACCTCGGAGGACCTTGGCGCCCAGGGTGNAGTCCCCAGCCATCCTGAGCTTCTGGACCACCTGTCTGTCGCATTTATCGACTCAGGATGGGATATCAAGGCCATGATGAAGGCCATGGTCATGTCCCGAGCCTACCGCCAATCATCGACTGCCGATCCCGGCGAATTCAAAAAAGATCCCGAGAACCGCCTGCTGTCCCGGGGATCCCGTTACCGCATGGACGCCGAGATGATCCGGGACCAGATTCTGGCCACCAGTGGCCTGCTCTCGAAGACCATGTATGGAAAAAGCGTGAAGCCTCCCCAGCCTGACGGCCTCTGGAAGGCAGTCACCATGATCGGTGAGCGGTTCAAGGCCGACAGCGGCGAATCCATCTACCGCCGCAGTGTTTANACATACTGGAAGCGCGGGATGCCTCCTCCCCAGATGACAATCCTGAATGCTCCTATCAGGGACGCCTGCGTTGCCCGTCGCGAACGCACTAACACCCCCTCTCAAGCTCTCCTGCTCCTCAATGAAGGCGAGTATTTCAAGGCCGCGCGCAACCTTGCCCGCCAGGTCATCTTGCGGGAGGGCCCCAGACCCGATGATCCTCTCACTGAGATCTATGAGACGATCACCTCCCGCCTCCCCGATCCCGGGGAGCGGGCTCTCCTCTCTCTCCTGGTGAAGGA
The DNA here is from genome assembly GCA_002709395.1 of Roseibacillus sp. GTDB lineage: Bacteria > Verrucomicrobiota > Verrucomicrobiia > Verrucomicrobiales > Akkermansiaceae > Roseibacillus_B. The sequence goes on along the minus strand of PAQU01000056.1, from coordinate 13,632 downwards.
TCTAGAGAAAAGCTATCTGGAGAACCCGCAACTGGCTGAAAAACTCTGTGCAGGAGAGTCACTTCAGGACGCCGGCAAACGTGCTCGTCTCGCAGCATGGACTGTTCTGGTCAATACCCTTTACAACCTGGATATCACCAAGACCCGGCAGTAGGACGCACCGGTAAATATCAAGATGTCCTGCAGCACCACACCNCGGAATCATGACTGACCTCCTTTCCTCCACCATCGACCAGCAGTCTCGCCGCTCGTTCCTTCTCAATTCGGGGATGGGTCTCGGAACTACTGCCCTGGCATCCCTTCTTCCCCGCGCAGGTCTTGCCGCTTCTGACGGGATTCATCATCCCGCGAAGGCCAAGCGCATCATTTTTCTCTTCATGGCTGGAGCCCCCAGCCAGGTCGACCTCTTCGATCACAAGCCCGATCTCCACAAACTCTTCAAGACGGAACTACCAAAATCCATCACCAAGGGCCAGAGAGTCACGACCATGACCCGGGGACGACAGCAACTGGTGGCCCCGACCATGTTCAATTTTTCCCAGCAGGGAAAGAGCGGCATCTGGATGAGCGAACTTCTTCCCCACCTTTCGAAGGTTGCGGATGATCTCTGNCTGGTTCACTCCTTCAATACCAACGCAATCAATCACGATCCGGGCAAAACCTCTTTTTGTACCGGTTCCGAGATCCCCGGCAAACCCAGCATGGGGGCCTGGTTGAGTTACGGACTGGGGTCCCTGAACAAGGATCTTCCGGATTTCGTCGTAGTCCCCTCTGCATTCTGGAGTGGACGGGTCAACGTACAAGCGCTCTACGCCCGTTTGTGGGGAAGCGGCTTTCTTCCTTCCCGACACCAGGGCACCTCCTTCCAGAATGTCGGGGACCCGGTCCTCTTCCTCTCAAACCCCCAGGGAGTTGATCCTGACGTAAGACGGCGGATGCTCGATACCCTGGGGAAGATCAACGCCAAGCATCAGGAGGAAATCGGAGATCCTGAAATTCAGACCACCATCGCTCAGCAGGAAATGGCATTCCGAATGCAGAAATCCGTCCCCGAACTGGCGGACATCTCGGAGGAACCAAAGCACATCCTCGAGATGTACGGGCCGGAGGTAACCAAGCCAGGCTCCTATGCTCGAAACTGCCTCCTCGCCCGGCGCATGGCTGAACGTAACGTCCGCTTCGTACAGCTTTTCCATCGGGGATGGGATCATCATACCAACCTTCCGGCCAACATGCGGGGACAGTGCAGGGATGTCGACCAACCCACGGCCGCCCTGCTCACCGATCTCAAGAACCGCGGACTCCTTGAGGACACCCTAGTGGTCTTTGCCGGAGAGTTTGGGCGAACCGTCTTTGGCCAGNGCAACATTGCCCGCGATAATTACGGGCGCGACCACCACCCACGATGCTTCTCCGGATGGCTTGCGGGAGGCGGCATCAAAGGTGGTATGCACTACGGAAAGACCGATGATTTCAGTTACAACGTGGTAGAAGACCCCGTTAATGTGAGAGACCTTCATGCCACCATGCTCCATCTTCTCGGGGCAGATCACCGCCGCCTGACCTTTCCTTTCCAGGGACTCGATCAACGCCTCACCGGAGTGGAACAATCTCGGGTTATCCAGGAGATTATCTCCTGACCCTGGAGCGAATTGGGCGAACCACCCCCAACTGGAGTAGACCTCGCACCTGCAGGATCACCGGGACCCGCTGATCCGGGCATCATCGATCATTTTCAAAGCACATATTTTGGATGCCATCGCTCTCTCCAATCCGTATACTTGCGACCCCCCACCCAACTGACAGATCCATGACGCCCCTCCGCCATCCTATCCTGGCCCTCTGCCTTCTCGCCATCTGGCTCCTTGGAACCCCTTCTGTAACTGCCCGGCTCTATATTACGGAGTTCATGGCAGACAACAGAAGGACCATCGAGGATGAAGATGGTGATGCTTCTGACTGGATAGAGATCTTTAACTCCGGCACTGACCCTGTGAGCCTTGAAGGCTACTTCCTCACTGACCGCGCAGACACGCTTACGATGTGGAGCTTCCCCGCAGTCGAGATCGCCGAGAACGGCTTCCTCCTCGTATTTGCCTCGGGCAAGGACCGTCGTGACCCTGAATCGGAACTCCATACAAACTTTAAGCTTTCCAACGACGGGGAATATCTGGCCCTTGTCCAACCGGACGGCACTTCAATCATCGCGGAATTCGGCACCGAGCAAAACCCTGTTCCGGAACAGTATGAGGATTCCTCCTATGGTCTCATGCAGGGAGGCGGCCTAACCCCCACCCTGTTCATCGGCCCGACACAGCAGGTGAGAGTCATCATTCCTTCCGATGACTCACTCGGTGGGGACTGGAGCCTTCAGGATTTTGATGATTCCGGATGGCAAACAGCCCAGATGGGAATTGGCTACGATGAGAATGATACTTACGCCCGGGAGTTTGGAGCAAATGGCGACCTTGGTGACAATTTCAATGGCGTGAACACATCGGTTTATATCCGGGTTCCCTTTGAGGTCAGCGATCCATCGACGGTCACCAATCTCACCCTGAGAATGAAATACGATGACGGGTTTGTTGCCTACCTCAATGATACGATCGTTGCCGATGCCAACGCCCCCGGAGGGTTAACGTGGAACTCCGAAGCAACGGGCAATCACTCAGACGGTGAGGCAGTNAACTTCCAGGACTGGAACATCACATCCTTTGCAAATAGGCTGACAACAGGAACAAACGTTCTCGCCATTCATGGCCTTAATGACGGGATCACGAGTTCAGACATGCTTATCACCGCAGAACTTCGTGGCACAAGAATAACCAATCCGTCACTTGGAGGTCCCGGTTACCTGGCCACACCCTCACCTCGTACCTTCAACGGCGACACGTTCGACGGATTTGTCGGNGACACTACGTTTAATATAGATCGCGGNTTCTTCGAGGAATCCTTCGATCTCGAGATCACCTCCTCCACCGAGGGGGCTGAGATTCGTTATACCCTCGACGGAAGCCCCCCCAGTCCCACGAGTGGCCGGATCTATACAGGCCCCATCCGGATAAGCGGAACAACAATCGTCCGTGCCATGGCTCACCTGGCCGGATTAAGACCCACCAANATCGACACCCAGACCTACCTCTTTCCCGAGGACGTGGTCAATCAATCACGCATGCGCACCTCCGTCACCCGGTCGGCGACCCTTGGCCCCCAGATGATCGACTCCCTCAAGGCCGTCCCTACCGTCTCAATCGTGACCGACAATCCCGGGCCATTTCAGAACGAGGGTGGTAGTAATATACGTAGCGAGTCACCGACCTCCGTGGAGATGATCTTTCCAGACGGCAGACCTGGATTTCAGGAGAACGCAGGACTGAAGCACTTCGGAGGGTATTACACCAATTTTCCCAAGAAGAGCTTCCGCATCGGCTTCCGATCGCAATACGGAGCTACCAAGGTCGAATACCCCCTCTTCGATGGCTTTGAATACAAGCACTACCCCCCAACCGACCGCTTTGACATCATGGACCTCCGCAGCGGGTCCCACGATATGCGGTCGCGCGGCGCCTACATGTCCAACAGGTTCACGGACGACTCCATGCTCGATATGGGTAACCTTGCCCCGCACGGACGCTTTGTACACGTCTACCTGAATGGCAGTTACTGGGGACAGTACCACCTCCGTGAGCGCTGGAATGCCGATATGGCTTCGAGTTATCTCGGCGGCCCCAAGGCCGACTATGACGTGGTCAACCTGAATGACGGATTCCGCGCTGACGAGAAAGTCTACGATGGTGATGGTGTCTTCTGGAATGAGGCGAAAACACTCGCCTCAGGCCCAAATCCATGGGCTAACAACGATAACAATATTGATGTCGCTAACCTTATCGACTTCATGCTGCTCTGGGTGAGCGGCAACTCCGAAAGTGAAGTCAGGCTGCTTGGCTCCAAGGCTCAGGGGCAACCCTTCCGCTTCCAGATGAAGGACGCTGATGGCTTCCTGCGGAGCACGAATCGCTCTGTAAACCAATCCGGCCCCCTTGACCTGATGAACAGGCTCGCCAGTGGCAACACGGACTTCGACATGCTGGTCGCAGACCGAATCCATAANCACTTTTTTAACGATGGTGCATTGACCCCTGCCAAGAATATCGAACGACTCCAAAAGCGCGTCGATGAAGCCCGGCCGGGCTTTATCGCGGAGTCCGCTCGCTGGGGAGACCGCTTTCGCGAATACCAGGACTGGCTCAATTACCAGCAGAACCTGACAACCAACCACTTCAGAGGGCTTACGAACACTATGATCGGGCGCTTCCGGTCTAGTGGCATGTATCCGGATATCATTGCACCTGTCTTCAGTCAGTATGGCGGCTCCGTTCTGCCGACCACCCCCATTACGATGTCAACCGATGCTGACACCATCTACTACACCCTTGATGGGAGTGACCCCCGACTTCCCGGCGGAATTCCCAACCCAACGGCCAGGCTCGCATCCTTCGGCGGTGGCAATCAGGTCGACCCTCCACAAACCTTCATTACCACCGGGCATGTCTGGAAATACCTCGACAACGGAAGCAACCAAGGCACGGGCTGGCGCCAGAGCGGATTCGACGACTCCTCCTGGTCAGAAGGCCCCTCCGAACTTGGCTACGGGTCGGATGGCGAAGGGTCCGGCACAACTCTTTCGTTTGGCCCAAGCAGCAGCAACAAATATGCCACCACCTACTTCCGCACCACGGTAAACATCCCGGATCCTGCTCAATTCCTGCGGTTTACCCTCCGTCTCAAGTACGACGATGCTGCCGCAGTCTACCTTAACGGGTCCGAGATCGTCCGCACCCCGAACCTTCCAGCCAATGCGAGCTTCGATCAGTATGCAAGCAGCACTACCAGCAACGAAGATGCATGGTCCGATTACACCATCCCTGTAAGCTCCTTCCGGTCCGGCACCAACAAGGTTGCCGTGGAGGTTCACCAGGGGAGCGGAACCAGTTCTGACATGCGCATGGACATGGTCCTTCGCGGCGAGACCACTGCGGGAGGCGGAGGTGGTGGAGACAACATTTCCGATCCCTTTTTCCTGAACCAGCCCGCAAAGCTCCGAGCTCGCGCCTACAATAATGACACCGGAGAATGGAGTGCCCTGAACGAAGCTCTTTTCAGTATTGATACTGAACCTGCAGGCCCCGGGAATCTCGTCATAGCAGAAATGCATTACCATCCCGCCAATCCTGCTACAGTGGCAGAATCGTCCGTAAGCAACGACCGGGATGATTATGAATTCCTTGAGCTTCTTAATATCGGGTCACAGGCAATCGATCTCACCGGGGTGCGATTCAGCGCAGGCATCAATTTCTTCTTTCCCGAGAATACAATCCTTTCTCCCGGAGCCCGCCTTCTCCTCCTGCGGAACAAACTGGCTTACGAAGCCCGCTACGGCTCCCTCAACGGCATCCAGTGGTTCGAATATACAGGGCGCCTGAGCAATGATGGCGAAACCCTCAGCATCTCGGACGCGAATCTGGAACCCATCCTCAGCTTTACCTATAACGACCAAGCCCCCTGGCCTACCTCACCCGACGGAACTGGCCCAAGTCTCGTTCTGGTCAATCCCCTTGAGGGACCCGACCACGGACAGGCTGCCAACTGGAGGGCCAGCACTACCATCGGGGGATCCCCGGGAACGATTGAATCTGAAGGGACCGACTATGCCACCTGGGCCGCCAGGAGAAATATTCAGGGCGGCGCTTCCGATGACGATGACCTCGATACAATCAGTAATTTCATGGAATTCCTCTACGGGTCAGATCCTGGATCCCCCAATTCCGCCCCGGAACTTGAGCTCAGCATGGAGAATCTGGAGGTCGATGGAGAGAACGACGATTATCTTGTCGTTACCTACCAGAAAAACCTGGAGGCGCTGGGATCCCTGACTGTCGAACTCTCGGCAGACCTCGTAACCTGGTCTTCTGATTCCGATCTTACTGAACCTCTGGCCCAGGTGGACAATGGTAACGGCACAGCCACGGTGACAATACGCCTTAAAAACCCGGTGAGCACTCAGGGAGGACCCTTCTTTGCAAGGTTACGGGGAGAGTGATCCCCCCATCCCAGCCTCCTCATATCCGTATGTGGGGACCAACCCGGGCCTGAACTGGCCTCCTGGCAATCTGCAATTGCCGGTCCCTGAGAGGACTGTGTGATTGTAAGACCTGCATATTTTTGAGGAAACTTCCCAGAGCACATGAAAATTCATCCTCTCACCGCCATTCTGGCCTTCCTCCTTGGCGTCATCCCGGTCGCGGATGCAAACATCTACAAGAGCCGTATCAACCCGCACTGGGCTCCTGATGGCACATGGATGTGGTATCGCAACGACCTCGCCGAAGGAGCACGTGAATTCATACTCGTCGACCTCAAAAAGGGCCTGAGGGAACACGCTTTTGATCATAACAAAATGGCTGGTGCTCTCAGGGAAGCTGGCGCTGGTGAACACAAGGCTGCCCAGCTCCCCCTCGAGGACCTGAGATTCAACCTCAAGGCTCACACCGTAACATTCCGTATCAACGGAAAATGGTACAGCTGCAACCTGAGAACCTACAAACTGGAAGAGGGTCAAAAGCCTGACTCCTCTCCGGAACCCAGCGAAAAGAACACAGATCAATCCCCTCCCGATCGCAGACCCCACCGCCCGGCCCGTGACATATCCCCGGATAAAAAGTGGCGGGCCTATATCAAGGATCACAACCTCTGGGTTCGTTCCAACGAGGAAGGCAGCAAGGAAATACAACTCTCCTCGGATGGAGCGGAAAACAACCGTTACCAAGCGCCCTTCTGGTCTCCTAATTCCAACAACCTCATCTCATTCCGGGTCAAACCAGGGGAGGTGGGCGAGGTTCACATGGTGCAATCTTCTCCCCGGGAAGGAGGCCGGGCCAAACTGCATTCCCGGCGTTACGCCCTGCCTGGCGACCAATTCACCGCGCACGAACTCAACTGGTTTGACCTGGCCGGGCGCGAGCATCGGAAACCGGAAGTCGGGCTCATAGATTTTCGCGGCCCTCGCCTGCGATGGACGGAAGATGGTCGCTATTTTCGTTACGAAAAGATCGACCGGGGACACCAGCGCTTTCGCATCATAGAAGTAGACACTTTCAGCGGAAAACATCGCAACATCATCGATGAAAAGTCGAAGACGTTTATCTGGACCGAACATGCCCTCAGACTGGGGATGCCCCGGGTTAATTGGCTCCAGAACTCCCGGGAGATTCTCTACCTTTCCGAGAAGGATGGGCACCGCCATCTCTATCTCGTTGATATCGCCTCCGGTTCCATGAAGGCGGTTACCAGGGGAAACTTTGTGGTTCGTTACATCGACATGGTTGACGAGAAAAACCGCCAGATCTGGTTCCGAGCGAGCGGCAGGCACGAGGATCAGGATCCCTACCTCATTCACTTTTACCGCGTCAACTTCGATGGAAGTGGGTTTACTGCTCTCACCGAGGGCAACGGTGATCACGAAATCCGGTATTCTCCCGACCGTCAATTCATCATCGACACCTATTCCCGCATCGACCGTGCACCGGTCCACGAACTAAGACGTGTCTCCGATGGCACGCTTGTATGTCATTTGGAGGAAACCGACATCAGAGAACTGGTAGCTACCGGATGGCAGCCTCCGGAGGTCTTTTCTGCAAAGGGTCGGGATGGCGAGACCGGGATCTGGGGCATTGTCTGCAAGCCGGCGAATTTCGATCCCTCCAGGAAATATCCAGTGCTGGAGGACATGTATGCCGGCCCCCATGATTCCTATGTCCCCAAGCGCTGGAGTTCCGGTCGACGTTACTCGGCGTGGACAGAAATGGGGTTTGTCGTGATCAAGGTGGACGGAATGGGCACCGCCAACCGTTCCAAGGCCTTCCACGATGTCTGCTGGCAGAACCTGAAGGATGCCGGATTCCCTGATCGAATCCTGTGGCACAAGGCCTATGCCCGGAAAAACCCATGGTATGATATCACCCGGGTCGGCATCTACGGGGGATCTGCAGGGGGGCAGAGCTCAACCGGGGCTCTTCTGTTCCATCCGGACTTCTACAAGGTTGCCGTTTCATCATGCGGGTGCCACGACAACCGGATGGATAAGGCCTCCTGGAATGAACAATGGATGGGATATCCCGTAGGACCGCATTACTCTGAATCTTCCAACATCGATAACGCTCACCGCCTGCGGGGAAGACTCCTTCTTATTGTGGGGGAAATGGACAACAATGTTCCCCCTGAGTCCACCATGCGACTGGCTGACGCCCTGATCCGAGCCAACAAGGATTTCGACCTCATTGTCGTTCCGAATGGAGGACACGGAGGAGGAGGACGCCATGGTGACCGTCGCCGGAAGGATTTCTTCCGCAAACACCTCCTCGGAATTGAACCTCCAAATTACAACATCCCGCAGTAGATCTATTCATGAGCACATATTCCACAGGCCTGGCTGTTCTGGCCCTTTCGCTCCTCGGAGCATCTTTGCTGAAGGCTCAGGTCTCCACTGAAGGACCACGCTACACTCCCCCGGGTGGACACGAAATCGTAACCTCCCATACCAACGATTTCCGCGACCTGCTCGACCGGTATCCCCGGGACCGCGATACCTTTCAGCGCGAATTNCCCTCCCGACTGGAGGAGCGGAGGCTTGCTGGAATGGAAAAATTCTTTGAGGACTGGCACCGCGTCCTCCTCGGAATGGATTTCAATAAAATGAATCGGTCGGGTCAGGTAGACTACATCCTGTTCCGCCAGCGCCTCGAACGGGACCAGGATCATTTTGCCGCGGAAGCCTCTCATCTCAGGTCTATTGCCACGCTTGTTCCCTTCGTCGAGAAGATCACAGCCCTCGAATACAGGCGTAGATCCCAGGCCAAATACGACCCCCAGAAACTTGCCCCTCAACTCGAAACCCTGTCGCGTTCCGTAGACACCACCCGGAGAGAAATAGAAACCCTGGTACTCAGGAGCAGGAAAGAACAGCAGGAGGAGGGCCTCAACGAGGTTGCGGAAAAAAACTTCAAGACCGCTGAGGAGGCCTGCCGTGAACTACAGCGGGTTGTCGACAACTGGTTTAACTACTATCGAGGCTACGACCCTCTTCTTACCTGGTGGATTGCCGCTCCAAGCAAGAAACTGTCCACCGCACTTGGAACATATGCGGACATGTTCAAGCCCGACCCTAAACGGAAACCCAAGGCCGTCCCAAAACCAAGGAAAGAGGGCTTCAATGGGGAGAACCATGCTTCCCCCGTCGGAAAGGAACACCTGATTACCCTTCTTAAAAGGGAAATGATTCCATACTCTGCTGATGAACTCGTCAAACTTGGGAAGCGGGAACTGGACTGGTGCATCATGCAGCAGAAGAAGGTATCTGCTGAACTCGGGTTCGGCGATGATGTAGCGGCTGCTCTGGAACATGTGAAGAAACAGCATGTTCCTCCCGGGGAGCAGTCCGCTGTGATCCGCCGCCTCGCCCTGGAAGCGATTGCCTATCTTGAGAAAAACTCATTGGTAACCATCCCCCAGCTCGCCAAGGACAGCTGGCGAGTAGGAATGATGTCCCCGGGACGCCAGCGCTTCAACCCGTTCTTTACCGGCGGATCGACTATCAGTGTCTCCTACCCCCATCAGGACATGGACCATGCTGACAAACTCATGAGCATGCGTGGCAACAACCCCCACTTCTCAGCCGCCACTGTTCACCACGAACTCATCCCCGGGCATCATCTTCAGGATTTCATGACCTCGCGTTATAATACCCATCGGGGAATTTATCGAACGGTATTCTGGACAGAGGGCTGGGCTCTCTACTGGGAAATGCTGCTCTGGGATCTCGGGTTTCCAAAAACCCCGGAAGACAAGATGGGATTTCTCTTCTGGCGTATGCATCGCTGCGTCCGCATCATCTTCTCCCTGGGATACCACCTTGGCCAATATACCCCCCAGGAGTGTGTGGACATGCTGGTAAGGATCGTGGGGCACGAAAGAACTCACGCCGAGGGAGAAGTGCGTCGCTCCCTGGCCCCGGGAACTCCTGTCCTCTACCAGTGTGCCTATATGCTGGGAGGAATGCAGTTTCATGTTCTNCACCGGGANCTGGTAGCCTCCGGCAAGATGAGTCCCCGCGAATTCCACGATCGTATTCTGAGGGGCAATCGCATTCCCGTGGAGATGGTCCGGGCTGAAATCTCTGATATTCCACTCACCCGNGANTACACTACCAACTGGCGCTTCGCGGAACAATTCAGACACGATTAAGCCGCACTCACCTTTTAGCTACCCGGCATGCTCCATGACGGAATGCTGACCCGGTCATAGGTGACCGTGGTCGTCACATCTTCCAACTGGGAACAGGCCGGCATTCNAACGTGGATCACTGGTCCCATTTTCAGTTCCACAGAGCCCAACTCTTGCCAGGCTGTCCCGTTGTGTGACATATAGCCGCTGAAGGTGTCCTTAACCCGCTTCAACCTCACCCAGTAAGGCGCGCTGAGGCGGTTCTTCTTGATAACGTACTCTTCACCCAGAGGCTCCACTCTTCCCAGCACAGTCTCTCCTCCCCTCTCCCTACGCGATACAAGCGCTCCGTTCCAATGCGGCTGCAGCAGGACCGAGACATGGGGGGCGCCTTCCTCGAGGTCCTTGCGCATCATGACTCCCGGCTTTGTCCATTGTGAACTCATCGGGCGCCTTATTCTCGCGGTAATCATTCCGTCTCCCTCCATTCGGGCATGAAGGTAATGAAATTCATCAGACCTCTCGCCAATATCCTTGCCCTCGCCTTCCAACGAGAAGACCTTGCCGTCGTACTCGGCATACCCGGGAATGGAGGTCTTCCCCACGTCCGCAGAGGACCACGGACCGGGCAATCCCGCACTGGCAGCAATCTCCGCGGAAGGGGCACTGGAGCCAACTGCGTTTTCAGCTGTCACGGAATAATAATACAGCTCCCCCTTTTTAACATCTGCATCGAGGAATCCTGGCCGTTCGAGGGATGAAGCAACTGATTCGTATGGCCCTCCGGGGTTGGANGAGCGCCTCACCTCATAACTGGTCGCATCACTACACCCGACGGGATCAACAGAACCCACCCATGAAATCCGAATTCNTTCGNGAACGCTTCTGGCAACGAATCCTGATGGAGGACCGGGGGGACCCAACGCCATCTTACTTGGAAGGGGTTCACGCCTGTGGCTCAGGGTCCCCAGACCGATGTGATCATTATTGAAGCCCTCCGGCGCCTTCATCTGGACCACTCGCTTAGAATAAGGCGCCGGAATCCCCCGACGTTTTCCGTAATGGTTGAAAACTCGCTCGAATATAGGGTAGAAATTTCCACGGCTGACCGGGGAGANCTCGGTATAGTCATGATATCTACCCCCACGGCCATACTTCCCGGTCCGGTCGAGATAGTGGCGAAAGGGAACCTCGTCACCCAGGCCATACCGGGCGGTATATTCATAGCCCCTGAGAATTCGATTGTCCTGCCAACCATAGAGATCGACCCCCTGGTTCCACGCAACCTCGGCAGCACATGCCAGCAGACCGATCCCCAGTTGGACATAATGCTGGGCCCGGGTGGTTTCCTGACACTGGCCACTCGGGNAGACGATCATGTGTGAAATACTCCCATTTCCTGCCCCCGCAACAGCATAGCGAACGGTCTCCTCAAACATTTTCCGGTCGTCACAATAAACGGCAATAGCCATACGGGTCTGCAGGGCAGCNGTTTCCCAGTTCCCATTCGCGAAGTAGGCATAGTGTTCAATGGCAGGATCCCAGACATCGAGAAACCACTGCCCACAACGTCTTGCTTCCAATTCACTCCATCCTGAGTCCGTATGACGCAGTAATTCGGCTGCATTCACGAACATGAAACCCTGCAAACCAGCGGCTAGCACTTCATCGATCCCTCCCACCTCCTTGAGAACTGATGTCCACGAGTTCAGAATATTAATAGCCTTTTCCGCATGACCCTTTTTTCCGGTAATGGCCCACATCAAGGCATTCTGGTATGCCGCGAGGGCATCACTTTCAGTTTCCCCCTTACGGATATTTGGAGCTCGGCCCCACTTGGGAAAGGGGCCCCTCATCCTGTAGCCTTCCTTGGCATAGGGACTCTTCTCCAGGATCTTGAATCCGTCAAAGATCGGACCTTTTTTTAAGTCCACCGCCATCCGAATCCGCTCCAGGTCCGAATTACCATGTAACAGTCCCGGGTGAATGAATCCATCCTCAGCCAGAATACTTAAGGTCATGAACCCCTGGAACAGGAATAATGAAATGGGAAATTTCATCGACCCTGAAAGGGTGCCTCGTGATATTCGGGATGTCTGCTTTTTTGTCCGTAGAAGCCATATCCTCTCGACGCCCCCTGAGAAACGTTCGCAAAAAAGAATCGGCTGATGCAAAAATAAATACCCTCAGGTTACCGAGAGCGAAAGTCTCTCCTCTCCCAAAAATAATTACGCTCGAGAAGAATCCTCCGTCATCTCATTCCATTCCTGCATTCGTCATGAACAACCTGATTCCTCTCTGGAGAAAGCTATCCTCAATACTCCTGCTCCTTACCGGTATCGTCTTCACTAATGCTGAGCAACCATCACAATCTTCACTTCTGACCCTTGATCGCATCCATGATGCGGAGGAATTCAAGGAAAAGCGCTTTACGCTCCAGTGGCTAGAGGATGGAAAGCGCTACACTTTCATCAAAAAAGCCAAGGAGGGAAAACACAAGGGGAAGCAGGAGATCTGGCTGGCATCAGCAGACCCGGAAAACGATCCCGAACTCCTCATTTCGGCCGGAGATCTGGTAGCCGGAGACACCGAAACCCCGATGGATATCGACGGATACTCCTTTTCTCCGGATCTCTCCCTCCTGCTTCTCTACACCAATTCAAAGCGAGTCTGGCGCCGCAATTCACGTGGGGACTACTGGATTCTCGACCGCATCAGAAAGACCCTCCACAAACTCGGGGGAAAGGGTGCCGACCCCTCCTCCCTGATGTTCGCCAAGATTAGTCCGGACCAGAAGCACGTAGCCTATGTACGCGGACCTGACATTCATGTCGAATCGCTTGCAGACCATACCATCCGGACCCTTACCACAAGCGAATCAAAACACATCTTCAACGGACGCTTCGACTGGGTATATGAAGAGGAACTCGGAATTCGCGATGGGTTTCGGTGGAGCCCTGACAGCGGCGCTATCGCCTACTGGCAGTTTGATGAGAGCGGTGTCCGCCAGCAAATCATTCTTGATCACGTATCGGGCCGCTATCCCAAGACAACAAGATTCGGGTATCCCAAGGCCGGCCAGAAAAATGCTTCCTGCCGTGCAGGGGTGGTTGAAATCGACACGGGCAGAACCACTTGGCTCAAGATCCCGGGTGATCCCCGCGAGCACTATCTTGCACGCATGGAATGGGCCGGACCGGATCATTCCACCGAGCTCGTCGTCCAGCAGTTGAACCGCGCCCAGGACACCAAACTCATCATGCTGGCTCAACGACAGGACGGAACGGTTAAAACCATCCTCAGGGAGCACGACCCTGCCTGGGTTGTCATGAACAACGACCTCAGATGGAACCC
>PAQU01000055.1 GCA_002709395.1 Roseibacillus sp. | reverse complement strand
AGAGAGTAAGGTCCTCGAGGGTCGAGGAAACCTCCCCACTTCCATAGACTACCTTGAAGTGGGCCATTCCCGCCGGAATCTTGAGGACGACACTCCCATCCACCGTGCCGGGCTTCTCCTTGGAACCCAGCACCTGGATTTCCGGAGCTCCCTTGGCATCCGCAAGCACAACTATCGCAGGACTGCTGAACCTTCCCTGGATCGTCCGGGTGATAAGCCCGTTCTCAAGAGCCGGAAGTTCCAGTACCGGGTCTTTTCCCACCGTGTAGCGAAGGACGGTCTTATCCCCGTGGACATATAGCCCCTTGTAGTGAGCCTGGGCTTTTGGAAGCGGCCCCAGGGGCGGGGATTTCCCATCTTCCGGGACCCGCGTCTCTGTCAGGCTCCCCTGCGCGTTGGCCCAGCCCGGAGCCGCCTGGTTGGTGAACACCTTGGTCCCGTTGTGTGAGGGAAAGGCGCCATGCCCTCCCGTGAAGGGAAGCCCCTCGAGCTTCAAGCCTCCGCCGGTCCAACCCGCCGCCATGCGCATGGTATCGGCATCAAAGGCCACACAGGCAGCCCCTTGGGCATCGAGCCTGATGATCCGGGACCGGAAGGCAACGTTGTCACCCTTGGGACCTTTGCCTACCCGCAACGCAGTGCTGACGAAGTTACCATACTTCTGCGGCAGACTGCCCGAGACCGGCTTGGCTGGAGGAGCATTCGGGCTCACGGCCTTGGCAAAGGCCTGCTGGTCCCACTTGATCCCCTTGAGCTTGTCCGCATCGTGAAAGAGAACCGAGGCGGGAACCGCTTCCAGCTTCCCCCCGGGAGCCATCCACTTGACAATACAGCCCGCACCCTTGCTGCCGTTCTGGTAAATAATGCGGACCGGATGGGCACCCGCAGTCAATCGGACCGTCCCGCTCTGTTGCTTCATGGGATGCGGGCCCCAGTTGTCGACCACCAGCTTGTCTCCCAGATACATCCGGGAGCCATCCTTGGAACTGGTCGCGAAAAGATAATTTCCCGCTTTCGGAACAGTAATGGCTCCGCTCCAGCGCACCATGAAGTTCTCCGCCAGCTTGGACCCGTGGAAATCGCCCTCTCCCTGAGTAAAGTTGATCGTCCGGTCAATCCGTACAAGCCACGGCTTCAGGTCCACGGGCACCTCGAATTCATCTCCCAGCTTGTCCTCCAGTTTGAAGTATTCCCCGATCAGGCCGGGAGCAGCCGCAAGCGGCAGGGAAAGGAGAATAAAAACGATGGAGTTAAGGCTTCTTTTCATGGTCTTGCTTTTCGGAAAGAGATCGCAGGTATTGATACACGGCTTCGAATTGCTTCCGGGCATCACCCTCATAGTACTGAGTCAGAGGCGTTTTTCCGTCGAGCGCATACTTGGGCATGATCGTGCCGGGCCAGACCCGGGGTGGATCATTCATCCAGAGATGAAAGTAATCACGGGTTAATCGCTCTCCAGCAGCCCGGAGATTCGGACCTTCCCCCTCAAAAACAGCGATGGGAGGCTTCTCCCCGATCCCGTGGCAGGTTCCACAGCTCAATCCTCCTGCCACTCCCGTCATGGACTCTCCAATCCCGATCTGCTCCGGATCAGGATCAAAAGGACCACTACCCTTCCCCGAACGGCCGACCGCATGACTGAATCCAAGGGAGAGGCCGCCTGCCCTGGCTGGGAAGGCGGGCATGCGGGCAGGGAGCCACCTCCGGATCTTGGGATGGATTTCTCCTGCAAATAGCTTCGTCCGCCAGTCCNTTCTCAATTTCATCCCGAGATGNTCAAGAGGCGGAGGANCNGAAAGCCCTCCNGGCTTCTCCTCATCACCGGCAGGATCGGGTTGCAGGAGGTTCGCAACTTCCCCGGCATACCTCTCACGGAGGCTCTCTTCCCCATCCCGCGCGTGACAGGCATTGCAACGCAGAGCGTGATACTGCCGACCCGAAAACTCGGCCGGGACAAAGCGGCCCAGCGACTCCTTGTGAAGCTTTTCTCCCAGAAACCTCCCAAGATCTCCTTTCTCATCCTCGGAAAGATTGTAATCCACCCCCGAACACTCAGCGGAACCGAGCTCGAACAGCCCCAACTTGCTTACCTCTGCCGCTTTTTCTCCCTTCCGCTGGTGACAGTTGAAGCACCCCGTGGACCTNGCGAGCATCTGGCCCCTTGCTGGATCCCCCCGGAGGGGTTCTTCCTCTGGTNCCTCTCCGAGGGACCGCAGAAAAGACGCAACCGAAGCCGCTTCCTTGGCGCTGAAACGAAAAGACGGCATGCGCGTTCCCTCATGAAACTTGGATGGTTTTTGAAGAAATCCCGCCAAGGCCCCCTGCCGGAATTTTTGCCGGACACCTCCCAGGCCGATTCGCTCACCATCCCCCTTTCGGTCGAGAGTATGACATGCAATACAGCCCTGCTGGTGGAAGACCTTTCCTCCCTCCCTGATCTCCCCCGGGGAATGCTCATCGTTCTTTTCCGGATGGGATCCTCCGGCAACCAGATAAGCCGCAATATGAGCAGCCTTCTGCTGCGCGTCCTCTCCATGAAACACGGCCGGCATACGAGCATGGGGGCGCAGGCTCTCTGGATTGCTGATCCACCGCACCAGCCAGTCCGCCTGTAGTCGATTACCGATGTCATCCAGCGACGGAGCCTGAAGGCGCAATTCAGGCATCATCTCTTCCGTTCCGGAATCATGACAGGATCCACAACGCTTTTCCGCCACCAGCATCCGGCCACGCCGGAAGGAGGATTGCCTTTGCAGGACCTTATCTTCCGGGTCATGCCGGAAGACGTTGGCCGGCATCGGTTCTTTTCCAAANTCACGCCCCTCCCACCATAACTGGAGANTCGCTTCTCCCTCCGGTGGAGGAATATACTCAACGAGAAACTCATGCTCTCCACTCCGTAAGCGCTCTGATTCGCTGGGAGAACCAATGGCCTCTACCAGGACCTCCCCATCAATGAGCAACTTCGCCTGCCCTCTCCCCTCGAGGTGGAATACCAGGCGGCTCCGTTTTTCGAGCACCAGCTTACCCTCCCACCTTGCTGTGAACGAGCCAGCCTTGAGGAAAGGAGAAGGACTCTGACCACTGGGAACATGAAAGGCGACCGAACGTGCAACCCGGGCATCGCTACTCCCATCCGGGGAACCAAGCCGCAGGATCAATCCTTTCTCATGCGCGGCATCAACAACCAGGGGCATCAGAAAANATAGGCCCAGTGTTCCCAGCAGGAGGGCAGGAGGCTTGAAATGCATTTCGCAATCCCTTCGATTCTCTGAGGAGCCCGTTTTCCGCACAGGCTCTGTCTTAATACGCTGGCTGTCCTGATCCAAGCGCGACCTCGACCTTAATCCCCGGCTAACAGGCCGCTTCCCCGGAAAATCGTGCCCTCCTCGGATGATTGCCCTTCTCGGCAGGACATGCGATAGCTCGGCCATGAAACGCCAACTGGCCTTCTTACTCACTCTTCTTTTTCTGCCCTTTTCCAGCCTCTCCCGGGCTGAGCTGACCGTAGCTCATTTCTTCGGTGATCACATGGTTATCCAGCGCGACAAGCCCATCCGAATCTGGGGAAATGCGAAACCCGGGGAAAACGTACGGGTCAGGTTTTCCACCCGGGACCTCACCATAAAGGCTGATGAAGAAGGCCATTGGCTCATGGAGCTGGAGGCTCTGCCCGCCAGCGCCCAGGGAAAAGCCATGACCATCCAAAGCGGGGAAACCACCATCGCCTATGACAATATCGTTGTCGGAGATGTATGGGTTTGCGGAGGACAGAGCAACATGGAGGACGTGATCAGTTACGTCTACCATGGAGACATGGAGGTGGCATCTGCCAACCATCCAATGATCCGGCTCCTTACAGTCCCCCAGGAGGCCGGGCCCGCCGCCTTCCGGGACATGGATCGCATCAATGAATTTAATTCCTGGGAACGACGCTACGAACAGAAAGGGAGCTGGGCCCAATGCACCCCCAAGGCCGTGGAGCGATTCAGCGCCATCGGCTATATCTTCGGAAGGCGTCTTCACCTCGTCTCTGGTGTCCCGATTGGCCTTGTTGACAACTCATGGGGAGGCACCACGGCGGAGGCTTGGACCTCCCNCAGCATGCTGGCTACTATCGAGGAATCGAAAGGCCTCACCGACGAATGGGACCGTAAGATTGAAGCCTATGATGCCGAAGCCAGCTTGAAAGCACGGATCGAAGGCTGGGAGAAAGACACCAAGCGCCGGATCGCCCGCGGGGAAAAACCCAACCCCAAGCCCACCGAGCCAGACCAGGATCCCGCTTCGGACCGTAACAACCCCGGGGCCTCCTTCAATGGGATGCTGACCTCTTTCAGTAATGCCAGCATCAAAGGCGCCATCTTCAACCAAGGGTATAACAATGCCCTCGGCAATGCCCGCCCCCGCCTCTACGCAAAGGTCATGCAGGCCATGATCCACGACTGGAGAAAGGCTTTCCGCGATGAGAAGATGCCCTTTGGCATCATAGGTCTTACCCCGGGCGGCCAGCCACAAACCCGTGATAATTTTGAGATGCGTATGATCGATCCGGCCCCTTTCATCCGGGAAGGCCAGTTCGGGGCCGCACAGGAACTGGAGAACGTCTGCTTCATGCCGGCCTACGACCAGCAGGTCCCCTGGTATCATCCCCACAAGAAGGTCCTCCATGGCGAACGGATTGCCCGCTGGGCGCTGGCCACCCAGTATGGACAGTCCCAACTCCGCTGGAAACCCACCACCCTCGACAACGCGGAAATAAAAGGAGATCACATGATCCTGAGCTTCAATGGAATGGTCCGGGTTCATGACGGCAGGCCCTTCGAGGGCTTCGCCATTGCCGGAGAAGACCGTCACTTCGTTCCAGCCAACGCCGAGTTCCTTGTAACCGGAAAGGATGACCGGGGAAGGGAGCAGAAGGACGAACGTAGATTGAAGGTCTGGAGTCCCCTCGTTCCAAATCCCGTAGCAGTTCGCTACGCATGGGCGCGGAACCCTCTTGGTAACGCAGTCAACAGCGGACATCATGAGCGGATCATTCCCATCCCCTCGTTCCGCACTGATGAGTGGGACTGGCCGGAAGCGCCCTTCGAAAGCGATAGTGAAGAAGCCAGAAACGAACACCGGGAAGCCATCAATAAGATGCGCCAGCAGGCCCGTCAATGGGCCGAGGACCGCCCCCTCCGGGAAGCCCGCCTCCTCCTCGGCATTGCCGGGGAAAACGCTTCGGACGAACCCACGGACCTTCCGCCTCAATAAAAATATCCTCCTCGTCCTGCCCGGAATGCGTTGACGATCCCTCCGGCCGCACGGTTCACTACATCGTGGAATCACCATCAGGAATTCGACGAGGTCGACTGCTTCTCTTCGCCTACGCATTCGCTGCCGTCCACGTTCTCGTCATCTTTACCCTCGGCGAACCCTATCCCTCCCTGCAGGGCCCCCTCTTCGCCGGACACCTCCAGAAGAACCGGATCATCTATGTGCCCTTCTATCGAGAAGCAGGCAATGAAACGAATCTGCCATCTTCCGGGAAACTGCTCCGACACGAGACCCTTGGGATCCCTGCCCAACGGAATTTTCCCCAGCTTGTTCCGTCTCTTCCGGGTGCTGCCGCCCGCGAATTTCTCATCGGGCATTCTCTTCGCAGATCAAGCTTCCGCCCCGCAAAAACAGAAGACTTCTCCCATGTGGAATGGTCCGCCTACAAGTTCCACGCTCCGTTCAATGGTCCGCCCGAACTGATCGGCGAAGAGGACATCATTCATGATTGATCCCCTCCGCCTGCACCAGAGCGATGCACTTTTCCTCGGGCGCATTACCTACACGGGGCTGATCCTCCTGTTCTTCCCCCTGAAATCACCTCGCCTTCTCAACGCTCTGGGCGAGGGACATTTCCATCCTCCGCCCGGACCCTTCGATCTCTTCGAAAGCTATCCCCCGCCCTGGTTGATCAACTCAGTAGAGTGCATGGCCTTTCTTTTCTTCGCCTTGTGGGTGGCCGGCTGGGGAAAATGGATCGTGGGAACGGGCCTGACCCTATGCCTGACTTCACAAGCGGGTTCTTCTACTCCGCAGGCAAGATCGACCACGATTTCGTCGTTCTTCTGCTCCCTGTTTTCCTGACCTCCCGGAGTTACCCCAAAACGTGCCCTTCTTTTCTGTCTCGCCGTTTACTTCGCCTCCTCGGGAATTGCGAAGGCAGCTGGCGGTTGGCTCGATCTCAACACACAGGCCAGCCTTTCCTGGGCTCTGACCTATTCCCATGCCTACGGAAAGACGGAACTTCTCCTCGCGTGGTCCCTCACCAACCTTCCCGGCTGGAGCTGGGAGATCCTCGACCAGCTCACTGTCTGGTTTGAGCTCTGTGTTCCGCTTGCACTTCTACCTCCACTCCGACACTGGATCGCCCTTACGATACCCCTCTTTCATTTGTTCACGGTCCTTCTTTTCGGGATCGATTTCGCTCGCCTGCTTCTGGTCTACCTTCCGCTCGCCTTGCTCTGTTGTGTCAATCCATCGCAAACGCATCCCGCCATTCCCCACCGTATCCGGAACATGCTTGTCTCTCTCTGCTTCATCGGATTGCTCCACGGCTCCCTCTATCTGTGGTGCCACGGAAACTACTGGAGCCTGTCGTTCCCGGTAGATCCCCCGGGCCTTCTTCTCTTTCCTCTCCTGGAGTTATTGCTGGTCACCGGGCTGGTTCTTCATCTTCGGATCCGTTCCGGGAGGCCCTCCCATTTCCGCTGATCCAACCACCAGCATGCCCCTGCCCTGGTGCCATTCCAGCTCGACAGTAAGCGCTCCTCCCTGATTTCATTCCGAAATGAAACGCTCGTGGCTATTGGCCCTCACGCTCATTCCGCTCCATTCCGCAGCGGAGGGTCCACACGACGAACGCCACTGGGCCCAGTGGAGGGGTCCCCTCGACACAGGGGTCGCCCCCAAGGCAGACCCCCCCGTGGAGTGGAGCGAGTCCCGGAATATCAGGTGGAAGATTCCCCTGCCCGGGGAAGGCCATTCCTCTCCCGTCGTATGGGGTGACCGGATCTACCTCACCGCCGCCATCCCACATGGCCAACCGGTTGCTCCCGCAACCGGAGTCCGCCCCGGGGCCCACGACAACATTCTCAAGGTCCGTCCGATGAAATTCGTGGTGCTCGCGGTGGACCGGGCCACCGGAAAGATCATCTGGCAGACGACCGTGCGGGACAGCATTCCGCATGAGAGTCGGCACGATACAGGCAGCTATGCCTCCGCCTCCCCCATTACCGACGGCAGGCACATCTACGCTTTCTTCGGATCAAACGGGCTCTACGCCCTGAATCGGGAAGGCAAGGTAATCTGGTCGAGAGACCTGGGCGACATGCATACCAAGCACGGACATGGAGAGGGGGCCTCCCCGGCGCTTCATGGCGACTCCCTCGTTGTAAACTGGGACCACGAGGGCCCTTCCTTCATCACCTCATTCGACACCAGCACCGGCGAGCAACGCTGGAGCCAGAAAAGGGACGAACCCACCTCCTGGTCTTCGCCTCACGTTCTCACACACACGGACCCACTGCAGGTGGTGGTCTCCGCCGCCAACCGAATCCGGAGCTATAACCTCGCGACCGGCAAGCTCCTCTGGGAATGCGGAGGACTATCACACAACGTAGTCGCCGGTCCCGTCTCTCAGAAGGGCCTTGTCATCTGTGGATCCAGCTACGAAAAACAGGCCATCCTCGGAATCCGGTTGGATGGCGCTACCGGAGACCTCACCGGCACCGGAAACATCGCCTGGATAAAACGCCGGGACACCCCCTACGTTCCTTCCCTCCTGCTCTATGATGGGCTCGTCTACTACCATCGGCACTACCAGGGGACGCTTACCTGCCGCCAAGCCACAACCGGGAAATCACTCTACGAACGGGCACGACTCACGGGAATAGATAATGTCTACGCCTCACCAGTGGCGGCAGCGGGTCGCATCTACATCACATCCCTTGACGGACAGACCCTTGTCTTCACGTCCGGAAACAACCCGGAGGCCCTTTCCCTGAACCAACTTGACGATCGTTTCAGCGCCAGTGCCGCCCTCGTCGACGACGAAATNATCATGCGGGGCAGCAAATCCCTCTACTGCATCGCTCAAAAAAGGAAGCCATGAACCGATCGCCTCTACTCCTTCGTTCAATCTTACCGGTTCTCGCCCTTGGCATGGCGATGCAATCCTGTACCAACCGACCGGATACCCAGGTGAACGGCCCTCTGGTCAGCGCGGTCCAGATCGGTGCGATGGTCGGGAGGGGCAGTATTCTCTCCAAAGTCCGGAGTCCGGTCACTACCACCAGGCTGGGACTGGCAATGCTCGTCCAACGGGCAGAGGAACTCGTAATAGGAAACATCCCCTGTCCCCTCGACCCCGCCCCCCGCACCAACGGAATCCCTGGGAGCCGGGAGTTCTCCACAAGCCTCACCCAAATGGGGCTTCCTGCTCCCTTCCTCGGAACGGTGGAACTTCTGGTCGATGGGAAAGAGTTCTTTCCCGCCTTCAGAAAGGAACTGAGCCTTGCCCGTGAGTCCATCGATCTCCAGCTCTACATCTGGGACAACGACGACATCAGCATCGCCTACGCCGACCTCGTGAAGAAGCATGCCCGTACGGTCCCCACCCGCATGCTCCTCGACGACATCGGCTCTACTCTCTCCGCAAGCCTGAAACCCCGGACCCCCGCCCCCCCGGGATTCCGGGCCGTTCCGGACATCGCCCGCTACCTTCGCCAGGATTCGGATCTCACCCTCCGGAGAACCCTGAACCCATGGGCCATCATCGACCACTGCAAGCTGCTCGTCTTCGACGGGCGAACCGCCATGCTTGGAGGAATCAATATCGGCCGGGAGTATTACTCCGAATGGCATGACCTCATGGTTCGCATCCGGGGTCCGGTGGTGGACCACCTCCAGATCGAATTCGATAAGAAATGGAGAAATGCCCATGAGCTCGGGGACCTGTCCCTCATCTGCCGTCCTCCTCCTTCCCTTTCCCGAGCCGGACCGCCTCCCCCCGGATCCTTCCCCATACGGATTCTGAGAACAAACCTTCTTGAAGATCGCCGCGAACCACTCGTGGCAATCCTCGAGGCCATCCGCTCGAGCCGCAGCCGGGTCTGGATTGAGAATGAATANATTACCAGCGACCGCATTCTTGATGCCCTTCTCTCCGCGTGCAGGCGCGGTGTCGATGTCCGGGTAATCATTCCAACGCTCCCCTTCGAGGAGGTCATGCACCTCGCAAACCANCAGGCTGCNGGNGAACTTCTGCNGGCAGGCGCAAAAATCTATCGCTATCCCGGAATGACACACATGAAGGCCATTATCTGCGATGGCTGGGCCTCGGTGGGNGCNACCAACTTCGACACCCACAGCCTNCAGATCAGNTACGAGATCAACATTTCCTANTCTGANCCCGATGCNGTCCGGACTCTCGCCCGGCGGGTCTTNGAGAAGGACTTTGCGCTCTCNAGGCCTCTNGCCATCGAGGACACCCGNCACTGGCTGAANCCCATTGCNGAGNCCATCGCCGACCANCTGTNATNTATNCCATCACNTCNCCGGAACGCCCGGCGTGAGNAATTNNACCATNCCTGTNTCCCAGGNNGCANGCNNCCGGTTCACTTCACGATACAGGTCTCAACCCCGTGCTTCAGCGACTTGAAGGGGTCCTCCCAGGTCGGGATGAATTCCTGGGCCACGTAGTCGGTGAAACCCGTCTTGACGATCTCCCTGATGATGGGCGGATAGTTGATCTCCTGGCTTCCGTCTATCTCACCTCTCCCCGGGTTACCCGCGGTATGATAGTGGCCGATGTAATCCTTGTACTCCCGGATTCGACGGATGACATCTCCGTTCATGATTTCAACATGATAGATATCGAAGAGCAATTTGAAGTGCTCTGAACCAACCTGCTTGATCAGGTCGACACAGAAGTCGACGTCGTCCCCGAAATATCCCGCATGACCGGTCATCTTCCCTTCCGTAGCCCGGGAATTGAGATGCTCGAAACAAATGGTAATCCCCTTTTTCTCGGCGAGGGGAACGACCTTTTTCCAGGTTTCGACACAGAGCTGGGCGGCCTTCTCGTCATCCATGCCCTCGTAACGCATTCCTGTGAAGGTGATAACACGCTTGGCCTTGATCTGGCTGGCTACCTCTATGCCCTCCTTCAACTTCTCAATGACCATGTCGGTATACCTCGGATCGCAGGGCCCCTGTGCAAAGCCATGGCTTCCCACGAGGGAAATCTCAAGACCGAGGTCCATCACTTCCTTGTAGGCTGTCCGGGGAATCCCTTCCATCCCGTGCATGCCCAGCTTGACACACCATTCAGCAAGTTGCCCGGGCTTCACCCCGCGCCCCCCGAAACACCAGCCCATCACCGAATGCTTGAACGGCGTGTCGATCTTTGGGGGCGCAGCGAAAGCCCGACCGGAACCCAGGGAAAACCCACCGGCCGCCAGTGCAGCCCCGCTCAGAAATTGTCGTCGGGAAGGACTCATGCGAATGATCGTAGGACAGAGAAGACCATGTTTCCAACTCACAAACGCGCTTCGGGCTTTTCTCCCAGCAGGGGAGTAGCTAGGAACTCTCTCCCTTCCTTCCCGAGCTGGAATACAGCGCCTTCCATCATGAACTCATTTCTTCACCTCACCGTGCTCATCCTGCTCAGCGGAGGCCTCCTTTCCGCCCAGGAGCCTCCTCCCGGGAAAGAAGCTCGACCAAATTTCGTCGTCATTCTCGCTGATGACCTCGCCTGGGACGATCTCGGAGCCTTCGGAAACGAAAAGGTCCGTACTCCGAACCTTGACCGTCTGGCCTCAGAGGGAATGTGTTTCGATCAGGCCTTCCTCACCATCAGCTCCTGCTCCCCAAGCCGTGCCAGTATTCTCACCGGGCGCTACCCTCACCAGACTGATGCAGAGCAACTCCACTGGCCCATCCCGGAATCACAGATTATCTTCCCCCAGCGGCTTAAGAAGGCTGGATACTTCGTCGGGGCAGCGGGCAAGTGGCACCTTGGAGATGCCATGCGGGATCGGTTCACGGTAGTGCGGGAGGTCGACACCTCAGGATTCCAGCTTCCTCCCAATGCCGGAGCGGTAGCAGGCGGCAAATTCAAGGAGACTTCCACCGGCGACGAACGGAGTGGCTGCGCAGAGTGGGTTGACCTGCTTAAAGAACGGGACCCTGCAATCCCATTCTTCCTCTGGCTTGCGGCTGTCGACCCACACCGCCCCTACGAAAAACAGATTTCGACAGAACCCCATCCCCCCGGAGAAGTGATCATTCCTCCCTACCATCCGGATACCCCCCTGGTGCGCCAGGATTATGCCCGCTACTACGACGAGATCACCCGACTCGACCGTTTCGTGGGCGCAGTTCTCCAGGAACTGGAAACCCAGAAGGTAGCCAACAACACAATCGTGATTTTTCTGAGCGACAATGGGCGACCCTTCCCCCGCGACAAGACTACCCTCTATGACAGTGGAATCCGCACCCCTCTGATTATGCGCTGGCCTACCACCATAAAGCCTGGATCCCGCTGTAACCAACTGGTCAGCAGTATCGACCTGGCCCCCACCATCCTGACCCTGGCCGGCCTCCCGGTGGGTCCCAGCCTCGTGGGCAGGAACTTCACTGCGCTGCTGGAAGGAAGGGATATCGAAATCCGCGATGCCATCTTTGCCGAAAAGAACTGGCACGATTATGAAGATCGCTCCCGGGCGGTACGAGACGATCGTTACAAGTACATCATCAACCACTACTCGGATCTTCCCGGCACGCCTCCCGCCGATGCCGCCCGTAGCGATACCTTCAAGGAGATGCAGCGCCTGCGCATGGAAGGAACCCTGCCTGCTGTCCAGGCAAACCCTTTTACAGCACCCCGGCCCCGGGAAGAACTCTACGACCTTTCCACCGACCCCCACGAACTAAGGAATCTAGCCCTCGACCCGGCCCATCAGGACACCCTCGAACGCCTGCGTGTTGAATATCGGCAGTGGCGGATCAGGACCCGAGAAAAGACCCCCAAACTACGCACCCCGGATGAATTCGACCGCGTAACCGGCACCCCGACACCGGCCCGCATCCGCCCGCGCTGGTCCAAGGACAAGATGATCAAGGAAGGTGTCCTTCTCCCCTGAATCCCGGGAAACCATGACCCTCATGGAGCTGTAACGCCCTACCCCGAAGCCGATATCCTCTGCAGGTCAGCCCGGGTTTCGGCGTAACTGCGGTCAAAGGCAAGAACCCGGGGATCAGGCTCCTCGCCTCGGTAGCTGCAGACCTCACGGTAGAGATCAGGCCACCAGTTGTGGTGCTCGGTCAGGCCATCCGCCTTCCACTGTTCCCAGTCGGAAACCACCTTGTCCCAGCACGCGCTACCGTATGCTGCCGCTTCTGCTACCGTTTCAAAATCCTTTACGTACCAGTCACGTCCAATCCGCGCATGCAGAACCTCATCGGCCCAGTCAAAGTCCTGGATCAACTGTGCAAAATCATCTCCCGAATCGGCCCCCACTTCCCACTCATAACGCTTACCCGTCTTCGACATGAGCCCCTGCTCAATGAACCAAAGGACTGCATGACGCTCCCGGGGGGTAAGCTGTTCGTTCAATCCTTTCGACCAGGTGAAGTTGATCATTACCTTGCTCGGCCAGTCAATCCCGGACCTCGCGAAGCCTACCTCCCCCATCATCGCGTGCCGGGCCTCATCCCAGAGCTGGCGCGTCATGTCGCGATAGAATCCCCAGGGCCGCTTTCCTTCCCCCTCATCACCACTCTCAGTGACCATCTCATAAAGGATGGAGGCCATCATCTCCGGAACATCGATCTCCCGCAGACGCTTGTAGAACATCATGAAGACCTTGTCCCGGCTCTCAAAGGATTCATCATAGAGAAACTCCTCGGCATGAACCCCCATGTTATAAGGGTCCGGGAAACGCTCGTCGCGCTTCGGCGTGCTGTCATAGTGAAACTCCTCAGCCGAATAACGTTGGGATGGGGGATCACCCCGGTCCCCGGTCCCGGCCAGGCCACCAGAAGCCGCCAGCCAGCCCCTGAGCTCCTCCTTCCATTCCAATGGATCCTCCCGTTGGACCGAACTTGCTGCTTCCAATGCGGCACATGATTTTTCTCCCCACGAAATCATGTCCTCTACCTCCGGAAGGATCACCCGGAGAATACGCAGGCCGGGCGCATCAGTAAGCGGATTGGTCTGCTCCCTGTAAGCCTCCATGCTCTCGCGTAGCGCTGGCAAGGCCACCCGGTATAGACCTTCCATGAGCCTTTCCCGATCCGGGGCATTACGGATCTCATCGAAAAAAGCCTCCAGATTATCATCCGGGACCTTGTCCAGTCCCAGAGGAGGATGCCGCAGTTCCGCCACCCTGTCCCGCAGAAGGGTAATATGCTCGGCCGCAAGGTAGGCGTGATAGCTGTAGCCCATCTTCAATTCGTAGATTGGCTCACAGGCAATACGAGTGAGCAGTACCTGCCAGACCCTCTGCAACGCATAATGAAAGCACTTCAGACGATCCACGCACTCCTGCACCCCCAATCCCGGACCGCCCGCCCCAGCGAGGTCAGCTACCCCTGCCAACTCCGGCAGCCCGTGCAAGGACCGGTAATTCTCCAAGGTTCCGTCACTCATCTTGTTTCTTCTATATGGTGCCCCGGAAACCGGGTTGATTCAACCCCAAGAGATTCCGATCCCGGCCCAAGACCCTGCAATCTAAATGCACGAAGGAGGCAGGAAAGAAAAAGGGGAGAGGCTATCACCCCTCCCCTGCTGGGAATTCTCGGAATCAACCCCTACTTGAGCTCCCGGATCTTCAAGTTCCGCCAGGCCACCGTAAACGGACCTCTGTTTCCCACTCCATGGACCTGGAGACCGATAAATCCACTCGGGTGGCTTTCATAAGCCTTCTCATGGACCAGGTCAGAAACCTGCTCCCCGTTGACCCACACCTGAATACGAGCCCCCTTGGCGAGAACCCGGTATTCGTTCCACGCATCATCCTTGAAATGCTTGTGCGGCTTGCGCTTGTCATTCGGAGTCATCCACCCGTAACAGGCCTCTCCATATATGTAACCTGACTCCGCGCCATTGGCCCCGCTCGCCTCAATCTCAACCTGCGGTCCGTTAACCCGCTCCTTAGGGTCATCGTTCTTGGTCTTGGAGCGAATCTGCACCCCGGAATTCAGTTTGTTATGGCACTTGACCTCAAAGGTTAGCTCAAAGTCTCCATACTTCTTTTCCGTGCAGAGAAAGGAATTGGGGCTTCCCTTGGCGGTCGTTCCCAGAATTGTCCCGTCCACGACCTTATAGGTGGCCGTCCCGTTACGCTGGGCAAATCCGGTGAGGTCCTTTCCATTGAAAAGTTCCTTCCATTCTCCCTTCTTGTGGTGATCCGCCAGAGACGGCAGGGAAAGGAGCAAGGAGGACAACAGGGCGATGATAATATGTGGTTTCATTGTGATGTGAGGCTCTGCCTTACGCTGAACAGGCCAGTGATATATCATGATTCCGGATCTCCAACCCCCAAATCCCGCTTCTTCTGTTCGGCTAGATCGACCCTGATCATCTCCCTGTCATTCCGGATAAAGACAGAACGCATCGCGAAGGCTGGAGGACTCCACAGAACCTTCCGGGACCCGGAGGTATTCGTGGGCCCGATAACATGAGCCCGGCCTACTTCGCGATATCCCTGCCGGGAAAGCTCCGCAATGATGAGATCCCCCATTTCCCCGAGGATCCAGAACTGGCCATTGCCCGGGTGATAGGTGAGAAAGGCTGTTCCATAGCGCGGCACCCGCTTGCGAGCTGCGATCTCTTTGGAAAGGCACGGGGCCCTGCTTTCCCAGAGCCTTTTCCCAGAATTCATTTCCACCCCGATCAGGGCACTCCGGTCAACATCAACACCATAAATGATACCATCCAGGAGGTATGGGGTGCTGTTGACGGGATAGACCCCTTCCTTGGGACCACTTCGCCACAGGATCCTCGCTCCCGGCCTTTCATCATCCAGTTCGATCATTCCGCCGATCCTGTTATATCCGCTGACGAATAACTTGTTTCCAAGTTTACGGGGCATCGCAATAGACGACCCATTGGTCGGCTTGATCGGAACATTCCAGTATAATTTCCCGGTTTCAGGATTGTGACCCGTCACGCCCTCAGGATGCCAGGCGATGAGCTGGCTGACCCCGGCGTGCTCGACAATCTGGAGAGGACAATAACCACCGTGCCGCGCGGAGAGTGTCCGCCAGCGTTCCTTTCCCGTCCTCCGGTCAAACGCAACAATCAGCGAACCCGGTCCACCGACCATGCAAATCACCATGTCACCATGAACCAGGGGAGAAGCTGAGTGTCCCCACATTGGGACGGGCGCTTCATATTCCCTGCCAAGATCCTTCTTCCACTGCACCATTCCCTTCGTGCTGAGGCAGGTAAGGTGCCCCATTGCTCCAAGGGCAAAAACCTGTCCATCATCTACCGTTGGAGTAGCGCGCGGTCCCCCGGGATAAGATACTTCATATTCCCGGCGCTCGGCATGACTCCAGAGTAATTTTCCGCTCATCGCATCATGGCAGAGAATCCTTTCGCTACCAGTTAACCTCGCCTGGGAACCTGCATCATTAACCACCTTCCCCTCCTCGATCACCAGGTCCATGAGATAAACCCGACCCCCGGTTACGGCCGGCCCGGAATACCCATGACCAACCGGAGCTCTCCAGAGAACCTCTGGACCTGCCTCGGGAAACTGCCTCAGAATGCCCTCTTCGCGCCAGGCTCCATCCCGCTTTTCCCCCATCCACTGAGGCCAACCCTCCGCCCAGCAGGTGCTGATTACCGAACCCGTCAGAATCAGCAGAGAAAACAGTCGATTCATATCGTCATGAATCGGGCCGCAAGCCACCCTTCTTGTCAACCCTGCCAACGTAATACTAAAGCATCATGAACCGCCTCTTTCCGCTTCTGCTTCCCCTTCTGGCCCTGTCCTCTCTTGCGGATCCCGCCCCGGGACCAAATTTCATCCTGTGCATGGCGGATGACCTCGGCTGGGGCGATACAGGCTTCAATGGCCACCCGAAGATAGTTACTCCCCACCTTGATGAGATGGCCCGGGGCGGAGTTCGCCTGACACGCTTTTATGCAGGCGCTCCCGTCTGTTCCCCCACCCGTGGAAGTTGCCTGACCGGGCGTAATCCCTTCCGCTACGGCGTCCCCACCGCCAATACAGGACACCTCCGCAAGGAGGAGATCAGCCTCCCCGAACTTCTTTCGGAGAAAGGCTATGCAAGCGGCCTCTTCGGCAAGTGGCACCTGGGCACTCTCAGTCCCCGCTTCAGTGGCAAGGGAGAGGGTCGCAAGGCGGAAAAAAACTTCATGAGCCCGGGTATGGCAGGGTTTGGCGAATGGTTCGCCAGCGAATTCTCCATCGCAACCTACGACCCCTACAAGCCGGAGAATGGCCATTGTCAGGCAGCGCGCAGGGGAGACATGCGTGCTCTCTTCTGGCACAACGGAAAGCCCCTCTCCAAGCCCCTCACCGGGTGCACATCCCGCATGGTGATGGACAAGGCCCTCCCCTTCATCTCCGAGGCCGCCAAGGACAAAAAACCCTTTTTCGCCGTGATCTGGTTCCATGCCCCACACCTCCCAGTGGTGGGGCACCCGGAATACATGACCAGACATTACAGTGGCTTGCCAGACAACCAGCAACAGTACTTCAGCTGTATCACAGCCCTCGATGCCCAGATGGGGAGACTCCGCGCGCACCTTCGTCACCTGAAGATAGAAGATAAAACCATGCTCTGCTTCGCCAGTGACAATGGACCGGAAGGCAACCCTGGTCCGCGGGGGAACTCTCAGGGGACTGCCGGCAAGTTCCGGGGGCGCAAGCGAAGCCTCTACGAAGGTGGGGTGCGTGTTCCCGCGGTTGTCGAATGGCCTGGAACACTGCAACCCCGCGAGGTTGATGCTCCTTGTGTCAGTAGTGATTACTTCCCGACGATCTCCGCCGTGCTGGACCTGCCCCTCTCCAAGCGACCCTATGATGGAATCAATATTCTCCCGATCCTGAAGGGGGTGCAGAAGAAGCGGGGGCGCGCCATTGGCTTCCGATTCGGCAAGGACCGGACTCTGGTCAACGACCGTTACAAGCTCATCCATAACATGGGAGGTCTGAAACGACGCCGCTCGGACAACAGGAAGGTTCCGGTCACCGAATTCGAGCTCTACGACCTGAGCATCGACCCTTCCGAGACCATGAATATAAGCGACCGCTCTCCTGATGTGGTCGCCCGGATGAAAGACGAACTTTCCGCCTTCATCAGGTCCTGCGAGGCCAGTGCGGACGGAGCGGATTACAGGTGAACCGCAACCAATCCAGCCCCGCAAATCGTGCTCCTCGGGAAAATCCCGAAGATTGTTCGTGCCCTCTTCCCTGATGGAGGGTAAACCGCGCTCTCCCGTCCCGTGCGACGGAGCTCTACCCACTAATCTGAGACCAATGGCAGTCGTTGCGACCAAACTGAACAAGGGACAATGTATCCGCTACGAAGGAGACATGGGCGTGGTGCTTCACCTCGAGCACCGCACTCCCGGCAAGGGCAACGCCCTCATTGCCGCCACCATCCGTTCCTTCAACTCCGGAAATAAGAAGACGATCCGCTTCGCATCCTCCGAGAAGGTAGACATCGTGGAAACCCAGCGCCATAAGCTGGAGTATTCCTACTCCGACCCGTCCGGCGCTCACTTCATGGACTTGGAAACCTACGAGACAACCACTCTTGATGAGAGCCTCGTCGAGGACTGCCGGAGCTTTCTCAAGGAGGGTCAGGAAGTGGAAATTCTCTTTATCGAAGGCAACGCCGTGAGCGTGAGTCTTCCTTCCGTGGTGGAACTGAAGGTGACCGAATCCTCGGAGGGCATCAAAGGGGACACTGCCAACAATCCCACCAAGCCCGCTACCCTCGAAACCGGCGTCACGGTTCAGGTTCCCCTCTTCGTCAAACCCGACGACGTCCTGAAGATCAATACCGAGGACGGAAGCTACGTCGGCAGGGCCTGAAAACAGCCCTGCTCCCGTCCCCTCAGGGCTTCTCCACCCGTAGGCGCACAAAATTGCGGTCGCCGGAGAGAAAGATCACGATCGGCCAATCCTCCCCGACGGGCACCGGGTTTTCGAAACCAAGCAGAAGGAATGGATCCAGCAGGGTCCACCCCTCCTCGTCGAAATTCCCCTCTACGAAGACTGGTGCACGGATACCGACCGGTCCGGGGGTCACAATGAGATCGACCTGACCGGGAATGAACAAGTCGGGGGTGAAGAGCGACGGCCGGTCATTCGCATTATAGCCCAGAGCCCAGAGCAACCCATTGGGGACCCCATCCCCATCGTGATCCTCCTCGAACGGGGCATCCGGGATTCCGTTCAGTTCTGCCCATCCCAGATAAGGGTCGAGCGGAACCTCAATGGCCCCTTCCATCTGAACGGTTGAGTTCACAATTACATCCACTCCATCCTGGATGGGGCTGCTGAACTCCAGAGGGAGCACCACCAGAACATCGTAAGTCACGATATTCCCCTCCACCGCGGTCCGCGAGAGAGTTACCGTCCCGGTTCCCGCACCAGACCCTGTAACGGGACTCTCCGTAAAGTTCTCATCGATCTCACCGGTAATTGCAGACCCGGCAATCGCACCCTCATACAACGTCACCTGGTGCAATGACGCATCAAACTGACCGCTCCCAGGAATCACCGGTCCCTGCAGCGAGGTAGCGATGGTGGCTCTTATTCCACTGAGGTCTACATCAGCAACACTGATCGGTCCCAACTCCAGGGAAAAGCTCATGTCCGAGGCGGTCAGATCCCCTGAACTCAGCGTGAACTCCGAAACCTCGTCTGTCGCCGGGTCGATCGCGAGAATGGCATTTACCGTTCCACTGAGCTCACTCTCCTCTTGATCCTCGATGCCAAGAGCGGAAAGCGTGACATTCAGGACGTTGACATCGGGAGAATCAGAAAGAGCGAGTACCGTATTCACCCTCACCTGCGCAATCGCTCCCCCGGCAAGCATCAAGAAGATCGCGGAGGCTGCTGAGAAACCGGAAATCAGGACACGAGCCATCATGAGAATCGAGCAGGGATTCTCTCCAGTCCTACCCCTCATCCATCCGGCGTCAATCAAATCTCCGGCTACCCGGAAGGTGCCTCTACCAGCCCTCCGGGATTCAACCAGACCCTCGCCCAAGTGCACTCCATCCACCAAACCCTGCCAAAAACCTTTAATTTTTCCTAAATATCCACTATTTCACTCCCTGCGTGGCAAGACGCCGGAAACAACTTCATCTGCAACGAACAGGCGACAACCGCCGGGTCCGTAATCCCTCCCTGCGGGAGGCACTTCGTGAGGCAGATCGCCGGGCCCGCCAACGGGCAAACCAGCGCTCGTGGCGCCGCCGTGGGTTGACCTCCGTGCAATCCGCAATTGCAGATTCCCACTATTCACAGGCACAGCTGGGATGGTTCACTCGCTCCGTCCGCATTCTGGCTGGCCTTGCTCTGCTCCCGCTCTGCTTCATTACCACCATTTCCATCCTCAACCCCCATCTCCACGCTGGCAGTGAAGCCGGGTCCGGCATCTCCTTCTGGCTCCAGTTCTGGCGAAGCAGTGCCTTTCTCTATTTTTCGATCGGCTTTATTCTCTATGCGGGTTGGTTTTTCACCCGGCTCCTCCAACCGCTCTTTCTCTATCTCTACGTCCTGGGACACGAACTGACTCATGTCGTCTTCGTCTATCTCTGTCTGGGGCGGGTAAGCGGGTTCCGCGTTAGTCTGGATGGAGGTCATATCGTCACAAACAAATCTAATATTCTCATCGCCCTCTCTCCCTACTTCGTCCCCTTCTGGGCCGTGGTAATCTTCCTTCTCATCGCATTGACGGGGCTTCTCATCAGCATCCCTCATCAGGAAAAAATCCTCTTCTTCATGATCGGCGTGACCTGGAGTTTCCACCTGCTCTGGACCCTCTGGATCATCCCCCGGGACCAGCCCGACCTGAAGGAAAACGGCACATTCTTCTCTCTTTCCCTTATTTACCTCTCCAACGTCCTCCTCCTCTCGGCTCTCGTATGCCTTGCCTCACCGGAGCTGACCTGGCGCGACTTTGTCTACAACTGGGCCAACAATTTCATGGATGTGGTCACTTCCGTCAGCACGATCCTTGATTGATCCGCTCTGGCACGTGATAATAGCGCCCTTGAAGCGCCTGCTCCTCCTCCCTGTCCTTGCTGCCGTCCTGCCCCTGCAGGCGGGGCCCTCCCGCATCTGGCACTACACCGATGGGAAGGCCTTCGCAGCCGAGTATCAATGGTCGAGCGCGGACACTCTCTACCTGCGGGACAAGAAAGGCCGCGAATTCAAAGTAGCCCTCGGAGCCCTTTCCAATGCCGACCTCGAATATGTGAGGGGCCTCCTCTCCCGGGATGTCGCAGGAGGCATCATCTACCATGTCCCGCTTACCTGGGAGGAATACCGTTCCAAGAAACTAACCACCTCCAAGGCCCAGGAACGGGGATCCTACCCGGTTGATTCCCGGTCCACCAGTGAAGGATCCCTCCGCCTCCAGTTTCGCCGCTTCGGTCCGCCCCCGGAAATCACTCCCACCCAGCGGGTCGTCCTGCGTATGACCACCGCCCCGGGGGGCGGAACCCGTAGTACCATCCGGGTCAACTATGGGGGGAAAACGATCGGAGCCGTAAGAGGGGCCCCCTCGGGAGGAATTTTCGATATTCCCCTCCCTCCAACCGTCCTGCAGGGATCGGAAACCATCGTCCTGGATCTCAGCGGAGGAGGCGACACCATCCACATTCGCACTACGAAGTCAGGGGCCGGACCACGTCTCCTCATCTTGAAACCGGAACAAAACCGCCAGTAGCGGGCTCAATTTCTTGACACCTGCAGGAGAACGCGCATTCTCCCCGCCCGCCGCAAACGGCTGATTCCCATGAAAGCGGATCTCCACCCCGAATACCACCCGGTCATTTTCCAGGACATGAGCACCGGGAAACAGTACATCACCAGATCGACTGCCAAATCGGATCGCGTCGAACAGGTCGACGGAGTGGACCACTTCGTGATCTCCATCGGTGTCACCGCCGACTCTCATCCGTTCTTCACTGGTCAGAAGCAGTTCGTCGATACCGAGGGACGAATCGACAAGTTCCAGAAGCGCTTCGGTGCCGTTCGCCGCGCCAAGAAGCCCAAGGCCGACGGCGAGGAATAGCACCGGGACCCCGGTCTTCCGCTCTTTCCCACGGGACACCCGTGGAACGGGATTTTTCTCGATCCCACCTGCAATCGAACGCAAGAAAAACGCCCCGGGGCCAAGGACCCCGGAGCGTGTTAAATCGGTCAGGAAAGCAGTTTCCTACTCTCCCTTCTCTTCCTCCTCGGCAGGAGACTCGGGTGCCGCGCTCGGACTCCACTCCTCCTCTTGCGGGGTCGTGGTGGCCGCGGCGAGGTTGAAGGCCTGCTCCAGGCCAACCAGATCGCTCGAAGGACGCAGCGTCTCGAAGCTCTGGGACTCCTTCTGGAGCTGCTCCTCGCTGTATTCCACTGCCTTGATGGAAAGGCCGATACGACGCTCGATCTTGTCCACCTTGATCACGCGGGCCTCCACGTCGTCGGCAACCTTGAGGATATCCTTCACGCGCTCAACATGGTCTTCGCTCAACTGCGAGATATGAATCAGACCGTCAATATCGCCGTCGAGACTGACAAAGGCTCCGAAGCTCGCGATCTTGGCGACCGTTCCCTTCACGACATCTCCAACCTTGAACTTGGTGTCAATATCGGACCATGGATCGGTATCGAGCTGCTTGATCCCCAGCGAAACCCGCTGGTTCTCCTTGTCGATGGCAAGCACGATGGCCTCGACCTCCTCGTTCTTCTTGAGGATCTCGCTCGGGTGATTGATCTTCCGGGTCCAACTCAGGTCGGACACGTGGATCATCCCATCGATTCCTTCCTCCAGCCCCACGAAGGCACCGTAGGCGGTCAGGTTGCGCACCGCACCGTTGATCTTGGTCCCCACCGGGTAACGGCCCTCGATCTCGTCCCATGGATTGGGCTCCAACTGGCGCACCCCGAGAGAAATCTTCTGCTCCTCGATGCTGATCCCCAGCACCACGGCCTCGATTTCCTGATCTAGTTCCAGCACATCGCTGGGGCGGGTAATCCTCTTGACCCAGGAGAGCTCGGAAACGTGCACAAGGCCTTCCACTCCGCGCTCAAGTTCCACAAAGGCACCATAGGGGAGCAACTTTGTGATGCTTCCCTTGACGTGGGAGCCGATCGGGAACTTGGCCTCGATATCCTCCCATGGGTTGTCGGTCATCTGCTTCAAACCGAGGGATACCCGCTCCTTCTCGCGATCCACGTCGAGAATCTGTACCTCGATCTCCTGGCTGATTCGCAGCATCTCGCTGGGGTGATTGATACGGCCCCAGCTCATGTCCGTGATGTGCAGGAGGCCGTCCATGCCCTCGAGATCCACAAAGGCCCCGAAGTCGGTCAGGTTCTTCACCTGCCCGGTCACCTTGTCTCCAACCTTCACGGTTTGCAGGAAGCGCTGGCGACGCTCAGAACGCTCGGCCTCGATCACTTCGCGACGACTCAGCACGATGTTCTGTCGCTCGTCGTTGACCTTGACGATCTTGAACTCGTAGATATTGCCAAGGAATTCGTTGAGATCCTTGGGAGGGATGATGTCGACCTGGGAACCGGGAAGGAATGCCTCCACCCCGACGTTCACCATCAGGCCACCTTTCACCACGCTCTTGACCTTCCCTTTGACCAGTCCGCCGTCCTCGAAAACCTTGACGATCTTGTCCCAGTTCTGCTTGTGGGCGGCCTTTTCCTTGGAGAGGACCACCATGCCCTCATCGTTCTCAAGACGCTCGAGGAGGACTTCCACCTCGTCCCCCTCTTCAATATCATCATCTTCAAACTCGGATGCGGGGATGACGCCCTCTGATTTGTATCCGATATCGACGATCACGACCTGGGGTCGGATGTCGAGGATCGTCCCATTGACAATGGAACCCTCTCTGAATTCGCGGAACTTCGAATCGATCAATGCATCAAGCTCAGCATTGACCGGCGCATCCGCGACGGCTTCGTTACTCATTTCTGTAGTTAAGTTTGGTTGTTGGTTTAAATGCCTTCCGACAGTTGCCCCTCTCCTGCGACGACCACGGGGCTCCAACCGTCGTCACATCCGTTCCGGCCTCCGGCCCAAACGGGCCGTGAACCTAGGGACCGAACCCTGAAAATCAAGGGAAATGTCGCAAATGAAGAGGGGAGGCACAGGCCTGCCCCAAAATGCCTTTTTTCCTGTTACCGGGCACCATCAGGGAACTTCCGGATGGATCAACCCCGCTTGACACCGCCCTGCAATTCCCTACCTTCCGCCCTCGCCGTACTCGGCATGCGCGCCCGTAGCTCAATTGGATAGAGCGCCTGACTACGGATCAGGAGGTTAGGGGTTCGACTCCTCTCGGGCGCGCCACTTCCTCACGACCAGCTGAAACCTGTTTGACAACGGGGCATAAGGGCCGTCTGTGAGAGGTGGATCAGCAAGGCACAAACCGGGTGGTCATCGTAGGTGCCGGGCTCGCCGGGCTCGCCTGTGCCATCCGTCTTAATGAGCAAGGGCAACAGGTTCTTCTTCTTGAGAGCTCTGACCGCGTAGGAGGCAGGCTGAGAACGGAAAAGGTCCAGGGCTTTCTCCTGGACCGCGGCTTCCAGGTTTTCCTGGACGCATATCCGGAAGCCCGAAAGCTCCTTGATATTGAATCCCTCGACCTGAGGGCCTTCCGTCCCGGTGCTCTCATATTCAAGGGGGGAAAATTCCATCGCCTGATGGATGTATTCCGCTGCCCGGGCCATGCTCTTTCAACTGCCTTCCAACCGATTGGGTCCCTCAGGGATAAGCTCCTCGTTGGAAAAATGCGCCTGCAGTCGCTCTGGCCAAGGAGTTCACCGCATCCCGAAGACGACCTGACCACGGAGGACTACCTCCGGGGATACGGATTCTCCCCGGCCATGATCGACGAATTCTTCCGCGCATTTTATGGAGGAATCTTCCTTGAAAGAGACCTGCGGACCTCGTCTCAGATGTTTCGTTTCACCTTCCGCATGTTCTCACTCGGAAATGCGACCCTTCCCGCCCGTGGCATGGAGGCTATTCCCCGCCAACTCGCCAGC
This sequence comes from Roseibacillus sp., assembly GCA_002709395.1. Taxonomy (GTDB): domain Bacteria; phylum Verrucomicrobiota; class Verrucomicrobiia; order Verrucomicrobiales; family Akkermansiaceae; genus Roseibacillus_B. The sequence goes on along the minus strand of PAQU01000055.1, from coordinate 7,944 downwards.
CGCCTGCCGCAGGATGCGATTCGCCTCAACTCTCCAGTCGCTGCAGTAAACCCCGGGGAGGTCACCCTCGCAAGCGGAGAGGTCCTTCGGGCAAGACAGGTGGTGATCGCTACAGATGCCGAGATCACCAACAGGCTCGCTCCAGCCTCCGGCGAAGAGCCCAAGAAATGGAGATCGGTCGTTGGCTTATATTTTTCAGCCCCGAAATCACCACTTGATGAGCCGATAATCGCCCTGAATGGAGAAGATGCCGGTCTAGTGAACAATGTCTGTGCAGTCTCTGATGTTGCCCCACCCTACGCTCCCCGGGACAGGGCCCTGATCTCCGTTTCCGTTCTTGGGCTTCCGGATCACGAGCGACTTGAGGAAGAAGTTCGCACCGAATTACGCAACTGGTTCGGCTCGCAGGTCGACCGGTGGGAACACCTCCGAAGCGACAGGATCCCGCGCGCACTTCCCGAGCAACGACCTGGGAGAGGGCCCCGCAACTCTCCTGCTTACCGGGAAAGAAATGGCATCATTATCTGCGGGGATCACTGCACGACCGCTTCAATCGAGGGGGCCCTTGTTTCCGGGCTGAGGGCTGCAGAATCCCTTCTTCCGTCAAAAGCCTGAACCCCGAAACCTGTTCGAGGTACTGTTATTTAATGACTCCCACCGTTCTCTTCCTTCATGCCCTGTCCACGGTGTTCATGACTGGACTGATCTGGTTCGTTCAGGTGGTGCACTACCCGCTCAAGGCCATGGTGGATACTGGCAGCTTCACAGCATACCAGAGAGCCCACCAGACCAGGACCGCCTGGATCGTGGGGCCTCCAATGCTGGTTGAAATCTCCTGTAGTCTCTGGCTGGTGATCGCCCTGCCCGAGCCCCTGCCCCCGCCCCTCCTGATCATCTCATTTGCATTTCTTGTTCTCATCTGGCTGTCGACTGCCGTCTTTTCGGCCCCTTGTCATTGCAAGCTCAGCACAGGATTTAACCCCAGGGTCCATCGTAAACTCGTCTCCACGAACTGGATCAGAACAACTCTCTGGAGCGCTCGAAGTGCCCTCTCGATTTATTTTCTCTTGAGCTTCGGCGGAACGTAGGGAGGTTGCCGCGCCATGTCTTCCCGCGATCGGCCTGTAACGCTTCTCATCTTTCCCCATCAGTTGTTCGAAGACCATCCCGGCCTGCGTTTATCTCCGGATAATGTCTTCATGATCGAAGACAGCCTGTTTTTCGGAGATCCCGTTCATCCCGCTAGATTCCACAAGCAAAAGCTGTGGCTCCACCGGGCTTCGATGACAAGATACCGCGACCGTCTGAGAAAAAATGGCATCCCGATCGAATACATCGAATACCAGCATGGCGCATCACCCCTGAGAAACCTGTTTCATGGTCAACTCAAGGGCACCACGGATCTTCTGGTGGTCGCGGATGTCCACGATGATCTCCTGCGCCGACGCCTGAAACGCCTCTGCGACTCCGGCGGGATCGATCTCGAATGGCTTGAAACCCCGATGTTTCTCAACTCCCCGGAAACCAATGCCAAATACCGCGAAGGGAAAAAGCGCTGGTTCATGGCAGACTTCTACAAGTTCCAGCGCCGTCGTCTCGATATTCTCATGGAGGACGGAAGCCCAAAAGGTGGCGAATGGAGCTTCGATGCGCAGAATCGCAAAAAAGTGCCGAAGAGCCTGCTGAATAGCCTCCCGGAGCTCTCATTCCCCAAGCATGATGAAATCGATCTTGCCGCAAGGAAACATGTTCTGGCCCGGTTCCCCGATAATCCCGGACAACTCGACCGCCTCTTCTACCCCACTTCGCACGAAGCTGCTGCTGAGTGGCTGAGTCACTTTCTGCAGAAGCGACTTGGTCTCTTCGGTGACTACGAGGACGCCATGGTAAGGGAGCAAAACTGGTTGTGGCACGGCGTCCTCACCCCACCCATGAACATCGGGTTGCTGACTCCCGGCCAGGTTGTCGAGGCCGCGCTCGAATACGACTTGAGTTTCAAGGTTCCACTTAACTCACTGGAGGGCTTCATCCGCCAGATCATCGGCTGGCGGGAATTCATGCGGGCCACCTACAGCGAGACCGGAATTTCCATGAGGACATCCAATCACTGGAGACACTCAAGGAAGATTCCCGACTCTTTCTACCGGGGCACCACCGGAATTCTCCCACTGGATGACGTCATCCAGCGGGTCCGGGAAACAGGATACTGCCATCACATCGAGCGACTCATGACCCTGGGTGGATTCATGTTCCTCTGTGAATTCGATCCCAGCGAAATCTATAAATGGTTCATGGAAATGTTCGTAGACAGTTACGACTGGGTCATGGTTCCCAACGTATACGGGATGAGCCAGCATGCCGATGGGGGAGGAATCGCAACCAAGCCCTACTTCTCGGGTTCCGCCTACATCCGCAGGATGAGCAATTACCCTGCCGGCGAATGGACAAAGACCTGGGATGGTCTCTACTGGCGCTGGATCCTGAAGCACCTCAAGGCTCTGGAAAAAAACCCACGCTGGGCAATGATGTGCTCTACCGCTCGCAAGATGGCTGCTTCCAAGCAGGCAGAGCACCTCTCAGCCGCCCACGCCTTTCTCTCCCAGATCGACACGCAACCGGCGGGGAGTCCAACAGCGTAATCACCTGAGAACAACCACCACAGACCCATGCCTGGGGCCTCGGCTTTTCACCCTGAGACTCCGCCCCCACCAAGGGAACGAGCACACATTCTTCGAGCACATGCCAGTCCTGACTTGATTGCGAGTGGGATACGTCCCCTGCCGGCCATCCCATCGCCTGCAAAATAGAGCCCGATCGCTTCTCCCTCCTCCAGAGCCCTCACATCCACCGGATTACGAGGAGCTGCGAGAAGCCAACGTTGGCTGTCCCACCAATCCGGCATGTTTTCCACTTCCGGAAGGAGCGCGGAGGTATGTTCGAACACTTCTGGAAGGAGTTTTTCGGGTTGATCGTCCAAGTGAGAGGAAGACCACCACCCCGACATCTGAACCACCAGCAGGCTGCTCCCATCTGGCACGTGACCCGGCTTATCCTCTTCAAAGCTCAGCCACGAGACCGGATGTTCCCCATCCGAATTCACAAGAGCGTGAAACCTTTTAACCAGCGGCAAACTGGCTCGAAAGCCCAGCATGAATGAGAACTGTGGATCGTAGCGAGAGATCGCCAGAGCATCTGCGAAAGTCGCATGAAGCGACTCGGGAAAAGCGCAGGCCCTCATCAACTCGGCTGCCTGAGGGGCGGGAATCGTCACAATAACAGAGTCGTATTCACCCCGGATATCACCTGCTTCATTCTCGACTTTCCAGCCCTGCTCATCCCTGTGGAGCCGAGTCACCCGCTGGTTCCTGTGCACCTCCACCCCCGAGAATTCCTGCAGCAGCTTTCCCAGCGTGCTGATCCCGCGGCGATAACTGAACTTGGGTTCAGCGTTGAGCTTTGGGTCTCCCTCCGTGATCACCCCGTCACGGTTGAACGTCCAGACATCGCCGCGAACCTCAACAAGGTCATCGGAAGGGAGTAGTTCGTGAATGAGGTGGGCCACCTCCTCATCCGTGGTCCGGAAAAAGTTGGCTCCGTGATCAATCGACAAGGCCCCGCGCCTTCTTGTCGCTGCTCTGCCCGACAAACCACGACTCTTCTCAAAAACAACTACCCGGCAACCGGATCGAGATAGCTCCAATGCCGCCGAAAGACCCGACACTCCCGCTCCGATCACTGCAATGTTCTTCACAGACCCACCGTTCCGCAGCCTGACAGATCTGCAATCAGTTTTAACCGGGACTTCCTTGAATCCGGAAAGCTGGTTTCCACGAACCTCCGTAGAACCAGTTCCCATTTACCTGCCCAGTGACCGGAGACCTCCTCCCCCCGACCCTTCCTGACTTTGCGTTCTCACGCGCACAGGCGCTCAAGAGGCTTGAAGAGTTCGTCCCCCTCGCAGGACGCTACAGCAAATACAGGAATCATGTCCTTCCGGGACACCCCTGGGTCTCCAAGCTCTCACCAGCGGTCCGGCATCGGCTTCTTCTGGAGGAGGAATGCTGTCAGGCACCTCTCACCCGCTACGCAGCTTCCACCATGGAAAAATTCACCCAGGAGGTCTACTGGCGCCGCTACTGGAAGGCCTGGATGTCTCTCCGCCCGCAAGTCTGGAGCAGTTATCTCACCGATCTACAGCACATCCAGCACCACGGAACCTTCAATGAAGTACGACAGCGGGCCGAACGATGCATGAACGGGAAGAGCTCGACCGATATCATGAATTACTTCGCCCACGAACTCACCACCACGGGATACCTTCACAATCACGCCCGAATGTGGTTTGCCGGCTGGTGGGTTCATGTCGAGCGCCTGCCCTGGCAACTGGGAGCCCACTTCTTTTTCAGGAACCTCCTCGATGCGGATCCGGCTTCGAACACGCTTTCCTGGAGATGGGTTGCCGGAATACAGACTCCCGGCAAAACCTACCTGCCGCGGCGGGCTAATATCGAAAAATACATCGATCCGGAAATCCTTGATACCCGGCAGGGAGGTTTGAGGCACCTTGAAAGCCCAGTTGCTCACCGTCCGGAATGCCCTCCGAAAGAACCGGTTACTCGGCCCCGTCTCGAGGCAGGCGGGCGGGTAGAGCCGGGAAAGATCGGGCTGTGGATTCACGAGGAGGACCTTCTCCCCGAAAAAGGCCCTCTCGCAGACCTCGTTCCGCACACCACCATGATCACCGGTGACTTCGAGTCATGGTGCGCCCTGGCGTATTCTGAACAAAAGAGGGCATGGCTTGTCTCCGCCTTACGGGACACAGAGGCTCGGACGAAACACTTCTACAAGGTCGATACCCACCTCGCAGCAGAACAGCCACTTTCTGTGTCTCTCTCCTCCTGGGCCCGGCAGAATGATCTCAGGGGAGTTGTGACCCTGAGGCCCGAGGTTGGACCACTTGCCGACCAGCTGCCCTCCCTGCGCGAGGCTTTGGCCAAGGGTGGTGTCGAACTCGTTCTGTTCGATCGTCCCGAAGATACAAGGGTTCGCCCACTGGCAACGGGAGGTTTTTTTAACTTCTGGAAGAAATGCCAACGCGATCAGGAGCCAGCTTCGCAATAGAGGAAAATAGCCCTCGATACCTGTGACCGTGAGAACGGACAAAAGGGCCGGGAGCTCGCTACCCACCAAGCCCCCCTGTAAAATATAAAATTCCTGAATCCGCTCCCGCCACTCCTGCGAACACCTCTGAGAGCACCAGAAAGCGTGCTTGCAAGACAACAACCACAGACCATGAAATCTATCGCTACAACCATCCTCGGGCTAATCGCCCTCACCTCATTCGCAACCGCAGATCAAAAAGCTCCTTCCAAGGACATTGTTGACACCGCAGTCGCTGCCGGTTCCTTCAACACCCTCGCGGCGGCCCTCAAGGCCGCTGGCCTCGTCGATGCCCTCAAGGGGGACGGCCCGTTCACGGTCTTCGCTCTCACTGACGCGGCCTTCGCCAAACTCCCCAAGGGGACAGTCGAGACTCTCCTTAAGCCGGAAAACAAGAGCAAGTTGGTCGATATCCTTACTTACCATGTCGTCTCAGGGTCTGTGCCCGCCAAGACCGCAGTCACCCTCAACAAAGCCACTGCCCTCAACAAGAAGGCAATCTCGCTAGGCATCAAAGGGGACAGCCTCTACCTCAACGGCAACGCAAAGGTCATCAGGGCCGACGTCAATGCCTCGAACGGCGTTATCCACGTCCTCGACAATGTAATCTTGCCCCCAGCCTCCAAGGGCTAACGGAGCACCGAGCGGTCCCCCCTGTGGGGGGGCCGCGATCCACATTCCGGGAAGACCCCGTCTGAAATGGGCACATGTGTTGGGCATGTTCCCTCAGGCGGGGTCTCTGGTTTCCCCCCGGGATTTCCCCGGCAGCTACAACAGTCGAGCACTGCCATTTACCTCCCCAGTCGCGGGCCTGAACCTTGCTGATATCATGGATATTCTAACCACCGCCCTCCAGGTGATCGTCGCCACAGGCATCTTCAATGTCTGGTTCATCCGCTGTCACAGGACAACCCCGTGGCGCGGAGGAAGCGCTCGCAACATGAGGGAGGAATTTGCGGCCTACGGCCTGGCAGTCCCCATGATGATCATGGCCGGCATCGCGAAGGTTCTGTGTGCCGCAGGCCTCATTGCTGGACTCTACTGGCCTTCTCTAATCGTCCCTTCTGCAACCCTCCTCACCCTGCTCATGCTCGTGGCGATCGCCCTCCACTTCAAGATCCGGGACGCCCTCGTCAAATCCCTCCCAGCCATCGCGATGCTGATTCTCTGCCTTTCCATCCTCGGCATGAGCATGCTGCGGGGCTGAACCAATGAGACCCGAACCCGTCCTCTCCCTGCCCCTTGACGCCCCCTAGGGGCGGCGCACCGCCTCCTGCGACTCTACCATCGCACTCCAGACCCGGAACAGGGCATCGTGTCTCTCCTCCCTGACCTCCTTGGACAAGCTCACATTGTCGCAATCGAAGCTGTTCTTGAAGTTCCCGTAATCGAGAGAGGACAGTTCCCGGTCAATGACGGTCCGCACCTCTTCTCTCGGAAGGAAGGCCCGGAACCGGTAATCCGCGCCCTCCAGTTCAAGCACCTCTACCTCCCCGCCGAAGTGACGTTCGATATCCCCCTCGTATCTCGCCCTCACTAGTAGGCGTTCCGGGTCATCCCGGTCCTCCACGATCGAGAGGAATCCTTTATTGGTGAAAATCCACATTCTTGCTGTCTGTCTGTTTGTTTCCTGTTGCTCAACGGTAACACCAACTCCGATGCTACCTGGAGTTCTTTTGAGGCCGGGGTCGGTTGAATCCTCTCCCCCCGATCACGAATCCGCGCTGAAACAGCGGGTGTGAATCCGGGAGAGAAGGAAACGTTCCCATGGGCAACGGGGTCAGGTCCTCAGTCGTCAAACCCTCTTGCTCCGGTTGAGGAACGGACGTGTCATTCTCTTTCTCTTTCTCGTTCATGTGTCTGTGGTTTTCGGTTCGTGATGAATGGGTCTGTCTCAGGCGACCCGGGCCTCGGGAGCAAGATTCTCAAAGACCTGATCCCGGAGAGCACGGGCCCGCTCGAGATTCCCGGTCTTCAGGGAAAAGCGAAGGCGCCTCGAGAACGGGCCCTGGTGAATGGTGATCTGGCACCACCACGTCCCATTGTTATTGGTGAGGTGATGATTGGGGCGAGAGTCCTGCTCCTTGCTGACGAGGTGCATTGCTGATCTGGTTGTTGCCTGGCTCATGATGATGGTTCTTCGTGATGGAGAAGCACCCGGAACCGCGGCCAGGCTGAACGAACGCCCCCAACCGGGGCAGGGAGACCTTCGTTCAGCCCTTTCGGGCCGCACATCGTGCCAACTGGCACAGGCACCTTGTCGTCTCCGCGACAGGTTGCCGGGTCCCTTTGCCTCACGGCATCAGAACCACTCTGAATGCTGGGTGGAATTTAGCATAAATCCCGCAGGCACACAAGGAGTCCGCACAAGGAAAAGTGACATAAAGCAGGCCCTAACCCCTTGTTTTCGAACTTTCTCAGCGAGGACGAGTGGGGCGTAGGTAGCTCGACTTTCCAAAGTCGAGCGAGTGCTTCTCGTGCTACCGAAACCCAAACCAGCACTCAACATCGAGGCCGACCGAAAGTTCTTCAGCCTCGATGAAGCAGGCTACAAATCGCTCTATTTCGCCTGCCCGGGCGCCGAAGGGCACGGCGCGCCCGCCGAGGGCCTGCCAGGCGGCGGCGCGCTCGCCCCGCCTCTGGCCGGATCGGCCGAGAGTTTGTGTGCCCCCTGCAAACCTCGGACTGTTAGAACAGCTCTTTGATGGGCTTGTGCTCAAGAACTGCCCTGGTGACTTCGGGCGGGAGCAGATCGGGCGACTCGCGGAGTTTCCCGGCGTCGAA
>PAQU01000054.1 GCA_002709395.1 Roseibacillus sp. | reverse complement strand
GAGCTGGTTCCGCAGGAGCTGGTTCCGCAGGAGCTGGTTCCGCAGGAGCTGTATCCTGTGAGGTCACCCCTTCAAGAGCTCTCTTCAGTGCCTCGCTCCTCGCGTCAGCGGCTGCTTCGTCCCCAGCCTCACCCACACCTTCAACGTCCGGCACATCGGGAGCCATGCTGGCATCCACTTTGGGTGCGGGCGTCTCGGCGATCGACTCTTCATAATTCCTTTTGGATATGAGGATGGAGAGAACAAGAGCCAGTAGAAGAAAAGCGGTCCCAAAATAAGCGGTCCCCTTCTGGAGAACACTCGTAGTCTGGGCTCCGAACATTTGATCTGTCATCCCCGAGCCAAAAGCCGCTCCCAGCCCCTCCTGCTTGGGACGTTGCATAAGTACCACGAGGATGAGCAGGGCGCTCACCACCACAAAGCCAATAAGCAGTAGACTGTATATGATATCCATATGGACCGTAATCTAGGGGGGGCGGGACTATGGTGGCGGGCCCCCAACTTGTAAAGCAAGTTCCAGCTGCCCCCCAGGAGACAACTTAATTCCCTTACTTTCAGCAATATACGGTCCAATCACGGAGCCATGGTTTAGCGCTGGGGCAACGCCTGTGGCGCGATTACTGCCGCGGATAACCGCCGAAAAGCCACCCGAGGGGCTGATCGCGCATTAAACTTAATTATTTATCTTTCGTAAATATTAGGCTTCCCTCTTCTAGACTCTTTCTCCGTCGCGGTGCCTGGCAGCAACACGAATACTCCCCCGAAAAAGTACCCTGCCCAGGTCTTTTCCCATGAAGAGATCTCCTGCCCCCATTGCCAGCGGCAGCTCGAGGAGCAGGAGGTCACCTGTCCAGCCTGCGGCTTCAACCTGCCGAAGTGCTTAAGGTCCTTCCCATTTGCCGCCCCACCCCTTTCCCTGATCATCGATCCCTCCCAGTTCCTGCCGGAAAGAATTACCAAGGACCTCAAAAAGCCCTATCGGAAGCTTCGCAAATGTGCCCCACAGGTTGATATCTGCTTCTGCTTCGTCCGCCTGCCGGAAGGATCCCCGCTGGCAGAATTTGCCTTCTGGTTACACAATACGGCACCGGAGGCAGATGCCTCTCGTGCCTGGCAGCTGCTCATAGTCGGTGACCTCAACTCCGGCCAACTGACCCTGACCAGTGGCTACGCGCTCGAACCGTTCCTGAGACGTGAACTCTGGGAAGCAGCACTTCAGGAGCTGGCAGCCTGCTTCAGTGACGAACAATGGAAAGAGGGGCTGACCGGATTCCTGAAGGACACCCGTGGTCTGCTTTCTGCGGCCTGGCGGGAGGCCGAAAAAACCAGCAATCGCCACCCGCAGGTCACCAAGGCCGAACCCCGCCCGGGAAAATCGCAGGGGCAGAAGGCCATCGTCGAAAGCAGCTTGGAGCCCGATGCTCCATCTTCCATGGCGTTCCCAAGCACCCTGCCACAAACACCTCCGGGATCCGGGCAGGGGATCCATAAGGAAAAGGAGCCCTCCGCCCGTTGACCGTATGAGCCGTATCTTCCTGCTCATATTCGGTCTGCTCCTGCCAAGCTTGGCATCAAGCCAGTCCATTGACTTTCCGCCCCCACCTGCCGGACACGTCCTCGACGCAGGCGACTGGCTGGGACCCGGGCGAAAGTCGCGACTTGAACAAGAACTCAGCCGCTATCGTAGAAATCACGACCTCAACGTTCTGGTCGTCCTCTGGAACCGTGGACTCCCTCCCGGCACTACCCTTGAGGCCCTGGCTGCAAGACTGGGAGAAACCTGGACTCACCACGGACTGTGGGCCATCATCCTGCACGTCCCTGACTCGCTTCAGCGCCCTGTAGTAGCAGCCGGGAACCGGGCCAGCCGGTCCCGTGATGACGAAGCCATTGCCCTCGCCGTCTCCGCCTCGGTTTCCCGGGGAATGAAAGAACGGTCAACCCGGGCCCGGATTGAATCCCTGGCCCTCGAAGTAGGCGAGGAACTCGCATTCCTGAAAAACCGGGCGGCCCATCAGAACGGACAGGTTGTTTCGAAAAAAAACCTGCCGGACCCTCCTGATCGAGGACTTCGCCTGCCCATGCTGCCCGGGGCCTTGATCCCCATTACACTCGCGATTCTCCTGATAGGAGTGATCGCTGTAATCTATCTTCTGAGGCGCCGAACCACGGGGCTATTCTTTCCTGAAACCCACTGGAGGCGCCGGCTCGGGGCCCCCTGGGGTGGTGGGCCCCGGATAATCGTCTCCGTGCCCCCTCGAACTTCATGAAGCGCCTGCAGCCTCCATCTGATCTCGTACGCATCATTGCTGGCAGCCTTGTTATGGTAGTCGCCGGATGCGAACCGTGGAACGACTCAGAGCTATCCGGTCTCGATCATACTACGCCCCAGGACACCTCCGGCATCGCCTATTTTACTCCCCTGGCAGGCGAGGTCTGGAAATACAGGATCCAAAAGGAAATCCCCATAGAGCTACGCCTGTCCGAAGCCGATGCCTCCCTGCGCCCCCAAAGGACAGACACCGCCCACCTCATCACCTTTGAGCAGGTTCGTACCTGCACCGGGGAACGGGAAATTGACAGGCTCGGGAAAAAGCTCACCACCATCGCCATATCCGAAAACGGAAAGACCTTGGGGGAAGAACTCTACCAGATTGGCCCCAAGGGAATCTTGAGCTGGGGCTGGATTCCCGCACAGGTGGAAGAGGAAGATGCACCACTTCTCGATGAGGGGGTCACGATCGCCTCGCCCGCCATGGAACCCGGACAGAGCTGGGAATCCCTTGGGAGGGATCCCGACAACCCTTTCCTCTTTCGCGTAATCGAACGGGGACCGGTCACCGTCCCAGCAGGGACCTTTCAGTCCATTCGCATCCAGATCACCAGCAAGAAAATCACGCCTCATCCTGTTACCGGAGAAAATCAGGTTACCTATCTCAAGCGAAGCCTGTGGCTTGCTGAAGAGGTTGGTGTCATAAAGGAAGACATCGTCTATTACGACGAGCAGCACGTACAAGTGAAACAGCATGCGGAACTGGTCCGCTGGATTCCCCCCTCTTCCCGGCCCCACCCGAAAAGCGTTATAATCAAGACAGGCGGAAGGGAGGGCTCACTTGAAGACAGGCGATCCTTCAAAAAAGATCCAACCACCTCACCCGAAGACGACGCGAATAAGGAGGGAAGCCCCTAGCCACTCGATCGGAGAACCTTGTTTTCTTCATCAAGAACGAGTTTGCGTGGCTCCAAGGGTCCCTCGCTCAGACCAAACGCCATGATGGTAACCAGTTCGCCCTTGCCAATCAGGTGGGCGGCGCCACCGTTGATGATAATCTTTCCCGTTTCTGCCGGACCGACCTGAACGTATGTCTCCAGCCGGGCCCCGGTAGTAATGGAGGCCACAAGCACCTTCTCCCCCGGACAAAGCTGCGCTTCCTCCACCAGATCCGCAGGAATCTCAATGCTACCCTCATACTCCACCACCGCCTCGCTGACCGTTGCCCGGTGAAGTTTGGATCTGAGTATCTGCCGCAACATGCCGGGAAGGAAACGGGAGGAGCCCCCGGGGTCAAGACACGAAAAACGTCGTGCATCCAGACTATTTTTAAAGCATCATTAAAGACACGTTCCAAACCATGAGCCTCCGAATCCCCCTGATCCTGGTTGCCTTCCTCCCTGCCCTCCTCCCCGCGGAGGAGTCTACGGAGCCTGCGCCTCCCTCCAGGCAAGTCGTTCTCAAGGCTCTGCAATGGATGCAATCTAGCATCCCGGAGCGCCGTCAGGCGGCTTACCGGAGTGTCCACTTGCTCGGAAAAGAAGCGGTCCCCTCCTTCCGCAAGGCTCTGCAGAAGGCCAGGCAATACCATGAACGGAGGCTCGCGGATGTTCTCAGTGGACGAAACCGGGGGGGCAATCCCTACGCAGAACTTGTCAGCATCGTGGATGAGCTGCGGGGGGAACGCACCCGGGTCTACCCCCTCATGATGCGCGACTGGCAAAAGGACCGGCAGGAAATTGATAAACTTCGCGCAGAGTGGGAACGGCTCGATCATCTCTACCAGAAAGCCTCCAAGCTTTCACAGGCAGACACTACTTCCATCGACAAGCAGATTGATGGAATCACCGATGCCCTTGTAGAGATTCACGACCAACTCGCCCGCTTTGAGGGCCAGACCAAGGAAGAAGCTCAGGAGATTACCTCCGAGGAACGCCGCAAGTCAGCTCTCGAGGAAAGCTTTGATGGAAGCAGCTACATGAAGGCCGCAAGGGTTCTCGGCTCCATGCGGGCGGAAGTGGCCAGCCTGACCTCGGCCAACCAGCACAATGACGCCTCCAGCTGGGCCAGCGCTCCGCAGAAGAACTTCGCCAGACTCATCAGTTATGAACGGGCGGTCCTCGGCCTTCGCCCCCTCAAACTGGAAGAGAAACTGAGTAACTCGGCAAGTGGTCATTCAGCCGATATGGCGAGAATGGGATTCTTCTCCCATACCTCTCCTGTTCCCGGGAAACGGAGCTTCTCTGATCGCGCCCGGAAAGCGGGTTTCCGCGGTGGACCTTCCGGCGAGTGTATCGCAGCGGGACAGAGCAGCTTTTCTTCTGCCTACGGCTCCTGGTTCTACTCCGACGGGCATCGGCATATCATGCTTGCCAAGGGGCCAAATGTTCTCGGGTTCGGATTGGCATCCAAACATTGGACCCTGGTGACCGGCCGCCTCTAGGCGACAGCCGCAGGACACTAGGAAATCTCCACCGCCAGCAAGCAGACGTCATCGTCAAAGCGCTGGCTCTCCGCAAAGGAGAGAACTCGATCCAGCACATGATCAAGCAATGCGTCTACTCCGTCGCACTCTTCTTCCGACACAACCTGCACCAACCTGTTCTGGAGAAAGGCCTCTCCCTCCCGGTTCTCCACCTCAATAATTCCATCAGTGAAGAGCATGAGCTGTTTGACGAGGCCGAGCTTGAGCACATGAGTCTCATAACTCGACTCCGGGAAAAGCCCCAGCGCGGCGCCTTTCCCTCGGCCCCCCATTGGGAGCACACTTGTCCCATCGGTACTCCGCATTATAGGTGCTGGATGCCCGGCACTGGCATAGCGCAACTCTCCATTCTCAAGGTCAATTACCGCAAGGAATGCGGTCGCGAACATGGTCATCTCGGCCTCCTGCAAAATAGCGGCCAAGCCACTGTTCAGCTGCCCGAGGAATTCCCCGGGGTCCTCCGCTACCTGGTGAATACGCTCCGCAAGGCCCCGCAGCATCGAAACAATGATCGCTGATCGAACCCCATGTCCCATTACATCACAGATGAAAAGCCCTGCGGAATGCTCCCCTATCGGAAACACCTCAAAAAAATCCCCGGCCAATCCCGAAATCGGAATGTAGCGGTGGCCGAATTGAAGTCGCCCACTCCCCTCGCCCCTTGGAACCACGGGGTATTCGTGGGGTAGAAGAGCCTGCTGAACCTCGCGAGCTAGGGCCAGCTCCTCTTCCATCTCATCGTTGCGCTGCTGCAGGGCTGCCGCCGTCTCTGCGAGANACTGCTGGGTTCTTACAAGTTCGGTAACATCACTGGAGACGCCGAAGGTCCCGATTATTTCGCCGACCCTGTCGACCAAAGGCATCTTGGTAGTCAGGACCCACGCCTCAGCTCCTTTCGGCGTCGTCTCCTTTTCGACATAGCCCAGAATTGGCTCCCCGCTATCGAGAATCTGCTGCTCATCCCTCAGGGCTTCGTCAGCATGGTCCTCCCGGAAGAGATCATGGTCGCTCTTCCCGATAACGTCCTCCGGACTCCCGAAACCATTCCACTTCGCCATCGACCTGTTCACCAACGTGAACTTCGATTCACGATCCTTGAAATAGATATTGAGGGGAACATTATCGATGAGCAGGCGCATCAGGTGGCGCTCTTCAAGAAGCTCCTGCTCCGCCAACTTGCGCGGGGTGATGTCGATCATCGATCCTGCCATCCGCACAGCCCGCCCCTCCGCATCACGAACCACGACCCCGCGGATCCGAAACCAGTGCCAGTCGCCTTCCCCCTTCGCCACCCGGATACGGGGTTCCACCGCCAGAAGGTCCTCCCCGTCTGGTTGCAGCACGTCCCGGATACCCCTTATGAAGTAATCACGATCAGCCTCGTGAATCAGATCAACCGCACGGAAAAGGTTGGGCATTTCAAGCCTCCGGCGCCCAAGAAACCTGAGAATCCTGCCCGAATAATGGATTTCGTCCTTAATAAGGTCCCAATCCCAGATCCCCTCATTGGACGCACGCAGCGCCAACTCCAGACGATCATCGGTCCGATAAGGCATCCACCGATATTAAATCGCAATCTGCTGTCAGGCTCAACCCCTTGTTCTCATTCCTTACCAGTGCCCCTCCNTCAACCTGAGCCGGCATGCGGCTCCGATTGGGGCTGCTTTCATTACCCCCGTATTGGGATTGGGTTTCGGGGAAAAGTCGGGTATTATACCTCCAAGCACCATGACTCGAAAATCCATCGAAGCTACCGCGAAGTATTTCATCTGGTCAATCTTCGTCCTCTTCCTCTTCGTAGTTTTCAAGATTCTTCAAATGATGGGACTGTTCTAAACGACCGCATGTGATCTTTTGTATCCCATGGGCCTGCATCCCGTCGTAAAAATAAGGCCCCCAGCCATCGGGAAAAACTACCTTCCTGTGTTCTGTTAGAGGTCTTTCCTGATTGGCACACCTCCTGCATCTCCCGCTAGAGCGTATCCGTTCCTTCCCGAATGCATAAACTCACAAGCTCCAGGTCCGTCATCGCCCTGAGACTGGGCTCTCTGACGCTGATCTTATCCGCCTTGCTTTTCGCCGCAGCCATAGGAGTCATCGGCTACGGCTTCTACACCAACGATCCAGGCATCACCCTGAAGGGCTTGTACGGCGTCATCCTCAGCCTCGGCGTCTTCATTGCATCCAAGATATTAACCTACTCCGCTTACTGCCCGCTCTGCCGCGGGCCCGTCCTTCGCGGATCCGGGGCACGGCGCCACCGCACCGCCAAGCGAAGCTTTTTCAGCTACCGCCTCCGTGTGGCTCGGGACATCATCCTCACAAATACCTTCGTCTGTCCCTATTGCGGTGAACGTACCCATTGCGTGGTCAAGCCCCGCTACAGGACGCCCCGCTAACCTGATCCCCCGAGCGGCAGGCAGAATTCGGCCCCAGCAGGCTCCTACCAGTCAACCGCTATTTCCTGCAGTGAGCCAGAACCATCATCGGCTCTGACATGCCCGTGTTCCTGACCATACTCGTGCAGGCACTTGGTCACCTTCACGTCATAGGCACAGTATTCAGCGATCTTCATTAGAGGCTCACTGTATCTGCTTCCGCAGTCCTGGCCTGGAGTATCCCCAACCGCGGCCATGTGCTCACGCCACCACTTGAGAGCGTCCACTCCAACCGCTGTCTTTCCGGCCCCAAGCGTAGCCGCGGCCACCTGGCCGAGTCCGATCCGTCGGCCCACGATCTCCTTCAGGTTGACCATGAGATCCAGGTTGACTGTCTGTGAGGCAAGATCCAGCACGGTGTAACCCTCCAGCACGCCATAATCAAAGTGCAAATGGTTGTAGCCAACTACCAGCTCCGCCTTTCTCAGGAGCTCGACGAGATCCTCCAGTTCGTCTTCCGGATAGACCCGGTATTCTCCGGACTCCGTACAAAAGGAACACCCCACGGAAACCTCCATCTTGCTGAGATTGGCAGCTCCCCCGACATCGTTGAAGCTGCGTTTTGTCTCTAGGTCGAAATAAACCGTTCCGCTCATGATTAACTGCCGGGCAATTATTGAAGCTGTATTCCGGACAGTCAATCCGCTCGCTCGGCACTCTCACGAATCTCTTCCATGAGCTCGACCCACGCAGGATCGAGAACAGCAGAGAGCAAGTACATGAGACCGATGAAGAGCATGCCGAAGATAACGGCCCTCCAAGGCTCTTTTGTTCCCCCCCGAACCCTGTTTTGCAATGCTGCATCCCAAGGGGCCTCCTTGCTACGCATCAGGTACCAGAAGCAATAGACATGACAGATCCCCGTGAGAAGCGGAAGGACCATGAGCCCAAGCCCTAGGATATAGACCCGCAGCGAGCGAACCAAGGCAACCCGCAGGCAGAGCGCCTCCTCTTCCGGGGTCACCACCCGGAGCCCCAGAAGAAATTTGCCGGGAGTGGTCTTGGTGAGATGCAGGACAATCGCCTCGAGCAGGACGAAGGGCAGGAAATAAAAGGGGGCCAATGGGCTCCTCATTGCCTCAAGCAGGTTGTATCCGACAAATCGCACCATGGAATAGAACAGGAGCATATACAGCAAGACATCAAACCACCGGGCGAAGAGCCTCCGGAAGGGGAGGGGCGGGCCAGGAGGAGCGGGAGGGGGGATATCCGGCACTTCCCGTGACTCCTCGAATGCCGATCGAAAGATGTCCATCTCCCGCAAAGCCACCCAGCCCTCCTGGTCCTTATGCCAGGCAAGTTCGTCCCCCGTAAGCCTGGCCTCCTCGATACGCCCCCGCACCTCATAGGCCTCAAATGGCCCCTGCTTTTCTCCCTTCTCAACAATCCAGATTTCCATCACCCAGAAGTCCTAGTAATTGCGCAGACAGCGTGCCGGGTCTCGCCTTGAGGTCAGGAATGCCGGGATCACGGCTGCGATGGCACAAAGGAGAAAGGCCCCCACTCCAACAATCACTACCTCCTGGACGTTCACATGGGCAGGCAACCCATCGATTCCATGAAATTCAGCGGGGAAGGGATCAAACCCCACCCTCTTGAGCAATTCGTAGATGGGGTCCCGGAAACGCACCACCAGCAGACCAAGTCCGACTCCCAGCAAGGACCCCATTAAACCAACAAGTGAGCCCTGGAAGGTAAAGACCCGGATGATCTGAGAAGGAGTGGCCCCGAGGGCCTTCATCACCCCGATCTCCTGCTTCTTCATGATCGTGATGGTGAAGATCACCGCCATGATACAGAAGGCGGAAACCAGCACGATGAAGGAAAGGGCAAAATACATCATCATCCGCTCACGAGCTATGAGCTCTACCCACGCCCGATTCTGGTCCTTCCAGCTCACCACCGACCATGAGGGACCCAGTTCCCCGGCAAGACGGTCCTGTACCTCCCTCAAGTCATAAGGGTCATCAACCTTGACCCCCAATGACTCCACCCCTCCCTCCATGTTTTTCAGCTCCTGGCCAATCGCAAGGGGAACAAAAACCGCCGGATGCATCACGTGCTGGCTGGTCCGGAAGATTCCCACCACCTCGAGCTCCCGGGGAAGGGCCACTTCCCTCAAGCCGCGGAGCAGTCGCCCATCTTCCACCTCCCGGTTCATCCCCTCCAGAACGTCAAATTGATCGAGCACCTTCTCTATCGAGCCGGGCTCCAGCAAATACCGTGTTCCCTCTTCGTTCTTCTCGCCCTGCTCGAGAATAACAAGGATCGTGTCAATTACCTCCCGTTCGCTCTCCCGGATCTTTCCGCTCCGAATCTCATCAAGCGAATCATACAGGCCCTGCAGAAAGGCAAGGTCAAAGGCTTCCCTCGTATTTTCCACCACCATCTTGCTGCGCAGGTCCTGCCGGGCCTTGGCGAGCATTGCAGCATACTCCTCCGCAAGCAGGGGCCGGTCCGTGGTTTTCCAGGCCTCGGCCATCTCCTGCAGGTTGCGGGCAGAGTGCAGCAGGATGGTGTCTCCTACCCTGATCCCAAAATTCCGTGCGGTGGACTCGGCAACCACGGCTCTCTCGTCCAGGCCCATGTCAGCAGTCCCTCCATCAAGAATGAGCTCTTCCAGAGCCTGCATCTGAGTCTGGTTGGAGGTGTCAATGGCCCGGAATTCGACCGGCGCGAATTGATCGGATCTCTCCAGAATGGTGAAGTCCCTGAGCTGGGCGTAGGATTCCCTAACTTCATCCACCTCGTCGACCCGATCCTTGAGGCTTCGCCAATCGTAAATAAGCAGCCTGTTTCTGGTCAGGGACATCATCTCGTCAGCCGGGATGAATATGTCTTCCCCGAGGGAGGCCGGCTCGAGACGCACCAAGGCCCCTGATGGAGTCATCTCCTGGAGGGTCCCCACAACGTTCCGGCCATCTTCCTGCGCAACAACGACCCCCTCCCTCATCAGCTCGATGTGGGGGGAAAACCCCAGCAACCGGCTTTTTACCTCCCTCTCAAATCCCGCCATCACCGACAGAACCACGATCAGGACCATCACCCCGACCGCTACCCCCAGAAGGCAAACTAGGGTAATAAGCGAGAAGTAGGTCCGCTTCGGATTAAGATAGCGGAGCGCGAGCGTCAGACTGAAGGACTGAAGTGCGATACCGCTTACTACTTCTGCTTCCCGGGCGTAGCAAGAGACAATCGCTGTTCGTGGGCCCCGGAAGCCCCCAGCTCCAGGTGGATGTGTCCGTGAATGATTCTTTCCTTGCCACCCGCGTCCGACTTTCCGCTACTTATCCCGATGATCAAGTTTCTCCACACCCGTATCCGGGTCTCTGACCCAGAGGCCTCCATCGCCTTCTACCAGAAACTCGGCTTTGAACTTGGTGAGCGCAAGGACTCGCCCCAGGGGAACCGCCTCGCCTTTTTGCATCTCCCGGGAAATGAGCACTTCCTGGAACTCACCTACTCCCCGGACTTTGACGTGACCTTTCCGGAGGACCTGATGCATACCTGCGTAGGCGTACCCGATATCATCGACTACTGCGGCACTCTTGAAGATGAAGGCATTGAGATATGGCCGGACCAATGGCGCGAAAAGTTTGCCTCCGGCGATCGCAGAATGGCCTTCGTAACTGACCCCGATGGCTACGAGGTCGAAATCCTGGAACGCTAGTCCCGGTTCTCCAATTCCTCAGGGCTCTCTGCCTCAACCCGCCGAAGTAAATCCGGGTGACCCTCCAGCCGGGGGTCTCGTTCCAGCAGGTCTTCCGCCAGCTCCCTCGCCTCCCTCACCAGACTGGTATCGGCCAGGAACTCCACGAATCGAAGATCACTCATTCCACTCTGTGCAGTTCCAAGAACCTCCCCGGGCCCACGCAGGACAAGATCCTCCTCCGCGATCCTGAACCCATCCGAGGTTTCCTCCAGGACTCGCAGTTTCCGGAGGGCCTCTTCACTCTTCCCATCGGTCACCAGGATACAGTAGCTCTGGTGGGTTCCACGTCCGATCCGTCCCCGCAGCTGGTGGAGTTGTGCCAGGCCAAAGCGTTCAGCATTATAGATGACCATTACGTTCGCATTCGGGACATCCACTCCCACCTCCACCACCGTGGTTGCAACCAGGACCTGGATTTCATTGTCCCGGAAACGAGTCATGACCTCTTCCTTTGCCTCCGGCCGCAACTGGCCATGCAAAAGACCAACTTCATAACCCCTGAACCGCTTTTCCCACTTCTCGATTTCTCCTTTTACCGAAGCAGCCCTCACGGAATCACTCTCCTCCACGAGGGGATAGACGATGTAGGCCTGCCGTCCCTTTGCAAGCTGCTCCCTGAGAAAGCCGGTCACGTCACTCACCTTCGGCTTTTCCCTCACCCCGGTGGTGATTTTGCCCCGCCCAGCAGGAAGTTCGTCCAGTAACGAGACATCCAGATCTCCATACATGGTCAGGGTCAGGGTCCGGGGAATAGGCGTGGCGGTCATGACGAGCACATCCGGCATGACCCCCTGTTTGATCAGTCTGCCCCGCTGAGCCACCCCGAACTTATGCTGTTCATCGACCACCACCAGACCGAGATCCCGGAAATCCACGTTATCATACAGAAGCGCATGTGTTCCGATCACGATCTGTGGCTCGCCCTCCAGATCCAAGTGGTCGCTCTCCCTTCTGGTTCCGGTCACCAGCGCAAGACGTACCCCAAGGGGAGCAAGCCACTTCCGGAAGGTCAGGTAGTGCTGCTCCGCCAGGATCTGGGTCGGAGCCATCAGGGCCGCCTGGCTTCCCGATTCCACTACCAGCAGCATCGCACACATCGCCACAAACGTCTTCCCGGAACCCACGTCTCCCTGAAGCAGGCGGTTCATGGGGCGGTCGCTCCGCAAGTCCGCCGCGATTTCGTGGATACTGCGCTTCTGGGCCGAGGTCAGCTCAAAGGGCAGGCTTTCATAAAAGGCACGAAGCAGATCTGTCTTTTCCCCCTGAGCCCTCCCCGGTTGGGAACGATGCATCCTGCGGCGCCAGAGCACGTTCACCTGAATGAGAAAGAACTCCTCCAGGGCGAAGCAACGCCTGGCCTCGCGAACCGTTCCCAGCTCATCCGGAAAGTGCAGGTTCCGCAAGGCTTCCACCCGGCAGAGATCCCCGGGAATATTGAACCCCCACCCCTCCCCGGCAGGATCAAGCTGCATTAGCACCTCGTGAATCAGTTCACGCAGGCGCCGGGCCGGGATCCCGGAAATATTCCGGTAAATCGGAACAATCCGCTCGAGGTGAATGGAGCCTCCCCCATCCTCCTGTACGACCTCNAATTCCGGGTGATCAATGAGGAGGCGCCCTCCGTGCTCCTTGGGTTTACCGTAGACCACCACTTCATGCCCCACCGCCACCATTCGATGGAGATAGGGCATGTTGAACCAGCGACAGCTGATCCTGCTGGAAGAAAAAACGCTATCTCCCCCTTCCTCGATCACGATCTCATAGAACTGGCGTCGCCCCCCAAAACGCTTTCGCGCCGAGTCCACCACCCTGCCTCGGAGACAAACAGGCTCCCCACTCACCTGCACCGGGAAGGCATCAAACCGCCGCCGATCCTCATGGCGCCGGGGAAACCAGTCCAGGAGATCGCCGACAGTAATCATACCCGCGGCCTCAAGGGCCTGCATCTCCCTGGAAGAGACGAATTCAAGAGAGGAAAGGGAAAGGCCAGGATTCCAGTTACTCATTGATCCATCTGCCCCTCCATTCTCTACCATGCAAAAGCGGTCGCATGGAGCAATTGTCCAGAATCATTCCGCACGGCGGATATCCTTCACGCTAACCTGCAGTGAGACTCGTCCCCGAAAGACATTCCGGTCAATGGTAAAGGCCACGTCCCAGGGTGGGTCAGGCAGGTCCCTTTCCCAACCCCCAAAATAGATCGCATCCTTCTCCTGGATTCCCTGCCGCAGCGAGAGCCGCATATGGTTCGTGCCAACCTGCCGCGGGGATTCGGTAGGCCAGACCCCGCGAGACATGAAAACCGGCTGGGGATTCCCGGACCCGAAAGGTTGCAGCAGTTCATAACTGGACAGAAACCCCAGGGAAAGTTCCTCGAGGGGAACCTCTGCATCAATATTAAGAATTGGCCCCCGGTCCTCCGGACTGGTGTTGTTCAGAACGTAGTCTCCAAAGGCTGCGCGGAACTCCTCTAGCTGGTCCTCGCGCAAACTGATTCCAGCTGCCATGTGATGGCCTCCACCAGACTCCAGAGCCGAGCGGCAGGCTTCAATAGCCTTAACAAGAGACACCCCCGTTATGCTGCGGCCACTCCCCTTGCCCAGGCCATCTTCCCCATCCGGTTGATTGAAGGATATGACGAAGGTGGGCTTGTGGTATTGGCGCATCAGCCGAGAGGCCAGGATTCCAACTACTCCAGGATGCCAGTCCCGGCTTCCCAGCACTATGACGGGGTCGCTGGCTTCATCGAACCCTTGTCTCGCCAGCTCAGCCCTCGCCTGGTCGTGCATCTCACGCTCTATCCTCTGACGGTCCCGGTTGTGATCATCCAGCCGCCTCGCCATTCTGTCGGCCTCATCCGCGGAATCAGCCATGAGGGCCTTGAGCGCGTCATCAGGCGCGTCCATTCGCCCCGCCGCATTGATCCGGGGCCCGATCCGGAAGCCCACGTCACTGCTGGTAGCATGCCCGTTCATGCCACTCACCTCCATCAGCGCCCGCAGGCCATGATTGGAGGTCTGGGATAATCGTTGCAACCCATGGCGCACCAGAAGGCGGTTCTCCTCCACCAGCGGGACAATGTCCGCCACCGTCGCCACCGCAACCATGTCCAGGATTTCCTTGAGCCACAGCTTGCTGTCCACACCCTCGATCTGCCTTGTCCTTAGCAAGGCATGAGCCAGTTTGAATACCACCCCTGCAGAACAGAGATAACCATAGTCATCCCCGAGCTTGGGATTAACGACAGCTACGGCCGGGGGGCGCCCCCCTTCCCCGGTTTCGTGATGATCCGCCACGATGACATCTATCCCTTCCTCCGCCAGTCGCTCAATCTGTTTCCCGGAGGCCGTCCCGCAATCAACGGTGACGAGAAGCGACGGCTTGGGCTCAACTGCGAGACAGCGTTCAATCGCGACATCGCTAAGTCCATAGCCCTCCTTCCCCCGTATTGGGATAAACGTCTGCGCTTCCACGCCGTAGGCGGAAAACAGCCCACTGAGGATTGCCACCGAAGTAATTCCGTCCACATCGTAATCCCCGAAGACACAAATACGCTCTCCTGCGTCGACCGCTTCAAGAATCCGGCGAACCGCAAGGTCCATCTCAGGCAGCTCGAAGGGATCACGTAAACCGCGTAACCGGGGACGGAGGAAGCACTCCAATTGATCATCCTCATCAAAACCACGCTGCGACAGAAGAACGTGGAGGATCGGAGGCAGGTCCCCATCCTTGACGGAGCCCGCTCCATCGGGCAATTCCGCTACGATCCATTTCGTTTCCTGCATCTTCCCCACCTCAGCTTTCGTTCTATCAGAACCCTAGGACTCAACATCGACAGGCTCAAGAACCGATGCCCTCACAAGCGAGTCGTTCCTCTGCCCGGGCCGCCGCGTCCTGTTCCCGTGGCTCGACAATGTGGTCAATAAACCGGTTCCAGACATCCTGTCCGTCAATGATCTCAACTTCGATCCGGAGAAAATAGATTTCCACATCGAGGGCCTGGGGCCGGGGAAAGCGCACCGCATCTTTCTCGGTGGTGATAACCAGCTCGATATCCCGCTCAACACAGCGGGTCATGAAACGATCAACTTCCTTCTGGGTAAAGGGGTGGTGGTCCGTAAAAACACGGTGAAACTCGACCTGTGCCCCCAGCTCTTCCAGCAAACTCTCAAAACTCTCGGGTACTGCGATTCCGCTGATTGCAGCAACATACTTGCCCCTGAGTTCTTCCAGTGGCAACCGCTCTCCCCCGAATACCCGCTCCAGGTGCCGGGGGGCATGAGTGGCCTGCATGATCTCAGCCGTCGGATTCCGACTACGAAGGGAGGCGAGAAGCTCCTCATCGCTGGGCCCCCTGCACTTGGTAATCATGATGTGGCTGGCACGACATAGGTTACGGGCTGGCTCACGGAGGGTTCCGCGGGGAAGCAGGGCCCTGGCCTCTGTGCCGAACGGAGCATTCTGGTCCACCAGGACCAGATCATACTCATGGTCGAGCGCAAGATACTGCAGACCATCATCAAGTAGCAGAGTATCCGCCCCCAACTGGCTTACCGCAAAGCGCCCTCCGTTCACCCGGTCCTTGTCGACCACAACCCGCACATCTTCGAGGTTCTTTGCCAGCATATAGGGTTCGTCTCCCGCATAAATCGCCTCCAGATGCAGCGTTTGACCGTCACTGACAATCTTGGGCAGAGCCTCACATTCCGCAGGATCAAGATCTTTCCATTGCTGGGGCACATCAAGCTTCCTGCTCTTGTAGCCCCGGCTCAGGATCGCCACCTTCCGCCCGCGTTGACACAAAGCCCGCGCCAGCAACTCCACTACCGGAGTCTTCCCCGTTCCTCCCACGGTGAGGTTCCCCACACTGACCACCTTGGTTCCCAGCCGGACCTGCTCCTTCCAGCCCTCCCGGTAGGCCTTGAGGCGGCACTGCACAACCAATGCATAGACATGAGATAGTCCCCGGAAAAGGATCCGGGCCAAAGCCGCACCCAAGCCGCGAGCCCGCCCGAAAATCACATCAGCGGCCCACTTTTCAGCATCTTCCCCGACCTGTCCCACAAATCCAGACTAGCCGACCACCGCCTCGGAGGGAAGGTGCGAAAACCAGAATGTGCCGTGTTTCCAGTTTCCCATCTTGCGACCTTCATCTCCCGGACTACCCTTCGCGCATGCTCCGTTCAGATGGTCGTGCCCCCGATCAGCTTCGCTCCGTTTCATTTGTCCCGAACGTCGCCCCCCATGCCGCAGGCTCGGTTCTTGTAAGCTTCGGAAATACCCGTGTGATCTGCGCAGCCACCGTGCAGGAAGATGTTCCAAGGTGGATGAAAGCCCAGGGCGTTNCAGGGGGCTGGGTCACCGCGGAATACAGCATGCTGCCCTACTCCACCCACGACCGCAAAGCCCGTGACATCAGCCGGGGAAAGCTCGATGGCCGCTCCTCCGAGATCCAGCGCCTGATCGGCCGGTCTCTCAGGGCGGTAACCGACCTCAAGAAACTGGGATCCCGCACCATATGGGTCGATTGCGACGTCCTGCAAGCGGACGGAGGCACCCGTACGGCTTCCATCACCGGCGGGTGCGTGGCCCTTGCCATCGCCCTGAACGGGCTCATTGGGACGGGTGGATTAACAGAGTTCCCCCTGACCCAACTCGTCTCTGCAGTAAGCGCAGGGGTGTTGGATGGATCGCCCATCCTCGACCTGAACTATCCCGAGGACCGGGACGCGGCAGTCGACTTCAATGTCGTCATGACAGAGGACGGGAACTTCGTTGAGTTGCAGGGAAGCGGGGAAGAGAACGTCTTCACCGGCCCGGAAATGGAATCCATGCTCGCACTCTCCCGAAAAGGCATCGGGGAACTTGTTGAAAAACAACGGGAAGCCATCCTCGCAAGCGAGCACCCTTCCGATGAGACTCTACCCGCTTTGGGTAGAGAATAGGGCAATTCGAGGGCTTTTTCCCCTTGTTCGACGCAGGCCGGAAGCTAGCCTCCGATCAAGGGTGTGTACTAAACATGCCCGTATACAAACGTGCCGTGTTACCACACGGCCTCCATAATAAAACCAAACAAGCAACCCCGGATAAAAATGAACATTGCAATAAGCAGCAGGCGCAAGGGCTTCACTCTCGTGGAACTTCTTGTGGTGATTGCGATCATTGTCGCACTTGCCTCGATGGCTACCCCTCAGATCTTCAAGGCTCTGAAGCGGGCGGCTCTCGCAGATGGCGTTAACAACGCAAAACAAGTCAAGCTGGCGCTGGATTCCTTCGCCACGGACTTTGACGGACAGTTCCCAAGCGAAGATACCGCAGAGGCTGTCGTCGAGGGTGGAACTGGAACCACTTACTCAAACGATTACTTCCGCCAGTTGTTTCTCGCGGGGGTTACCGAGTCGGAAAAGATCTTCTGGGCAAAGAACTCAGCCGTTGCAAACAAGGGCGAGCCCGACGGCAAGGTTAAGGAAGGTGGACGGGTCCGGCCTGACCAGGTGCTCCAGGAAGGTGATGTCCACTGGGCCTATGTCACCGACCAGACCAACCTCGACACGGGATCGCGTCCCCTGATCCTCGATGGGTACCAGGATGGCACCAGCGAGTGGGACGACGACACCTGGGACCAGAAGGTGATCGTCCTGACAGTCGACGGCTCCTGCAAGCCCATGCGCATGCGTAACAGTGACGGGAAGGTGCTCGACGGATCCAACAAGGACATTCTCTCCGCCCAGGCCGATGCATGGGACGGCGAAAGCCCTTCTGAGCTCCTCAAGCAGCCGCAACCCGGAAGCTAGGGCGCAGTCCTGATTCAAACCTAATCTAAAAGGGCCGGCGTTGAACGCCGGCCTTTTTTCTTTCCGGGTAATTCCACGACGAACAAAGCCCGACAAAGTCATAGCCCCCGCTCCAGCACGTCGAGAAAAACCTCGATATGATTCTGCTCACGTTCACGCAACCCCTTGCGGTATTCCCTCAGGCCATCCCTTCGCTTGACCGCCTCGAGCGCAGCCAGAACTTCTTCACGCGCCTCGGCAAAATCACGGTTCCGCGCGGCCTTTTTCTCGAGCACCTCCAGAAGATGCCAACCCATCCTGCTCCGGACGAGGGCACGGGTTCCTGGAGCAACTGAAAAAAGAGCATCCTGAAGACCCTCCGGAACGCGCCCACGATGTAACCAGCCCAACTCGCCACCATTGCCCCTCGTTCTCTCATCCTCACTGATGCGAAGGGCCAGGTCTGCGAATTCAGCGCCCCATTCAAGTTCAACCATTGCATCACGCAGGGTCTTTTCCGCCGCCGCTGCCTTCTCCCCGTCCAAGCCCACCGTCGAACGGAAAATATGCCGGGCCCGCACCCGCTCCGGAAATCCCAGCTGGTCAATGTTCTCCTCAAACCAGAGCCTCGCCTCATCCTCTCCTACCTCCACCTCGATCATGTTCTCCAGATACTTTTCCTGCTGGATGCGAGCCGCCACCCGGTAGCGCAACTCCTTTTCACTCCATCCAAGTTCCCGGAGAGCAGCCAGATAGGACCCCTCACTCGAAAACCTCCGGGTGAAGAGCGCCACCTCACTCTTGATCTCTTCCTCCGACACAGGAACCTCGGACTGGCTGAAACGGGTCTTGAGGCGGACGAGGTGCAGGTCGATTAACTCATTGAGGGCAGCCCTCCGGAGAAGCAAACGTTCCTCCCTTGGAAGCCCCTCCAGCACACGCCCGACGCGCCAGAGGTTCTCCTCCACCCGGCGATCAACCTGAGCGAGCAGGATCGGCTGGTAGTGGATCCGGGCTACTACCCCGGCATCCTTTGCCGCCTCAATGACCTCAGGACTGTTTGGGGCCTTCCTGGCAAAAGAACGGCGGAGGGGGCCTCCCACCACAAAGAGGTCGACCACAAGATAGAGAATCACGACCGAATACAGGACCGCCCGCGCCAATGCACCCTTGTCCACCATGGGGCGTGTGGAGTCAGTAACGGGATCGGCCACGACCACTATTCTGTCCGGAGGGGCCTCAGATGCCGAGCGCCAAATCCCGGGGTGGTTCTCAGCGAATCACAACCCTCGCGCCCGGTCGCACCAGGGAGGGGAACCGCGCAGCATCCCAGTTGGCGAGGCGAATACAACCCGCACTGAGGGAGCGCCCGATCGTTCGTGGGCTGGCAGTTCCGTGAATTCCAATGCCGGACTTGGTCAATCCAGACCACATGATCCCAACCGGAACATTAGGTCCGGGCGGGATTCGAAGAACCTGGCTCCGATCCTGGTTCCTCACCCCTGTATCCAGAAGCTGCTTGTCGTAATACCAGCTCGGGAGCTCAAAGCAGTTCGCCACCGCCCACTCCCCATGATGGGTATGCTCAACCTTTCCAGGCGTGATTGGGAACATGGCGACCAGCCTCAGTGGATCGGAGGCCGTATTCTCCTCCGGGACGACCACCGCACTCCCAGGCACCACTGGAGCCGCACCCTTCTGGTAAATGAAAAGGTTCCGACCAATGGTGTCTATCACCACCGTGCGGGTGCTCAGGGACTCTTCTTCCCTGTGGGTCCGACCTTCTTTAAGTAATTCAATCAGGAAGGGTTCCACATTGGGAACCTTGAGCGAGCCATGCGGTTTTATCCCATTCGCCTTTCCAGTTCCATTCAACTCAACCAGAAAGCTCTCCGAGGTGTGATAACGTTCCGCCATNAACTCCAGGTAGCTCCGATATGCCATCCGCTCTTCTTCCGCCTGCTCGGCATATTCCAGGGGAAGCTCCGGGTTCACCCACGCCTCTGCTGAGTCTGGAACGATGGCAACCGCATAGGTTTCCGTCACTTCCTTATTAGCCTCTGCGATGACTGCGGCCCAGTCGTCGGGCAGGCGCCCTACGCTCCGGTTGTATGAATGGACCGCCTTGGTCGTGAACCTGCCCGGCTTGCCATCAATATATCCAGGCCCGAATTTTTTCTCGTCAAGGTAGATCTGCAGGCGAACGGCGGTGTCCANGTCCCCCGGCTTTCTGCTCCACTCCTTCGCGGTCATTCCCTTGAACTGGCTTCCCCTCCTGGGTTCCTTTTCCCCGGCCGCCCGAGACGCTTTCCTCTCTTTCCCGCCCCGGGGAGAGAAGAGCTCACCCAAGAACGCAGCAAGCCCCCGACGAACGGCAGGCTCTTCCTCCTCAGCAGCAAGGGGCTCCGAAAAAAGGAGCCCCACGAGGACCCAAACAGGTGCGTTCAGCCAGAAGCGAAAACTCATGAAGATGGACGCGACAAATTTCGCGTCTCAAAGAATACCCCGATTTCGGGTTTTTGCCAAGTCGCCTGCGATTCCCCATTCTTAAAAGACCCGGGTGAGCAACGATCTTCCATGAATGCGCCTGCTCATTCGTCTCCTTTTCCGCATCAAAGCGATTGACCCGTTTTTTACGGAAGTATGAAGACAGGCACCCGCTAGATCATCTCCACCTCTCCCATCCCCCGCAGGCGCCCCTCCAATTCCCTGCCAACCAGCGCTTCCATCACCACGTCGTTTCCCTCGTAGGAAGTCTCCAGCACCTTGGCTTCCGCATGGAGGAGAGAGACCAGGTCCCCCCGGTGCTGGGGGATGCGATAACGTTGTCGCGTCACCGCCTGCGACAGGTATTCGACAAACCGGTGTTCCAGAACCTCCAGGCCTTCACCACTCCGGGCCGAGACCGCTACCGCCTCCGGGAATTGCTCCTGCAGCGCCTTGAGCCGCTGGGGGTCCTCCACCAGGTCAATCTTGTTGAGCACGGTGAGCACCGGTTTTTCCTCTGCGCCAAGTTCCGCCATCACCTCGAGGGTCGTGCCGCAGAGCCGCTCCAGTTCCGGCTCACTGGCATCGAGTACATGGACCAGGAAGTCAGCCAGGACAGCCTCCTCCAAAGTCGCCTTGAAGGATTCAACCAGACGGTGCGGCAGGTTACGAACGAAGCCCACCGTGTCTGTCAGCAACAACTCCTGACCATCCGGAAGATCAATTCTCCTGGTAGTGGGATCGAGGGTGGCAAACAGCATGTCCGCCTCCAGCACCTCGGAACCCGCAAGGTGATTGAGCAGGGTCGACTTGCCCGCATTGGTATAACCCACGATGGCCGCATGAGGTGCTTCTGCTTTCTGCCGCTCCTTGCGCTGGGTCGCCCTCTGCCTGCGAACCGCTTCGAGGTCAGACTTGATCCGGTCAATTCGTTTCCGGGCCAGGCGCCGGTCCACCTCGATCTGTTGCTCTCCCATCCCCCGCGCGGCCGCGGAACCCCCGGAACCTCCACCTCCTTCACGGTCCAGGTGGCCCCACATCCGGGCCATCCTCGGCAGGGCGTATTCCATCCGGGCCAGTTCAACCTGCAACCGGGCCTCCTTGGTCTGCGCCCTCCTCGCGAAGATATCAAGAATGACCTCTTCCCGGTCGATCACGGTCATGTCTGCCGCCTCTTCCCACTCCCGCTGCTGGCTGGGAGCCAGTTCATTGTCAAAGACGATGCAGTCAGATCCCAGTTCCCGGGCCCGGGCAGAGACCTCTTCCGCCTTTCCGGTGCCACAGAGGAATTTCTTCTGCATTTCACGAGCCCGCACCAGTTCGGTTCCCACGACCCCGATTCCAAGGGTATTAACCAGTTCCCCCAGCTCGTTGAGGAGGCTGCGCGATTCCTCCTCCTCGCGCTTGTCGAAACAAATACGCACGAGAAGAGCCTTCTCAACCATCTGGGGTCTGTCCCGCACCTCGAACATGCCGGGGCAAGCATACGCCCCCACCGGCACGGTTCACGCCAAAAGGGACGGGAGAAGGTGAGCCGGGAACCATCCCACCCCTGAGAAGAAGGCCTCTTTCCACTTGTGACTTGCCCGCTTTCCTATTTCGGCCCACGTTCCTCCTCCCCTCAACCCCGGGAACGACATGGGAAAGACCCTTTATCAGAAAGTCTGGGATGCTCACTCCGTGGGCACTCTCGAGGACGGACGCACACAGCTTTTTATTGGCACCCACCTCATTCACGAGGTTACCAGCCCACAAGCCTTCGGGATGATCCGCGACCTCGGGCTCAAGGTGAAGTATCCCCACCGGACCTTCGCCACGGTGGATCACATCGTCCCAACCATCGACCAGGACGCTCCCGCCGATCCTCTCGCTGCCGAAATGATGGAGGCCCTGCGTAAGAATGCAGATGATTTCGGGGTCACCTACTTCGACCTCGCCTCTGGCAAACAGGGAATCGTTCACGTAGTCGGTCCCGAACAGGGGATCACCCAGCCCGGAACCACCATCGCCTGCGGGGATTCCCACACTGCCACCCATGGCGCCTTCGGGGCCATCGCCTTTGGGATCGGTACGACCCAGGTCCGCGACGTCCTCGCGACCCAGACCATGGCCATGGAAAAGCTCAAGGTCCGCCGCATCGAGGTCAACGGCTCTCTCCGCCCCGGGGTCTACGCCAAGGACGTCACCCTCCACATCATCCGCATGCTCGGGGCCAAGGGCGGTATCGGCTACGCTTACGAATATGCTGGCACCACCTTTGAGAACTTCTCCATGGAGGAGCGCATGACGGTCTGCAACATGGCGATCGAGGGCGGTGCACGCTGTGGCTACGTCAATCCTGACAACAAGACCTTCGAGTTTCTCAGGGGGCGCCCCCATGCCCCGGGAGAGGAAGACTGGAACGACGCCGTGGCCCGCTGGGAATCCTTCGCCTCCGACCCCGACGCAGAGTATGACGACGTGGTCATCATCAATGCCGCCGACATCGAACCGACCGTCACCTGGGGCATTTCCCCGGACCAGGGAATTGGAATCGGGGAATCCATTCCCGATCCGGCCAACGCTACCAGCGAGGCGGAACGAAGCAGTTTCCAGGAAGCACTCGATTACATGCAGCTTCCGGGAGGAACCCCCATCAAGGGCGTAAAGATTGACGTGGCCTTCATCGGGTCGTGTACCAACGGGCGCCTGTCCGACTTCCGGGAAGCCGCCCGCTACCTGCAGGGACACAAGGTCGCCCCGGGAGTGAAGGCGATCGCAGTGCCCGGGTCCCAGATTACCGCCACCCAGTGCGAGCAGGAGGGCCTCGACAAGATCTTTGAAGAGGCAGGCTTCGAGTGGCGGGCGGCAGGCTGCTCCATGTGCCTTGCCATGAACCCGGACAAACTGGTCGGCGACCAGCTCTGTGCCTCTTCCTCGAACCGGAACTTCAAGGGCCGCCAGGGCTCCGCCGTCGGACGCACCGTCCTGATGTCTCCCGTCATGGTCTGCGCCGCGGCTGTGTCCGGGGAAATAACGGACGCCCGGGAGGTTTTCCAGGTTGACCCCGGAACCGCTGCCGCCTGATTCCCCCAAATGGCCCTTCCACAAGCCCATCAAACTGAACCACAGAACATTCATCGCCATGCGCCTCCTCTCCCTTCTCGTCCCGCTCTTCCTCCTCCCGGCCGCTCTCCTCGCTGAAAAATCAGCCAAGGACCCGCTCGCCGACCTCAAACACCCCACCAAGGCCTGCCTCTGGAAGGTCGAGGGCAACGGCCTCACCAAGCCTTCCTGGCTTTTCGGAACCATCCACATCGGTGACCCGCGCGTGACCACCCTCCACCCTCGGGCCGAAAAGGCCTTCAACAGCCTCGACATCTTCTACAGCGAGATCGACATGACGCCCGCTGCCCAGGCAGCCCTTGTCCCGCTGATGATGCGCAAGGACGGCAAGACCCTCTCTGAGGCCATCGGGCCGGAACTGAGCAAGGAGCTCGACGCCATGCTCAAGAGTATCAATCCCGAAGCCAACGCCGAACCCTTCCAGCCCCTGCAGACCTGGGTGGTAACCATGACTCTCAACATGTTGGTTATGATGAAAAATACCCCTGAGGAGCTACAGGGGAAGGAAGCCCTCGATGCTGTCCTGCAGGACCGCTCCACCAAGGCTGGCAAGAAGACAGATGCGCTTGAGACCGCCGACTTCCAGATGAAAATCTTCGAAGTCCTCAACGAGAAGGAACAGCAGACTTTCCTCGCCGCAACTATCAAGCAGATCAAGGAAGACCCGGGTGCAATAGAAAAACAGTTCAAGGACTTGCTCACCGCCTACCTCACCGGCACCCCCAAGGATCTCGGAGAGATCATGAAAAAGGCGATGACTCAGGTAGAAGGGGAGCAGGAACTCACCGAGCGCTTCATGAAAGCCCTCCTCGACGATCGCAACGTCGGGATGGCAAACAAGGCGGATGAGTTTATGCAGGGCGCCAAGGACAAGAGCCATTTCTTCGCGGTTGGCGCACTCCACTACACGGGGAAGACTGCCGTCCAGAAACTCCTTAAAAAGAAGGGCTATACCATCAAGCCCGCCTTCAAATAACCTCGGAACCCTTCACTCCATCCCCTCCATGGCCCTCGCGCAGATCAAAGACGTTTCAGGAACCGGGATTCACCTCCCCGGGGATGACATTGATACCGACCGCATCATTCCCGCCCGCTACCTGAAGTGCGTGACCTTCGACGACCTCGCAGGCACACACTTCTACGACGTGCGCTTTGACCCGGACGGCAACCCGACCGGTCATCCCCTCGACGAACCCCGGTTCGCGGGGGCCAGCATCATGCTGAGTGGATCCAACTTCGGCTGTGGCTCCTCCCGCGAACACGCCCCCCAGGCCATCTACCGCTCCGGATTCCGGGCCATCATCGCGGAAAGCTTTGCCGAGATCTTCTTCGGCAACTCCACCACCCTCGGCATGCCCTGTGTCTCAGCTTCCCGCGAGGATATCGAGAGCCTCGCGGCTGCGATCGAGGAGGATCCCGGGACGGGGATCCGCATCGACCTCGAGAGCATGACCGTCAGTTACGGGGACCGCAACTTCGCCATCACCATGCCCGACTCGGCCCGGCAGGCCCTGACTGCCGGACGCTGGGATCCAATTCAGGAGCTGCTCGATAACGAGAAAGAGATCACCTCGGTGGGCGATGGGCTTGCCTACGTCTAGGCCCTCTTCACGAGCCCCTTTCCAGAATCATTCACGATCAGGGGGACTTTCGTTCCCGGCCTCCTCACCGCTGCCCGTCTCCCGGTCCGAATCCTCCGATTCCGATATCCCGGCCGGGGCATGAACGCCACGGAGCTCCGCCCTGAGCTTGCGGACTTCCGCGCTCTTCCTTGAGAGAAGTTCTTCCAGTCCCCCCTTGGCCCTGCTCAACAGGGCCACCTCCGCCTGGCTTTGTTCCAGCGCCCCGGAAGCTTTTTCCAGATCCCTGTGATTCGCCTGCCTTGCGAGCTCCGTCTCTTCCAGCTCCTCAGCCAATTGCGTTACGGTCTTCCTTGAACGCTCCACTTCAATTCTTCCCCCTTCAACCTGCCCCCGGAGTCCATCGGCCTCGGCCCGGGCCAGGTCCCGCTCCCGATGGGCCAGCATCCGGGACTCCGCAGTCGCGGTTTTCTCGGCTTGGAGAGCCTCCACACTCTGCCGTGCCCGCTGGAGATCGGCCAAGGTCCGGGACTGCAGTTCCTCGGCCCGGCCGAGGCTCTTTTTGAGAACCTCCACGTCAACGAGGGCCTTCATTTGCCCAGCCCTCGAAAACCGCAGTTGATCCCGCAGATCTTCCGTTTCCCGGGATTCCGTATTCAGGACCGCAATCCTCGATTTGAGGTTTTCCCGGTTGTCGGCCGCTTCCTGGATTGCCTTGTCCCGGGCCCGGAGAGCCATTTCAACCTCCTCTTCCAGTTGCTCCTCCCTTGCCCTGGACTCCACCAGTTGCTCCTTGAGGTTGGCCCGTTCAACCGGATCACTGAGCTCCTGCCTCACAAGGGCGAGGTCTTCTTTCATCACCCTGAATTCCTCCATGATCTTCCCCATTTCCGCACGAATATCAGGCCCGGCCGCCGGGCGCTCCTCACCCTTCTCCGCCTGGGCCTTCCACGACTCCGCCTCCCGGCGGGCCTGTTCCATCGCCTCCCGGAGCACTTTCATTTCCCTCCGCATTTCATGATTCGCCATCGTCAGGACACCAACCTCCTCACGCGCATCATCCCGTTGCTCCGCGACCGTATCGACTGCACGCCGGGTCTCCTCCAGGCTGGCCGTGATCTCCTGCAGGTCGAGCCGCAAGGCGAGCACCCGCGCATCATCCGTCTGCTCATCGGCACCCGTATCACAGGCAACCTCAACCAGGGGGGGCTCCTCAACCGCCGCGACCGCCACGAGGGGAGCAGGAACTTCCGCCTTCCCTGACTCCGAGGCAACAACCGGATGGACAAGGAACAGCACAGGTAATGCAACAAGCAGCTTCTTCATGGTCAGGAAGGGGGAAGGAGTTACCATGGCACGGTTTACCGCCAACCTGGATTGCTGCAAAGAATTTAATAAGGAGATCTTAAGTAATGTGGCCAAGAGGCCCTTGCTTCTCTCCTTCCAAGCCCTCCTTGGGAAGCTTCCTTACCCCGCAAAATGATCCCAACCCCCCGGTAACTCCTGCTCCCCCTCCGCAACAAGGGCGCCCACGAGCGTAAGAGGGAGACCGGGAAATTTCTTCCGCCACTCATCAGCAAGCCGCTTTGCGCTACGGGGCGAGACGGCCAGGAGCAGCTCGTAGTCTTCTCCGTCACCGAGGGCCTCTTCGGTAGTCACCCCACGTGCCTTCGGCAGCGAATCCCTTTCCAGCAGAAACCCACACCCGCTCGCCGCAGCCAGCCGGGGAAGGTCACTCGCCAACCCATCGGAGAGATCCATCATGGCGTGCAGCCTGAAGTTCCGTGACAGCCAGTCTGCTTCAACCAGGCGAGGCTTGAAGGTCAGATGGCGGCCTCGCTGCGACCCTCCCAGCCTCCCGGTCACAAAGAGCAGGTCCCCGGGGCGGCCGCCGCTGCGCAGCACCACCTGCGAACGCCTGGCCGTTCCCGTACCCGCAACCGAGATCATGACCGGGGCCCCGGCAGGGAGAGAGGAAGTCTCCCCCCCCACGATGGAGCAGTCATAAGCGCGGGCACACTTGTTCATGCCCCGGTAGAGCTGTTCCACCCAACGCATTTCACAGCTCGCGGGCACCGCCAGGGTGACCAGGAGATGACGAGGCCACCCCCCCATCGCCGCGAAGTCGCTCAGGGTGCGCGCTACCGCCTTCCAGCCGACCTTTCCCGCGACCGCTTCGGGCAGGAAATGCACCCCGCATACCAGGCAATCGGTTTTCAGCAGTTCCACGGTTCCCCTGCCTGGCCCTTCCACGACCGCACAATCGTCCCCCGGACCGGTGAGAACCTCCGGTCCCGCCTGCAAAAGCGCGGTCAACCGGGCCACCACGGCCTCTTCACCAAGGGAGGATAAATCCGGCATTTTTTCGACCTCCTAAAGCAGGTTCACCACGGTAACGGCATTGAAGCAGAAGTGAATCGCAATGGGGCCCCAGAGCGAACCCGTGTATTCGTAGGCCAGGGCCAGGATAATCCCGAGGATGGTCAGGGGCAGCAGGGCTGCAAGGTTCATATGAACCGCCCCGAAAAGCAGTCCGGAAAAAACAACCGCAAGGGGGATTCCTGCAAAACGTTTTGCCACCCCGTAGATGTAACCCCGGAAAATCACCTCCTCTGACAGGGGAGCTCCCACACAGGCCATCACCACCATCAGGACGAGGACAAGTGGATCCGAGCTCGTCTCAAACAGGGTGATGATCTCCTGTTTCCCGTCACCCTCGACAAACTGTCCAATCCACTCGGTGTATCCCTTCCCATCATTAAGAAGAGCCACTACCCCTTCCAGGCATAAGATGAAGGCAAACACGATCACTACCGCCACGGGAGCCACGGCTACCCTCCTCCAACCCACTCTCCCCCACAGCCCGAAAGCTTCCATCGGATTCACCCGGCGGAAAAGGAGCATGAAAACCATTCCGACCTGGAGCGCCTGCACGATCAGTTGAAGGATCAATGCGGCGGACAGTTTCCCCGGTTCACCAAGCTCCCTCGGTTCCTCCACGGAACTGGAAAGGTACCAACCCACCGCATAAAAGGCGAAGAACACGGAAACCCCCAGGATATCAATGAGGCCAAAACCCTTGATCGGCACACGCCCCCGGGGAAGAGGCGGCGTCTGCTTCCGACCCATGCCATCCCGACTCACATATCGCAGAACATACCAGGGGACCGCCACCATAAAGAACATCCCCGCGCAAATGGCGAAAGCGCTCCCGATAACCTGGTCCTCGATGCTCATGTCCTGCTATGGGAAATCCTAGGGGCAGGAACCCGTCTTGGCCAGCGGTCACCCAGGCAATGTCTCCACTTCCTGCCACCAGCTCGCCCGCCGCTTCAGGGAGGGCCATGATAAATCCTTCCCCAGAATTTGGTGGATAGGCCGCATAATCCGGCTAGAATCCGGGTCCTCATGAAGCTTCCCCTCCTCGTGTTCTCGGCACTGGTGGTCCTCCCCGCCCCCCCTGTCTCGGCCAGGCCCTTCACCAATGCGGCCGGAAAGACCCTTGAAGCGGAAATAGTCCGTGCCACTGCCAGCGAGGTGACCCTGAAAATGACAAACGAGCGTATCGCCACCGTAAAGATCTCAAGCCTCAGCGAAGGGGATCAGGTCTACGTCCGGAACTGGCTCGCCGACCAGATCCCTCCTCTCCGGGTATCCCCCAACATGGTTCGCAAGACAACCAAGGATTCCCGGGCTTCTTACTTCTCCTCAAGCGGCAAGGGCTACCAGCAGAGCTACGAGCTCTCGGTGGATTTCCAGAATGATGCCAGCGCCAAGGGGCTGGAAGAGACCACCCTGAGATATTTCCTCGTCGGCCGGTCACTGGGAAAGACCAGGAAACACCGGATTCTCGGGGTCCAGGAGAAGGACTTCGAATTGCCCCCGGGCGGGAAGCACACCGTCACTTTCCGCCGGGAGGTCAACCCCTACTCGGAGAGCAGCTCGTCTTCCTACGGAAGTTACAAGGGAATCGGCTACATCCTTTATGCCACCCGCAAGAAGGATGACCGGGAAGTCTACACCTACGCCTCCACTCCCCAGCTGGAAGAGGCCCTCTACTCTGTCATCCAGCTCAGGGAGCGCGACGTGGTGGATGAAAACTTCCAGAATCCCGAGAAGCGCAATACCCGGTTCGGACGCGACAACTGGAATCCTGAGGACATCCGGGAGCTGTTCGATCCGCGCCGCCGGGAAAATCCCAAGCCTGAAAAAAAGCCTGCTGCTCCTCCAATCATCATCCGGTAGGAGAGCCGGGCAGCTCAGGCAGGCTCCTGGTTTCGCATGAAGTCCGCCACCTGCGCGAAGAAGGGTTCCAGTGCCCCGCGCACCCCTGTCGACATCCCGCATTCCGTCATGGCCTCTCCCATGAGCTGGAGCCAGCGATCCCGCTCCGCCTCCCCGATCCGGAAAGGCATATGGCGCATTCTCAGCCGCGGATGCCCCCGCTGCTCCGGGTAACGGCTATCCCCACCCAGCCGAAAACACAGGAAAAGATAGAGCCGCTCCTCGGCTCCCGCGAGGTCATGGGCCGGATACATTGGTCCCAGCAGGTCATCCCCGGAAATCCTCCGATAGAAGGCCCCTACAAGCCTGCGGCATCCCTCGTCTCCCATTTCCTCCCAGATCGCGGCCTCATCCATACCCCGGAAGGGAGCCACTGATGGCTTTCCTTTTCAAGAATTCAGGCGCATCTTCCCCGTAAGAAGGGTTTCTGCCCAGCGCTTGCCCATCACCCCATAGTTTCATGTCTTCCCCTCCACAGTTTGAGGCACCCAGCCCCGAGGAACTTCACGAGCTCCTCCCGGCCTATGACGTCCTCGCCTTCATCGCCAAGGGGGGAATGGGCGCGGTCTACAAGGCACACCAGAAATCCCTCGAACGGGATGTCGCAATCAAGATCCTCCCGCGGGAGTTCGGCGAGGACGAGGAGTTCCGTAAGCGCTTTGAGGATGAGGCCAAGGCCATGGCCAAGCTGAACCACCCGAATCTCATCAGCGTCTATGACTTCGGGGAAGTCGACCACATGCCCTACATCGTGATGGAATTCGTGGACGGCAAGTCGCTGCACTATTCCGCCCACGGCAAGGCCATCGAGCAGAATGAAGTAGCCCGCCTGGTGACCGGCATCTGCGAGGGCCTCGCCCACGCTCATGAGGCTGGAATTCTTCACCGTGATATCAAGCCCGCAAATATTCTGCTGGATGGTAAAAAGCGCCCAAAGATCGGGGACTTTGGCCTCGCCCGCGTCGCAGATGAAAGCGAAGGCGATGGTGTCATCTACGGGACTCCCGACTACACCGCCCCGGAGGTCGTCAAGAAGCCCAGTGCCGTGGACACGAGGTCTGATGTCTTTTCAACAGGCGTTATTCTCTACGAGCTTCTGACCGGCAAACTCCCGGAGAAAACCTATGTCCCGGCCTCCCAGGTCGAGGATGTCGATCCCCGTTTTGACAAGATCGTCCGCCGGGCCACGCACCCTTCCCCCATGCTGCGCTTTGCCGACGGCGAAGCCATGGCCAAGGACCTCAAGCAGCTAAGTGAAGCCCTTGAGAAACAACCTTCCGGCATCATTGCGACTCCCCCGGCGCCAAGCCCTCCGCCCGAAGCTGCCGCGCCTGCCGTTCCCATCACCAGCCCGGCCCCGGCGCCGGCGGTGATGGAAACACCTCTCCCCGATCCCGGGGCTGCAGCAGGCCCGGAACCCCCCGAGGTCCAGATCAAGCTCGGGACTAACTGGTCCCTCCTGCGCAACCTCGTTATCATTGTGCTCCTGCTGGCTGCTATCTTCGGGATGTACAAGGCCTACCAGTGGCAGAAGAGCGAGAATGCACGGAAACAGGAGGAGCAACGGAAAATCAACGATGCGGAACAAGCTGCCCTCCGGGCCGAGGAAGAACGATCCAGGAAAAAGAGGGAGGAGATCGCGAGGAAAGCCCAGGAAAGGCTCGAGACCTTGAAAAACGCGGCGCCCGTGACCCCGGAACCGGAACCGGAAACCCCCATGGAAGCCTTGGAGCGCCTCAAACCCCATCTTACTTCCGGGGAGGAGCGAGCTGACTTTCCTCCCGGGACCCTGGTCCGTGGTGAAAGCCACTTCTTCTTCTTGAACAAGCCCCTCAGCTGGCAGCGAGCCTCCGCCTATGCAGAAGAATATGGAGGCCACCTTGCTACCTGCCTCAACGAAGGCGAACAGAACTGGCTTTCCTCCAAGATCCCGAGCAACACCACGATCTGGCTTGGTGGTGGCTCCACCGGCCGAACGGCCTGGGGCTGGGTTGACGGCTCCCCCTGGACAGTCCGTACGCCCTCCAGCTCCACCGGAAATTGCGCCACCTTAAGCGACCTCGGGTCGATCCGTGCCCAGTCTGGCGGCAAGAAATTCCCCTTCTTCATTCAATGGAGGAACGATGGCAGTAACCCCGGCACGCTCGAAACCCAGATCACCCGGCTCAAGGCTTCGCTGGATACTCCCGAGCCCGTCTATCCCCCGGGTGTCCGCCTCTTTGAGAACCGTCGCTATCTCCTGATTGAGAAGACCGGAACATGGGAAGAGGCCAATAAGATGGCAAAGACCGCCCACGGGCACCTCGCCGTTCCCAGCGAACCATCCGAGAACAATTACCTTGGCCAGCTTGTCAACAACAGCCTGGATCCTGATGCCAGTGCATGGATCGGCGGCAGGCACAACGGTCTTTCCTGGACATGGATCACCGGGGAAACCTGGGCCTTTGCGTCTTGGGCCCCTGAATCTCCGGATGGAGACAAGGCCGTCGAGACCGCCGTCCGGCTGGTCGCTGGAGACCCAGGGGGATGGGATGATGAGGCCCCCGACGACGGAGAAGCTACCTCCGCGTTTATTATCGAATGGAGTGAAGATCGCGGGAACACCCGGCCGGTAGCCAGCGCTTCAGGGGCGGGAAGCTGGGCCAACCTGCGAACCACGGCCCAGAAGAATATCCAGGTCCTCGAGGCAAAGTTTGCCGAGAAGCTTCTCGAAAATGGGAAGGGCCTCAAGTCGGACCTTAACTTCTGGCTGCGTGGACTTCGTGACAATGACGAACGCCTCTACTCCCCGGTCGTCAGCCAGATCAAGTCGAGGGTGAAAGCCTCAGGCTCGATCGATCTTGCGATGACCGAGATCCGCAACATCACCCTCTCCCCCCGGGGGGTTGACATTCTCAGGACCCGGCTCCAGGGCCAGCAGGCTCTGCGGGACTCCCTGGAGGCCACGGCCAATCGGCACCGCGCAAACTACGTCCAAAGACTGGAGACCAAGAGGGATGCTGCCGAAGATGGGGGCAAACCCAACCAGGTGCGTGCGATACAAAACGAAATCAACGCCTGTGGCGAAAGTGGTAAAACCTTTCTAAACCACCTCGGCTCCGGGATTCTGAGCGCCCCGACCCCGGCAGGCGAAGCCCCCTGACGCCGGGGGGAGCTCAGGAAATCGCCTGCAATGACGTTTTCCCGCGCTTGCTTAAATATGCAACGAAAGGCATAATAGGCTGTTCACTCCTCCATGTCCCCTGATCTCGAATTCAGCGCTCCCAGTATCGAGGAGCTTCAGCCGCACTTCCCGGCTTACGAGATCACTGCGTTCATCGCCCAGGGGGGAATGGGTGCAGTTTACGCCGCTCGACAGGTCTCTCTCGATCGCCCGGTCGCAATCAAGATCCTTCCCCGCCAGTTCGGCGCTGACCCCCAGTTCCGGTCCAGCTTCGAGTCGGAAGCCAAGTCGATGGCCCGGCTCAACCATCCCAACCTGATCGCGGTCTACGACTTCGGTGATGCGGACGGGATGCTCTATATCATCATGGAGCTGGTTGAGGGGAAGTCTCTCCACCACTCGGCCCATGGCAGGGCCATCGACCAGGGAGAAGCCGCTCGGCTGGTGGCTGGCATTTCGCACGGACTGGCCCACGCCCACCAGCACGGCATCCTGCACCGCGACATCAAGCCCGGCAATATCCTCCTCGGCCCCGAAGCCGTCCCCAAGATCGGGGACTTTGGACTGGCCCGCCCGGTGGGCGAAGGGCACAACCCTGAGGAAATTGTCTGGGGAACTCCTGGCTACAGTGCCCCGGAAGTAGTCAACAATCCCGGGGGCGTTGACCAGCGCGCCGACATTTTTGCGGTTGGGGTCCTGCTTTACGAACTGCTAACCGCCCAGATTCCCTCCGAGCCGTGGCAACCGCCCTCGGTGGTAGGACAGTGTAACCCCGAATTCGACGCTCTCATCCGCAGGGCAACACACCCCTCGCCGGAAATGCGCTACGCAAAGGCCGAGGACCTCGCCAAGGACCTGGACCAGCTGGGGGAAAAGCTGAAGAAGCCCGTCCTGCGTAAAACCAAGAGCTCCCCGGCAGCGACGCCAATCCCCGGCGCAGGCCCGATCGGAATGCGGGCTACCCCGGCGCTCGCAACTTCCCCACCAAAATCACAGCAGATCCCGGTAATTGGTATTCTTGCCGTCATGGGGGTCCTCGGGGTCCTCGGCTTCATGCTGATTGGCTCCGGAAAGGACAAGGACAAGGACACCACCGAGAACACCCCTCCGGTGGAGAAACCCGTCTCCAAACCCAAACCAAAGCCAAAGCCCAAGGCTCCCGTCGTCGTACAACCTCCAAAGGAGGAGGATAAGCCCAAACCCAAGCCGGAACCCGAAAAACCCAAGCCTGTCGAAAATGCCAGCCAGGCCCTGGCGAGACTCCAAGCCAAGCTGAAGGCTGGCGACCTTTCCGAGCTGCCCAAGGGAACGATCAAACGCGGAGACTCCCACTTTTTTCTCATGACCGAGGCTCGCTCATGGCAGGCCGCCTCGCATTACGCCGAGGCCCATGGAGCCCAACTGGCTACCCTGGAGAGCAAGCAGGACCTGGCATGGGCGGTTGACGAACTGAAGATTCTCACTCCGTCATGGATCGGCCTCTCGGACTCCGGAATGGAAGGCAAGTGGTACTGGGTTGATGGAGCGGCTCCCGACGAGGAACTCTGGGCTGAAGGTCAGCCCGACGACGATTCATCCGCAGTTGTTGAGGATTACGCTGCCCTTCTCCCGAACCAGGCTCTGGAGGATCTGCCGGGGACCCGCAACCTGCCCTTCCTCCTCCAATGGACCAAGGGAGGCAACCCCGGATCACTCGCTCGTCAACTGGAGCGCGTTGCCGCTTCCCTGCAAAATAAGCAACCCGTGTTCCCCGCGGGGACGGAAAACATCAACGGGTCACGATTTCTTGTCGTTCCCGAATCGGTTCCATGGGACGAGGCCAACACCCTTGCCCAGGCCGCCGGAGGGCATCTCGCGGTACC
Organism: Roseibacillus sp.; assembly: GCA_002709395.1. Classification (GTDB taxonomy): domain Bacteria; phylum Verrucomicrobiota; class Verrucomicrobiia; order Verrucomicrobiales; family Akkermansiaceae; genus Roseibacillus_B. Next base: position 115,909 of record PAQU01000054.1, on the reverse strand, counting down.
CTCAAGCCAGGAAGAGGCAAATTGGATTGCCGAGTCGGTGCTGAGATTACTCGGGAAGGGGGAAGGCTGCTGGATCGGGGGTCAGCAGAAGGGAGTGGCCACCCCCATCTGGACTTTTGTCACAGGCGAACGTTTCGATTTCGTAACTTGGGCTCCGGGACAACCAGGCGAGGCAGACGTTCCACAGAAATCCCTTCAGCTCTGGCGCGGGGAAGAAGGAGAGTCTGGCTACCGGAATGCGGCTGGACAGTCCAAGGAGGCAGGATTCTTCCTCGTCGAGTGGTCGGCCCCCTCCCGCCGGAACATGCCGGGAGCCGGCGAAACCAACCGCCCTGCCGGTGCCGAGGACTGGCTGGTAAAATATCGCCAGATCTTCCGGGATGGGGAGAAGGCATCCCATGAGCGCTGGAAACGACGCCACGACAAGAACATCGAGGATTTTGCCCGTGACATGGAAAGTGAAACGAGCACCGCCCGCCGCTTCAGCCGGGAAGTAGATAACCTTGTGGAGGGGATAACCGACAGCATGAAGGAGCGAGGAGAAATACCAGCCCAACTGGACTTGCCCGATTGGGCCCGCCGCTTCAGCCGCTCCTTGGAAAAGGAGCATGAGAAGGCCCTCGCGAAGCAGCAAGGAATCTGGGAGGACTACCAAACCGATTTCGAAACCGCTCAGGATCGTTACCGAACCCAGATCGGCAAGGAGGTCCGGAGACGTCAGGCCCAGGGAGACCGCGACGGAGCCTCCTACCTCGCTCGGGAGGATACCGCAGCCACCGAGAAGGCCTACTTCCTCTCCATCCTCAGTGGGGATTTCCCGGAAGTTCCTGATGGCCGGGACAACGACGAGGACGACGAGGACGACGACGAGTAGAAGGCCTTGCCTCTTCCGGGCCCAACCTTCTGCCCCCATTGGAACCCCGGGGCCGGTCAATGAACTGGTCAAGGGCTCTCCCGGCTCTCTAAGCTCCCCCTGTGCCCCCTGCCAAGAAACGCACACCTGCTTCACCCAGTCGCCGTCACACCCCTGACTCGGCGAGCAAAACGAAGGAGGCCATTCTCGTCCGCGGAGCCCGCCAGAACAATTTGAAGGGGCTCGACCTCGACATCCCGCTGGGCAAGCTCACGGTGGTCACCGGCCCCTCTGGTTCGGGCAAGAGCTCTCTCGCCTTCCAGACCCTCTACGCAGAGGGCCAGCGACGTTACGTCGAGACCTTTTCTCCCTACGTCCGGCAGTTTTTTGACCGCATGGATAAACCTGCCGTCGATCGCATTGACGGGATCCCCCCCGCCATTGCCATCGAGCAGAAGAATAACGTGCGAACCACCCGGTCAACGGTCGGGACCATCACTGAGATCAATGACTACCTCAAACTGCTCTATGCGAAATGTGCCCATGCCGTAGACCCCTTGAACGGAGATCTCATCCGGCCCGATACCAGTGACTCCATATCCTCGTGGTGCCTCGATACCCTTGCCGGGAAACAGGCCTTGATCCTGTTCCCGGTCCCTGTCCCACCTGATGCTGAACTGGAAGAGTTTTTCTCCTTTCTCCAGCAGCAGGGCTACCTTCGCATCCACCTCAACGGCCGGGTGATCCGAACCGACGCTCCCGAGGAGGCGGGCTTTGCCCTTCTCCCACCCCAGGTGCAGGTCGTCCAGGACCGCATCCTGATCAAGGAGCCTAATCGGCAGCGCCTCCTCGAGGCGCTCGAACGGGCTCTTGACCTTGGCAGGGGGACCTGCTCCATCGCAGGCGGAGAAGAAGGGGATCACCCCCGGGGGTTTTCCACCAACTGGACCAACCCGGTGACCGGATTCAGCGCCCGCCCCCCCACTCCATCTCTTTTCACCTTCAACAGCCCGGTGGGAGCCTGCCCCAATTGCCGTGGCTTTGGACGCGTTATCGGCATTGACCTCGGCAAGGCGATCCCTGACCACCACCGCTCCATCCGGGAAGGCTGCGTGAAACCCTTCCAGGGAGAGCGCGGGGAGGAATGTCAGCGGGATCTTGAACTGCACGGGGCACGTCGAGGCCTCGACCTCGACTGCCCCTTCTACGATCTCACTGAAGAGGAGCAGAACTGGGTTCTCCATGGCGAGCGCGACAATCCGGAAGATGCGTGGGAAAACGACGAATGGTATGGCGTGCAGGGCTTCTTCGAGTGGATGGAGGGACGCGCCTACAAGATGCACGTCCGGGTATTTTTGAGCCGGTACCGATCCTACACAACCTGCAGCAGCTGCCGCGGTGCACGCCTTCAACCCGAGGCCCTCTGCTTCCAAGTTGATGGGCTCACCCTTCCCGAGCTCTGGAGCCGCCCGGTCTCTGACCTGCATGAATGGTTCCTGGCACTGCCCGCAACAATCCAGGGTCAACGCTCCGACCTCGATAAGACCACCAAGCTCGTTCTCTCAGAGATCACCAATCGCCTGCAATACCTCTGTCAGGTGGGACTCGGCTATCTTACGCTTGATCGCGCCACCCGCACTCTCTCCGGCGGGGAAATCGAGCGGGTAAACCTCACCAGCTGCCTTGGAGCATCACTAACCAATACCCTCTTTGTTCTCGATGAACCCACGGTAGGGCTGCACGCCCGGGACATCGGGGCCCTCGTCTCCGTGATGCAGGGACTGCGCAACAAAGGAAATACCCTCCTCGTGGTCGAGCATGAAGAAGCCGTCATGAGAGCAGCTGATCACCTCCTCGATATAGGCCCGGGGGCTGGAGAGCACGGAGGCGAAATAGTTGCGGACCTTCCGGGAAACAAGGCCTTCCAGCCCAAGGCCCTCCAGTCCTGCCCGGAGAGCTCTACCATTCCCTTCCTTCTGGGGAAGCGGTCGATTTCCATTCCTTCTGCCCGACGCAGCCCTGCAGGTTACCTTGGGATCCGTGGAGCCTCCCGGCATAACCTCGTCAAGCTGGACGTAGACATCCCGCTGGGCCTCTTTGCCTGCGTGACCGGGGTTTCCGGATCCGGCAAGTCCACCCTGGTCCACGATGTCCTCTACCGAAACCTGGCTACCGCCCTGCACATGGAAAGTCAGGACGAACCCGCCCCCCTGAGTTCCCTGACCGGAGCGGAACAGCTCACCGGGGTGAAGATCGTGGATCAGAGTCCGCTTTCCCGCACCCCGCGCTCCACTCCCGTGGTTTATCTTGGAGCTTTCGACCTCGTCCGCCAACTCTTCGCCGGGAGTCCAGATGGACAGCTTTCCGGAGTCACTCCGGGATTCTTTTCCTTCAACTCCGGGAGCGGTCGGTGTGAACGCTGCTCCGGTAATGGTTTTGAAAAGGTCGAGATGCAGTTCCTTTCGGACCTCTACCTGACATGCCCGGAATGCCGCGGCTCCAGATATAACCAGTCTGCCCTCGAGATCCATTTCGAAGGCAAGACCATCGCAGAGGTTCTGGAGCTGACCGTGACCGAGGCCCTCTCCTTCTTCGCCCGGGGCGCCGCGGAAACCACCAGGAGAGCAGCTACCAAGGAAGCAGGACTCAAGGCCAGGATCCTCCTCGCCCTCAGACCACTCGAAGACCTTGGTCTTGGCTATCTTCGTCTTGGTCAACCGCTCAATACCCTGTCCGGAGGAGAGGCCCAGCGGCTCAAGCTGTGCACCATTCTCATGGAGGCCCTCTCCAGCCGAAAAGCATCATCAGAGCTTCTCATTCTCGACGAGCCGACCACCGGCCTTCACTTCGGTGATATCGAGAAACTTCTCGCCGTTTTTCAGCGCCTGGTTGACGCCGGCCACTCCTTACTTGTCATCGAGCACAATCTGGACGTGATCAAGAGTGCCGACTACCTGATTGATATCGGTCCGGGTGCCGGGACGGAGGGCGGAAGGGTCATTGCCGTTGGAACACCCGAGGAAATCGCCAGCACAAAGACCCAGACCGCCCACTACCTCGCTCCGCTTCTTGCCCGAAAAGCCCCCCCCGGCAGGAGAGTGCCCGCCAGCTCTGACAGGGAGCCTTCCGAAAACACAATCCGAGTCTCCGGGGCACGGGAACACAATCTCAAGAACATCGATGTCACCATCCCACGCGATAAGTTCGTGGTGGTCACCGGGTTGAGCGGAAGCGGAAAATCAACCCTGGCTTTTGATATCATTTTCGCCGAGGGGCAAAGGCGCTTCCTCGATTCAATGTCGCCCTACGCGAGGCAGTTTGCTGAGCAGATGGAAAAACCTGATATCGATCGGATCTCGGGGCTACCTCCCACGGTTGCAATCGAGCAACGAATCTCCCAGGGAGGAGGCAAATCAACCGTAGCAACCGTAACAGAGGTTTATCACTTCCTCCGCCTGCTCTATGCAAAACTCGGAACCCAGCACTGTCCTGAGTCTGGAGAACCTGTGATCCCGCAGACCGAGGACGCCATCGTGAAGTCAATCCGCGCCCGACTGGAACAAGGCCCCCTCGATCTTCTCGCCCCCGTGATCCGGGGCCGGAAGGGATTCCACACCGATGTCGCGGACTGGGCCGGACGCAAGGGCTACACCCGTCTTTTCGTCGACAACCAGTGGGTCGAGGTCGCCGGGTTCGAGCGACTGGAGCGGTTCAAGGAGCACGATATCGATATTCTCGTTCTCCATGTTCCCAGACGCGGCGTCCGCCTTGCTGACCTCCGTGCAGCAGTCACAGAAGCCCTCCGACTGGGAAAGGGCACCCTGCGCATCCTCGACCAGGAAAACCATCTGCACCCCTTCTCAAGAGCCCGGGTGAGCCCGGCAACCGGTCGCTCCTTCGAGGCACCGGACCCCGCGCACTTCTCGTTCAATTCCCCAAGGGGATGGTGCAAGACCTGCCGGGGTCATGGTGTGATTGCAGCAACCCGGCGTCGCCCCAACAGGCGAAACAACACTGGCTATAATTCCATCACGGAAGCCGAAATCGAATTTGACCGGAAGCTCGACCGAACCGACAAGGACGAGTTGATCCCCTGCCCCGACTGCGAAGGAAGCAGACTCAATGAAGTAACCCGGGCCATTCGCATTCAAGGCCGGGCCATTCAGGACCTTGCCCGCCTCCCGGTGACAGAAGCCGCAACCGTGGTGAAGGAGTTCCGGTTCTCGGGGAGGGAAGCCACCATCGCACGCGACATTCTTCCAGAAATCGCACAACGTCTGCACTTCCTCGAGGAAGTGGGCCTCGGCTACCTTCAGCTGGACCGTTCTGCCAAGACTCTCTCAGGTGGAGAGGCCCAGCGCATCCGTCTGGCGGCCCAACTCGGATCCAACCTGCGGGGCGTCCTGTATGTTCTCGACGAGCCAACGATCGGCCTTCACCCCCGCGACAACAAGAAGCTCCTGAAGACCCTCGAGACCCTGCGCGACAAGGGAAATTCCCTTCTTGTGGTCGAACATGACGACGAAACCATGGAGCGGGCCGAACACATCATCGACCTGGGTCCCGGGGCGGGTCGCGACGGAGGCGAGATAATTGCTTCGGGATCGCTCGGGAAAATTCGCAGACTCAAGAAGTCCATCACCGGACGTGCTCTCGCCCATCCCCTCGTCCATCCGGTCCGCGGGGCACGCCGGCCCCTCCCCAAGGCCTCCGCCAGAACCGGATGGCTCCGGATGAAGGGATGCTCCCTGAACAACCTCAAGAACCTTGAGCTCCGGCTCCCGCTCCAGTGCCTGACCGTCATCACCGGGATCTCTGGATGTGGAAAATCCTCTCTCATGCGAGGCACAATCGCAGAGCTGTTCAAGCGTCAGCCCGAAAAATCCTGGGCCTCTGCTTCCGGGAACAAATCCATCCGGCACTGCTACGAGGTGGACCAGTCTCCCATTGGCAAGACGTCACGCTCATGTCCCGCCACTTACGTGAAGATCTTCGACGAAATCCGCAAGCTGTTCGCTCAGCTCCCGGAGGCACGCCTGAGGGGATTCGAGGCTTCACGCTTTTCCTTCAACAACTCAAGCGGCCAATGTCCCGAATGCAAGGGCAACGGACGGATCAAGCTTGAGATGGACTTCCTTCCCTCCACCTGGACTCACTGCGATGCCTGCAACGGAAAAAGATACAACCCTGCTACCCTCGAAATCCGCTATAACGGCCGTTCCATTGGTGATGTTCTGGCCATGACCATCGATGAGGCTACCGAGTTCTTTTCCGCCCACGCCAAGTTACACCGCACGTTCTCCCTGCTGAGGGACACCGGCCTCGGCTATCTCCAGATCGGGCAGCCCAGCCCCACCTTGTCCGGTGGCGAAGCACAGCGCATCAAGCTCGTCACCGAGCTCACCCGCGGCCGGATCAGTAAGACCGCAGTAAAGACGAAGAAGCCCCAGGGCAACCTCTACCTGATCGAGGAACCCTCCATCGGTCTCCACCTTGAAGATGTAAAGAAACTGATCGACGTACTTCATCGGCTGGTGGACGAGGGACATACCGTCGTGGTCGTGGAGCACCACACCGGAATCATGGCGGAAGCGGACAACATCATTGATATGGGCCCCGAGGCAGGAGAGGCGGGGGGGCGCATCGTTGTTCAAGGTCCCCCGGAAAAGGTCGCCAAGTCGAAGACCTCCCGCACCTCCCCCTTCCTGCGAAAAGCAATGAAGCCCTGACCCCCGGCTACACCCGGAGAGCTCCGATCATCCCATCATATGAGCCTGCAACTCATTGCTCTCCCGTCCTTGGAGGATCCCAGCTCCCGGAAGAGCCAGTATCAGGGGCCGCCTTCGGATGCCCCAGCTTGACGGCACCTTGTTCTCGCACGGCCGGACCAGAAAGATTTGCTTGCGTAGAGAGAAACACGGCCCATCTTCCCGCCGATATGAAGAAGTTCCTCCTCACCACCGCCGCCGTAGCGTTGACCACCGCAATCAGTCTCGCAGATGCGAAGGCCGATGCCGCCAAGGCTGACGTCAAGGTCACTATTACCGGCAACGACCAGATGAAATACGACAAGGGTGAAATCGAGGCCAAGTCGGGACAGACCATTGCGATTACCTTCAAGAATATTGGAGCCCTTCCCAAGGAGGCCATGGGCCACAATGTGGTGATCCTGAAGCCTGGTTCCGACATTACGAAATTTGCCATTGGAGGCGTGGCGAACAAGGCCGGTGACTACCTCCCCCTGGACCCCGCCCTTGCCGCCCTCGTGGTCGCCAAGACCAAAATCCTTGGCCCCAAGGAGGAAGAAACGATCGTCTTCAAGGCCGGTGCAGCCGGGGACTACCCGTTCCTGTGCACGTTCCCCGGTCACTTCGGGATCATGAAGGGTGTGCTCAAGGTCAAGTAGGTAACCTCTCCCTGAGACCAGAGGGCGTGGACTCAAAAAAGTTCATTCCCTCGAACTAGTAGCCCGGCGCAGCCCGTAAACCCCCGAAGTCCTTCAATATCATCGCCTCGGAGGCAGGGCCTACCGCAGGAGGTTCCATGCGCTGACCAGGGCCTTGAGTCCCGCCATCTCGATAGAGGGGTCAACCCCTGCTCCCCAGACCAATCGCCCATCCTCGTGCTTGAGCTGGACATACGCAGCCGCATCCGCACTGGATCCGTCCCGCAGGGAATGAGAGCGGTAATCGGTTAGAACAAAATCCTTGTGCCCATCCTCTCCCAGCGCATGGACGAAGGCATTTATGGGCCCGTTGCCCAGTCCCACAATCTGGCGTTTCTCGCCGTTGATCAGAATATCTGCCCGGCAACATAGTATTCCCCGCTCGCCTTCCTGCTGGTCGAGCTCATAGCCGGTCACATGCAACGGTTCCCCCACATTGGCAAAATACTTGAAGAAGGCATCCCTGACTTCACCGGGGTTGAGCTCACGTCCCAGCTGGTCCACAAGGTCATAGACCTGTTTCCCCACCTGCGGGTGCATGGTCTTGGGAAGATCGAATCCATATTCACGGTCAAGGATGTATGCGACCCCTCCTTTCCCTGACTGTGAATTGATCCGGATGATTGCCTCATAGCTTCGGCCAATATCCTCCGGATCGATGGTCAGGTAGGGCACGCCCCATTCGACAATATCTCCCTTCCCCTCCGCCAAGTCCCTGCCCCGTCGGTCAAAGCCCTTCTTGATGGCATCCTGGTGACTCCCGGAGAAGGCCGTGAACACCAGTTCCCCGGCGTAGGGCTGGCGATCGGGAACCTCCATTCGGGTGGTTCGTTCGTATACCTCCCGGATTCTCGGCAGGTCAGTGAAGTCCAGTCCGGTTTCGATCCCGTGGCTGTTCATGTTCAATGCCGCCGTCACAATGTCCAAATTTCCAGTGCGTTCCCCATTGCCGAAAAGAGTCCCCTCCACCCGGTCCGCTCCCGCCAGCAGACCCAGCTCGGTTGCTGCAATCCCAGTCCCCCGGTCGTTATGGGTATGCAGCGAGACATGCACGCTCTCCCGCTCCCTGATATTGCGACAGAACCACTCGATCTGGTCAGCATGAATATTGGGTGTCGTCCATTCCACCGTCGCAGGCAGATTCAGAATGACCGGCTTCTCCGGAGTAGGAGCCCACACCTCCATGACGGATTCGCAGACCTCCAGTGCAAAATCCAGCTCGGTGTCAGAAAACGATTCCGGTGAATACTCAAGGTCAATGCTGGTTCCCGGGACCGTCGGAATCAGCTCCCGGACCATGGTCGCCCCATCAACCGCCATCTTCCGGATATCTTCCCTGCTCGCGTCACCAAAGGTCACTCGCCGCTGTAGCGGGGAAGTGGAGTTATACATGTGGACGATGGCATTCTCCACCCCCTCGAGCGCCTCAAAGGTCCGACGGATCAAATGCTCCCTTGCCTGTACCAGAACCTGCACCTGCACCTCATCCGGGATCAGCTTGTCCTCAACCAGACGACGGAGAAAATTGAACTCCGTCTCCGAGGCCGAGGGAAACCCAACTTCTATCTGCCGGAATCCCACCTCCACCAGGAGATCGAACATCTCCAGCTTCTCTTCCACGCTCATTGGAACAGGAAGGGCCTGGTTCCCATCCCGGAGATCAACCGAGCACCAGATGGGTGCCGTGGTAATCGTCCGGTCGGGCCATTGCCGATCCGTAAGGCCAACCTCGGGAAAGGGTCGGTACTTTCGGATGTTCTGGGTGTTCATGGTTTGATCCGGTGGTGTTGGTCTTTTGTCAGGGCCTTGGCAAGCGCATTGGACACAGTGCACCCCGAAAACCGGGAAACAGGATCTGGACCAATACGCATATGAACCCGGACTATCGTCCGAGTCGTAGCACGGAAAGAAGGAGTGCCGTGGCCCAAATGTTCATCAGCGGCACAACTGTCACGACCCGGGCTTTCTGTCGAGGCAAAAGCATGGGCCCTTTCTTTTCCCGGGTCGCCCGGAACAAGGAATCCCACCCGTGGAACTGGAAAACCCCGCTTTCCCTGCCTGCCGCCTTGCCGAACCGGTTCTGATGGCTTTGCGTAGTGCTGCAACCGCTTTTGTCCCATGAATGATTCTCCCCGTCACCTCGCCTCCAAGATCATCAAGGATTGTGGCCGCGTTCTGGTCGCCTTCTCCGGCGGGATCGACAGCACCCTCGTCCTACGACTGGCCGCCGAGAGGCTCGGGGCCAATGCGGTAGCCATTACCGCCGTCTCCCCCAGCCTGGCCCGAAGTGACCTCGAGGCAGCCCGGAATATTGCCCGGGAGATAGGAGCCGACCACGAACTGGTCAGGAGTAAGGAGACCGAGGACCCCCGCTACCAGCGCAACGACCCGCAGCGCTGCTACTTTTGCAAGACCAATGTTTACCAATGCCTCATCGACTTCGCCCGCGAAAGAGGGTTCGACTGGATCCTGGACGGCACCAATGCGGACGATATCGGAGACCATCGCCCCGGCCTTCGAGCCGCGAGGGAACACGGGGTCCGCAGTCCTCTCCAGGAAGCCGGGGTCGGCAAGGAGGAAATCCGGAACTGGGCGCGGGAACTGGGCCTCTCCAACTGGAACCGCCCCGCGAACGCCTGCCTCTCGTCCCGGGTCCCCTACGGTTCGGAGGTCACCCCGGAGAAACTGGCTCAGGTGGAGCAGGCCGAGGACTCCCTGCGCAAACTTGGCTTCCGGGAGTTGCGAGTTCGCCATCATGACCAGGTAGCCCGCATCGAGGTAAGTCCTGACGAGCTCCCTCGAGCCGTGGAACAGGGAGAACAGATCATCGCCGCCATGAAGGAGGCAGGGTTTCTCTATGCCTCTCTCGACCTTGCCGGGTTCCGCTCCGGCAGTATGAATGACGCCCTCAGGAAGAAATGAAAACCGAACACCTTGAGGAACTTCTGGCACGGGTCGCAGCCGGGGAGATCTCGACTGCAGAAGCCCTCGACAACCTGAAGCAACTCCCCTTCTGCGAACTTGGGCACACCACCCTCGATACCCATCGAGAACTGCGCCAGGGCGTCCCCGAGGTCGTCTACGGGGCAGGCAAGAGCGCTGAACAGCTTATTGAGATTCTCAGTTGTATCTTCCAGTCTCACAACCGGGCCCTCGCCACACGCGTCTCCCGCCGCAAGGCGCGGGCAGTGGCAGAGGCTCTCCCTGAAGCCGGGTACAACAGCATCTCCCGCCTTATCACCATGGGTTCCCGGCCCGAGCCCAGCAGCCATCCCTATGCGGTGGTCGCATGCGCAGGAACTTCAGATCTCCCGGTGGCTGAGGAAGCCTCACAGACCCTTGAGTTCCTCGGACACCGCGTCGAGCGCCTCACGGATGTGGGCGTCGCCGGGCTCCACCGCCTGCTCGCCAAGCTGGAAAAACTCCGGGGCGCGGGCGTTATCCTCAGCGTCGCAGGAATGGAGGGAGCCTTGACCAGCGTCATTGGTGGTCTGGTCGCATGTCCAGTCATTGGGGTTCCCACCAGCGTCGGATACGGCGTCTCACGGGGAGGGGAAGCGGCCCTCCGCGCCATGTTGTCTTCCTGCGCCTCCGGAGTATCGGTGGTCAACATTGACAACGGTTTCGGGGCCGCAATGGTGGCAAGCTCCATCCTCAGCTCGGCAGCCCCTGTCTGACAGCACCGCCCCTTGGGGCTTTTCTTCCATTCAAATCCCCGCTCCAATCAATCTATGCGCACGGCCTACTTCGACTGTATTGCGGGAGCAAGCGGGGACATGATGCTGGGAGCCCTCGTAGACGCAGGGCTTCCCCCGGAAGAACTCAAGGCGGAGCTCGCCAAACTCCACCTCAAGGACTTCCACCTTCACATCGATCGCGTCTCTAAAAATGCCTTCAGTGCCGTCAAGGTGGATGTCCACGTCCATGATGACACCCCGGAGCGCCACCTTGCCGACCTTCGGAAGGTAGTGGAGGACAGCGATCTATCTGATCCGGTCAAGAAAACCGCTATCCGTATCTTCACCCGGATCTGCGAGGCCGAGGCCGCCATTCATGATTCCACTGTCGACAAGGTGCACCTGCATGAAGTCGGCGGCGTCGATGCCATCGTTGATGTCTGTGGAACTCTTGCCGGCTTGGAAGTGCTGGGAATCGAAAAGGTCCATGTCTCACCTTTCCCTCTCGGCCGTGGGTTTGTCTCAGGAGCACACGGCCAGATCCCCCTGCCCGCACCCGCTGCCCTTGCACTCATGAAGGGATGCCCGGTCGCGGGAACCCACATCGATGCGGAGCTGGTGACCCCAACCGGGGCGGCCGTCCTCTCGGAAGTAGCTGACAGCTTCGGCCCCATCCCTTCCCTCACTCTCGATGCAATCGGATACGGGGCGGGCAGCAATGATCTCGAGATCCCCAACGTCCTGAGACTGATCCTTGGCAACTCTACGGGTTCCCCCGAGCTTCTCACCGAAACCCTGGTTCAACTGGAAACCAATCTCGACGATGAATCCCCCGAGCTCGTAGGGCATCTGGCCAGCCAGCTGATGGATTCCGGTGCCCTCGACGTTTCGATCATTCCCGCCCAGATGAAGAAAGGGCGCCCCGGAACACTTGTCCAGGTCCTTGCCAAACCTCAGCACGCCAACCCCCTTGAGCACCTCCTTTTTCACGAAAGTTCCACTCTCGGAGTTCGCCGTCAGAACGTGCAGCGCAACTCCCTGCCCCGGCGAAGCGAGGCCGTGGAAACCAAATACGGCCGGATCCGGGTGAAAATCGCGACCCTCCCCGGCGGGCAGTCTCGCGTCACCCCGGAATACGAAGACTGCCGCCAGGCAGCTGCCGAGAGTGGCATCCCGCTTCGCGAAATTTTTCACCACGTGGAGCACGAAGCCGCCCACACCTTGAAACTCCCTCACTCCCACGATCACTCTCACGATCACTCTCACGATCACTCCCACGATCACTCCCACGATCACTCCCACGATCACTAGAACGATCACTAGAACGATCACTAGAACGCCGTTTCCCTGCCAGCGGAGGGAATCATCGGCCTTTTTCCCATTTCCTCTTCCTCGCTACGGTGTAGCATCCCCCGTGCTCCAGATTGTCTTCAATGAAATCAGCGCGGCCGAGATCTCCCAGCTCGGCACACTGGAACAGCTTGAACTCCTCGATGAATTCAAGGTCCGTGAAGAAGATCTTCAGCACCTTGAGGATGAGCGTTTCGGAAAAATCGAGAGAGATGGAAAGGAGCTCTATCGATTCCGCTCCCGGGACTGGCGTTTCTATTTTGAGGTCCTTGATGACCATGTGAAGGTTCACCGCGTCCTTCACAAGAACACCTTTCAGGACTTTCTTTTCCGATCCAAGCTTCCCTTCGGGGGCGAAGACGAGGAACTAGCGCAATCCAAGCAGTTCTGGCACCTCATCGACGAAGGCCGAAATGCCAAGCCAAGCGCCTGAGTCCTGAGATTTCCCTGAGCCCAATTTCCCTGAGCCCAGAAGCGAGCCCCACGAATCGCAGCCTCCTTGAGGCAGGGTTACACGCCCGAATTATTCCTCGGGGTCTTCCCCATCTTCCCCATCTTCCCCATCTTCCTCCGCTGGCTTCTCAGCGGCAGCCTTGGGTTTCGGCTTAGGCTTATTGTCCTCGCGGTAACGCAGGAACGAGGAGAATTCCGCAGGGAGCGGCTTCCCGCTCCCAAGGGATTTTTTCCAGAGATCACACATCGCAACTGCCTCCTGCAGAAGAAAATAGCCGGGTGCGTTAGGATCTTCATCCTCCGTCCCCCATAGCTGGATCGCCAGCCTCACCTCATCATTTGCCTTGATAACCCTGAGGCAGGCCAGAGCCGCCGCCTGGGTCAGCTCTTCCGACGCTGTGTAATCCGCGGTAAAGGCTCCGCTAAAGGCAATCAGGGCATCCGTATCACGACCCAACCCTTCAAGAGCAAGCCCGTGACAGTACTTGATTTGGGCCAGGTGCTCTCCGATCCACTGCTTCTTAACCACTATTTCCGTGGCGAGGGCATCGAGCCGCGCCCAGCTTTTGGTTCGTACCGCATCCCAGACCGCATACACTTCCAGCTGGTTCCGCTGGTGCTCCCTCTGCAGGGTATCAGCCTGATAAACGTCCAGCAGCTTGTTGAGAGCCTCAAGGTCAAAGATCTTGCGACATGTTTCCATCTCGTAGAACCCTGCCAAGGTGCTGTAGTTACCCTTGATGTTGTCCAGCTTATCGTAAGCTGTCTTGCACTCGGAAAATTTATCACGTGCCCCCCGGTAATCCCGGCTCTCATAGAGATCCATCGCCTCCTTGAAGACAGGCGGCTCAAAGAAGTATATCGATTTGATAGCCGAACGTTTGAGCCGGGTCCGGTTCAGGCTCTGCGGCGTCGTCTTGTATTCAACCTGCGTTGTACTCGCCGCGGTGATCCACACCTTCAGGACGTCCTCCTGCTTGCTGATCGGTTCGATGTAGCTGATTACGGCCATGGCATCCGCGGCAGCAACCTTTGCCGCAGAGGCAATGAGAAGGGTCAGGCTGAAAACTAGTTTGTTCATGATCTCAGTCGGTTAGGTGTTCGCCTTGGTCGCCCCGCGGCTATTTTTTCTTCTCCTCTACAATTTTCTCGGTGGAGCTATGATCCTCGTACTCCTGAACGAGTTCCCTGACCTCTTCCCACATAGCCTTCTCCTCGTCCTTCATCTGGGACTGGAGACGTACGGTCGACTTACAGAACTTGTAGCCGATTTCGTAGGCCTGCTGATGATCCGACCCCTTGTTCCGGGCCCAGACCAGCTCCATCACCCGCTTCATCGCAGGGGCAGAGATCCGGATCATTCCGGTATAACTCGCCCAGGTATTGTTGTAGGCCGCAATCGCGTCTTCCTTCAGGCTCCGGTTGTCATAGGACTCCGCCAGCATTAATGAGACTTCGGCGGCATAGCGACGATAACCTTCACTCGTCAGGTATTCCTTGGCGCGGGTAGTTACATCCCCCCAGTCTTTCTTTGCTGCCAGAATACTGACAATCCGGTAAAGCGCTCTTTCCTGCTGCTTCTTCTGCGGGGCGTTCTTGTAGACGTGCTCAAGGCTTTCCACTGCCTTCTGCTTTTCAGTTGCACTTTGTGAGTCCCCCAGGATGTCGGCCAGGCCGAAATTCGCATTAAACCGGTAGGACTGGTCTTCACGACTGACCACCTCGGTATAGTAAGTCAGGGCCGCCCGGGGGCTGCTGGTCATTTCACGCAGGTAGTCCCCGAGGCGCACCAGAACATAGTTAGTCAGCTGGGCTGGCTGGAACTCATCCTTAAGGTCCGCAAAAAGAACCTTCACCATCGCGTCCGCAAGGCGCTTGTCGTTCGCATTCTCTTCCTTGTCTGCCTTCTTCCCTTTTTCCTCAAACACGGTGATCAGGGCGATACGCAGAAGGGCCTGAGCTTCCTTGTTCCCGGCATCAATTCCCGGGAAGTTGTAGTAGTGCTCCTTCAGCTGATCCTCACTATTGTTTTTCAGGTAGGCCCGGGTATAGGAATTGATAGCCTCCTCCAACCCAAAGGCCCCAGCCACCGAGGCAAGCTCTGCGATAACTCCCTGCAGCCTTTCCAGGGCCTCATCCTCCCGGCCTACAACGGTCAGGGGGTGTACGCCGGCCACCGCGGTCTGGGCCTTGTAAGGCGACGCGGACCCGTGGTCCTTCCAGAATTCATCGTAGTAGGGCACCGCATCCTTTACCCGCGGATTCTCCTCCTTTCCCCGTTTCTCCTGACCCAGCAACCCGACGAGATAAAACAGCGACTCACCCACCACGATTGTGTTCTCCCGGCGTTTGGCGAGTTCCATCGCTTTCTTGTAATAGGTTTCAGCAGGATCCCATTCCTCCTGGGTCTGGAGGACATTACCTTTCAGGTTAAAGGCCATGTCCATGATATCGCTGTTGGGAAACTCGCTCTCCAGGCGGTTGATCTTCACAAGCGCAGGGTCCAGCTCATCCTCGGCAAAATGGCAGTTCGCACGGTCATAGAGGGCAAAGGGTAGATAGATATTCTTTCCCGGGTCCGGATACTTGGAAAGAAAGGCGTCAAGAAGCTCAGCAGCCTTGCCCCAGTACTGGAGCCGGGAGAGATTCGACCCTTGGAAGTAGAGCGAAGCCATGCGGAACTGGCTCTTCTCATACATTTCCACATGTTCGTCGAGATACTTGCGGGCAATATCATACTGAGCCGTGTAATAGTAACTTCCCCCCAGCACATGCAGGCAGATATCATGCTGCTTGGATGGTGAGGCCAGCTTGGGAAGCATGACAGTGGCAACCTCAATGCATTTCTCATACTCCCCTTCCATGAAAAGGCTGGTCAGCATCATGCTGCGCACCGACTCCACATGCTTGCTGTCAGGGAAGGTTTTCAGGAACAGGCTTCCGTATTTTTCGGTCACCAGCACTTCGCCGATAATAGCCGAGGTCCGCACAAGGTTGTAGAGGTACTCTTCGCGCTTCGTCGCCTTGTTGTAGTAGAGCTCAAGCTGCTCGTAGGCCGCAAAGGCACCGCGAACATTGCCATATTGTTCGTGAATGTAGGCCGTGGCCGCTGTCGCAATCACCTCATGGGGGTTTCCCGAGCGCCACTGCTTGTTCAGTTCCTCAAGGTCTTCCTCCATGACCTTCTTTTCAATCTGCCTGTTGCTTTTAGGAGGATCCTGAAAGGGGTTTTCAAAAGTTCCCACCTGTGCGAGACGGGCCTTGATGTCGTCAATGGACGCCTTGGTACTGGGCACCAGGGCATAAAGCTCAAAAGCTGACCGTTCCATCTCCGCTGTCAGGGCGTCCGCGGCGAGCTTCATGAGAACGGGAACAAACCGGTGCATCTTGAATGGCTCCAGCCGGATGTCCGACCGGTGCTTGTCGAGAAAATCCATCAGGGCCTGCTCATTCTGCTTCTCGATTACCGCTTCCACGAGATCCTGGAAGCCAACCATTATTCCCTCGTCCGGGGTGGGGAAGGTTTCCTTGTTATCGATGGCGATCTCCAGGTTTTCAATTCCTCCCGGAACCTGGAACAGCTTGAAATGAGCCTTCGACATATTGACGTAAAAAGCCCCCCGCTGGAAGCCGTCCTTCTTGGGATCACGCTCCTGCAGGAATTTCTTGTACATCTTGATCGCCACTTCCCACTCCTGGGCTCCAATAGCCGCATCTCCCCATTTGAGCAGGGCCTTCTTGTGATAAAAATTGAAGCTTCCTGCGGTAGCCGCATCCAATCCCGCTCCTCCGGCATTCTTGTTGGGATACTTGGTGTAGCACATTTTGAACGACTCCATGGCCGCCTCCCATTGCCTGAGCTTGAGTTCGCAATACCCCTTGTGGTACCAGAACCATCCGAACTTTGGCCCGAAGAGAGTCTTGGCACGGGCATCATAGGTGGCAACAGCCTTGGCCAGAATGGCATGGGCTTCCGCCCACTTCTTGGCCTTCATCGCAGTCAACGAGTTGGACCAGGCGGTATCGACCCCTCCTTGAGCGAGTGATTCCCCGGGCAGGCAGAACGAGGCGCAAAGGGCCACAAGGCCACACAGGATTCGGTTCTTGGTGAGTTGGATCATGACGAATGGGATTTCTGGGGTGGTTGGATATTTTCTCAAAAACCGGGTCGGCCGGCAAGAATACCAACGCACATACTGGAATTTTCTTAGGTTAGTGCCTGAGGATCCCTCAGAAAATCGCTGCAGGCAAGCGAAGGGGGCAGGGCGACTATACCCTATTTGTTCTGCTCATCCTGAGCTACGAGGTCCGTAAAGGTGACCGTAGTAATGTCGTGCTTGGCCAAGTGGTTGAGAACATCTGAGACTCTTTGCTGTTCGGCCTCGGCTTCCACGTAAACTTGAACGAGGGGCTTGTTGCTTCCAGCCTTGGCGGCCGCGGCATAGATCTCGAGACGCTGATCGAGCAGGGGAAGCGTTCGCTCCGCACCCTGCACCTCCGTGTCGAGCAGTTCCTGGGCCGCTCCCACGTTTGCAAAGATATGGCCATCGCTGCTGACCTTGATAAAGAAGGGTTGAATATCCGGCTGAGCCTCGGAAGGTGCGGCTGAGGGCAGGGCCATGCTGTTGTCCCTCTCCTTCTGCTTGATGGTGGTTGTCACCAGGAAATAGATAAGAAGCAGAAAACAGATATCGATGAGCGGAGAAATGCTGAGTTCGGGCTTGTCTTCCTCGAGGTTGGTAACGCGACGATGTCTGGCCATGGGATCGGGGCTCTCTCCTAGGTTAATTGTTACGGGACCAGAGGCTCACAAAGATAACCTCATTGATGCCTGCGGCCGCAGCTGCCCGGATCGCACGACGAACATACGTGAAATGCACCTTCCCATCAGCCCTCAAATGCAGACGGGCCTTCTGCTGCTTCTTAGTCCACTCTTCCTTCTGCTTCTTGATAAAATCTACCATATCGTCGTCATCAGCGAAGACCTCCTTGCCGTCTGCCATCCGGAATCGCCCCTCGCCGGCATGCTCATCGCTGTAGACGTTGATCACGATCCGGCCCATCTTGTCATTCTGCTTTTCCGAATAGCGGGCGATCGGAACCTGCACCCGCTTGTCCATCTCAACGATGATCAGGGTTGCATTGACGATGAAGAAAATCAGCAGCAGGAAGACCATGTCGATCATGGGCGACATGTCCACCTGCGTATCGTCGTCCTGCTCCTCCTGGGCAGCGCGCAGTTTACTGGAAGCCATCGTACAGACTGATTGGGTTGCCGGGGCACAAAACCTGCCCCGTCAATTTAAACGGCGATTCCTTCCGGAATCTTAGCCAGATATGCGTCCTGGTTGACCGTCTGGATCGAGGCATTGATCAATTCCTCGGAAGTATGGTGGGCCTCCGCCACGAGGTTATTGAGCCTGTTCTTGAAATAGAAATAGGCAACCAGTGATGGGATGGCGGTAAGCAGGCCCCAGAAGGTGGTAAGAAGCGCGATCTGGATATCCCCCGCAAGTTGGGCAGGCTCCGCTGCCCCCGTGGCACTCAGAACCCCGAAGGCGTTAACCATCCCGTAGACCGTTCCGAACAGTCCGAGCATGGGAGCGGCCTGGGCAATCAGGGCGATGTAGTTGATCCAGACCATGTTCTTGCGGCTCTCGTTGATGGTAAAGTCCGCAACGGCATCCTCGACTCCATCGCGACCGAGGTCTTCCGGCTTGGTGGCATCGATATTCGGAAGGGAGTAAGCGAGCATGCGCCCAAGGTAACTCGGATGAGATGCTGCCAGCTCGATGGCGGAGCGCACCCGGCAGTTCATCATGTGGTCAAGGAGCGCGGCCTTGAGATCATCGGGACAGAACTTCGGCTTGGTCAGGTTGATGAAATTGAAAACGCTGAGAGCCAGAAGGCCGATAATCGCAAGAGCGATCAGAATCATAGGCCAGCCTCCGCTGAGAACCCATTTTTCAAGAGCGTTCATATCTTTGCCGCCACCCCCGGAATCCTGCGCCATTAGAGCGGGTGCAGAGACAAAGAGGGAGGTGAGAACTAGCGAAAAAACGCTGAGGAGACGTTTCCTGGTTGTATAAATCATGGTAGAGTCCGGGTTCGTAGCCTCTGGGTGCTGACCCAATATCGAGGGCGCGCGATTTTGTAAGGTGAAGGGTGTGAGTAAAGACTGCTTTTGAAAAAATTTATCCTGTTCCGCCTATCGAGGCTTGACCTTTGGGACCTGCAAACCCGGGAAGAGCCAAAAAAACAAGAAATTGGACCTCACCCGAATGAGGAGAGGACAAGATTCTCCCTCGCCCCGCGAACCGTCACTCATGCCTTCTTCGTCTGCACCGGGGCCTTGCGCCGGGGAAAAAGGGTCCGGCAGATGTCACAGACACGTCCATCACACCCCCGAGCGGTGCAATGCTCCCTGCCATAAAAGATAATCCGCAGGTGCAACTTGTTCCAGGATTCCTCGGGAAAGAGCTTTTTGAGCGCGCGCTCCGTATCAGCAACATTCTTCCCGCTGGAGAGCTTCCAGCGCTGGGCGAGCCTGTGAATGTGAGTGTCCACCGGAAACGCCGGCACCCCGAAGGCCTGTGAAATGACAACTGACGCTGTCTTGTGCCCTACCCCGGGAAGAGCCTCAAGGGCCTCCAGGGATTCCGGGACCTTGCCTTCGTGATTTTCGACGAGGAGCCCTGACAATTCCGAGATCGCCCTGGCCTTCCGGGGAGCAAGCCCACAGGAACGGATTGCCTCCTCTATCTCACGGACAGGCACCTGCATCATCCTCTCCGGCGTGTCGGCAAGGGCAAATAAGCCGGGGGTCACCCTGTTGACCCGCTCATCGGTACACTGGGCAGAGAGTAAAACCGCTACCAGCAGGGTATACGCGTCCCGGTGATCCAGGGGAACCGGCGTCTCCGGGTAAAGCTCGGCAAGGCGCCCATGAACAAATTCTGCTCGCTCAGCCTTGGTCATTCACGGCGCAGAGGCAAACAATCATAGCGAGGGAGTGCCCCGCTTCTCACCAAGTGCTACCCTCTGTCTTCGAATCTTGGCCAGGGCCGCGTAATACATGAGGGCGCAATGCTGATGTTGCGTACGCCCCCGCAGGAGATTCGCAGCCTGTTCCCAGGACCCCCACCTGATCACATGGATTTCCGCATCCCGCGTAGCCCATTTCCGCATGAGCCGGAGGTTCGGATGATATATGTCGATCGTGTTAGTTCCCGCAAGAGACGAGCCATAGTCATCCACAACATAGACATGCGGCAACCCCTTGATCCTGAAGACGGTTCCAACCGGATAACGGGACCAGTCTGCTGCTGCGCTGCGGACCCGCCCGTATTTCAGGACTGTTCCCATCGCATTGAGCCGTCCATAGGCCCCCCCCGCTTCATTCTCCTGATGGGAATAGGAGGTTGTTCTTACGAAGCGATGCCGGACACTCTCACTTGGGTAGGTTGGGCGCCCGTGCTTGTCCAGTGGCAGGGTCGCGGCGGCAGCTTTTACAGCCAGATCAACCTCTGCAGGCAGGAACCCATCAGCTTGCCCCTGGGAGGTCAGCCAGGAAGGAGCTCCAGCCACCCTGGGCACTGCCGCTTTGGAAAGAGGGCGAGGCTGCTCGATTGAGCGCTGGGCCGTGGAGCGCTGGAAAAAGCTACAGCTGGATAGCGCCCCAAGGGCAACTGCTGCAAGAGCCATCTTCAGGAGCAAAATTTTCACAAGAAAAGGCAGGGTGAGGTGATTTTCAATAAAGCCGAGTTAGCAGTCGGCCACATTTTTTAGTCTAACAGGTGGACCTGAACAATTCTTTATTCACAAAACTCCCGGGGAGTTGAGGCTTGGGCCCCTTGATCCTTCCTGCTTCTCTTGGGTCGTGTCCCGGACCGCTCCCCTGATAAAATATCTCACGCAACTGGAGCGGGAGGGCGTCAGGCATGTGCGCCTTGATGAAAACGCCAAGGAGGTGCTGCGAAAGCGCCTGCGAAAAAGAAAGGTTCCGGCATCTAACTCTCTTCCGCCAGCTTCCCAGAAAAGCGGTTCTCGTCACACCGCGCCTCCGGCATCCATTCCAAGCCTGGAGGCCCAGGGCTCCAATCCTGAAGAACAAATCGCGTTCCTGAAGGCTCAGGCTGAACACTGGGAGCCCGCCCGCTCCCTGGGGTCACTCCGCGAAAAGATGGTCTTCTCGACCGGTAACCCTGCCGCCGACATCATGCTGGTAGGCGAGGCGCCCGGTTACGAGGAGGAGCGCCGACAAGAGCCATTCGTGGGCAGAGCTGGGCAGAAACTCGATCAGATCCTGTCGGCAATGGGCTTGGCCCGGGGAGAGGTTTATATCTCCAACATCTGCAAATTCCGCCCGGCCCTGAAAAACCAGACAACCAACAACCGCAAACCAACCCCGGAGGAGATGAAGGCCTGCCTCCCTTTCGTGCAGGCAGAGATCGGTATCGTGCAACCAAAATGCATCGTTGCCCTCGGAGGAACTGCAGCGGAAGGGTTACTCGATTATGAGAACCAGCCGGTGGGCCGGATGCGCGGCAGCTGGCACAAATTCGAAAACATCCCCGTAAGGGTAACATACCATCCCTCCTACCTTCTTCACAACGACTCCGCCGTGAGCGAGAAGCGCAAAGTCTGGGAAGATATGTTAAGTGTTCTGGAGTTTCTGGGAATGCCGATTTCTGAGAAGCAGCGTGGATTTTTCTCTGGAAAATAGGCCGTAGCGAAATTGTTCCTGCAGGAAATAAAATTCTTGTACGAATCTCCCCCGATTCATCGTTTCATGTCATCGGTGGGCGGCACCCGTTGCCCCGCCACCCGACCCTTTCTTTTCTTCTTTGCAGTCTTAAGAATCGGTCGAGCCCCGTCGGATTGGTCTCCGGCGGGGCTTCTTTCTTTTCAGCGTTCCCCCGGGATCCCGGATCACAGGCCTTCCCCAGTTCCTCGCCCACCACGGCTCCACGGTTTTGACATTCGGAGCTTCGACTTCCAAGCTCCTGCCCATGTCCAGTCATCCCTTTCTTGCCGACGACTTCCATATCCGCTGGTCTCAACTTGTCCCGGATAAGGTTGAGGCCGACATCGAAGCCGGTATTGCAGAAGCGCAGGGCCTTATCGATGAAATCTGCTCTCTCCCGAGGGAAGGCGTTACCTACGAAAACACCTTCGCCGCCCTTGAACTGGCGACAGAATCTCTCTCCCGTGGCTGGGGGAGGCTTAATCATCTCTCCTCGGTCCGGGATAATGACTCCCAGCGGGTCGCTCTTAACAGGATGCTCCCGAGGGTAACCGCCTTCCACGCCTCCATTCCACTGAACACCGAGCTTTGGAACACTCTTAAATCCTTCGCTACTTCGGAGGCGGCGAAGGAGCTGGATGAGGTGTCGCAACGGTTCATAGAGGAAACCTGTGCAGAGTTCCGCGATGCCGGGGCGGATCTCCCTCCGGAAAAAAAAGCACGCATGGCTGAATTGCAGAGCGAGCTCGCTGAAGTTACCAAGAAGTTCGGGGAAAATGTCCTGGATTCCGTTAAGGCATGGGAACTTATCGTCGAGGACGAGGAGATGCTTGCTGGCCTCCCTGAGAGCTGCCGGACAGCCGCCCGCACCGATGCTGAGTCAAAGGGTATCGGATCCACAGAGGAACCTCGCTGGCGTTTTACCATGCAGTTTCCCTCTTTCTATCCCGTTCTGCAATACGCAGACAGCGAAGAGCTCCGCAAAAAGATTTTCGAAGGCCGGGGCACTATCGGGCTCAATGAAAAATTCGACAACTCGGAACTAGTATGGCGAATCGTCAGGCTCCGCCAGGAGCAGGCTGAGCTACTGGGATTCCCAAATTTTGCAGACCTCAAGCTCCAGCGCAGCATGGTGCGGGACGGGTCCCGGGCAATCGGATTCGTTGAGGACCTTCACGACAAAATCGTGGAAGCCTTCAGGAAGGAAGGCGCCCAGCTCGAGGCCTACAAGGCGGAGAAGACCGGTAGTGCCGTCGCTCCGCTTGAGCCCTGGGAAGTCTCCTACTGGGCGGAGCGGCAACGAAAGGATCGCTACGATTTCGATGATGAGGACCTGCGGCCCTACTTTCAGGTCTCCAGCGTAATGCAAGGGCTCTTCGGCCTGACCAGTCGCCTCTTCGGAGTCACCATCACACCCCGGGACGGTGTCTATCGCGAGCCAGGATCCGATCCTTCCGATGATGAAATTGAAGTCTGGCACCCCGACGTCAGCTTTTACGATCTTCATGACCCTGAATCCGGCGAGCACCTTGGGTCATTCTACGCCGACTGGCATCCCCGGGAATCCAAACGCGGTGGAGCCTGGATGAATTATCTGGAGACCGGCCTCCCCGCTGCCAATGGGGGAACCCGCAAACCGCACCTGGGCCTGATTACCGGAAACCTCACCAAGCCCATTGGAGATCAGCCCGCTCTCCTGACCCACAGCGAGGTGGAGACCATCTTCCACGAGTTCGGACACCTCCTCCATCAACTGCTCAGTGACGTCCCCATCAAAAGCCTTTCGGGAGTCAACGTTCCCCGTGACTGGGTCGAGCTCCCTTCCCAGATCATGGAGAACTTCTGCTGGGACCGTGAATCCCTCGACTTTTTTGCAAGGCACCACGAAACCGGAAATCCCATTCCGGACGAGCTTTTCGAGAAGATGATTGCAGCCCGTAACTACATGAGCGCCTCGGCCACCATGCGGCAACTTGCCCTCGGAAAGCTCGATCTTGAACTTCATATCCGACCTCACCTCTATCTCGACCGTGACCTGGACGAGGTGGACCGTGAAATACTGGAGGACTACAAGGCTGGTCTTGCTTCGCCTACTCCTACCATTGCCCGCCAGTTCAACCATCTCTTCGACAGCCCGGGCGGATACGCAGCAGGATATTATTCCTACAAGTGGTCAGAGGTTCTGGATGCCGACGCTTTTACCCGTTTCAGGCGCGAAGGAGTCCTCAATCCGGAAACCGGTAAAGCCTTCCGGGAAGATATCCTGAGCAAGGGCAATTCCCGCCCGGTCGACGAACTTTATCGCAAGTTCATGGGGCGTGACCCCGAATTGCAACCTCTCCTGGAGCGCAATGGCCTGTCCTGATCCCTAATCCTCTCTCTTTGCCCTGAAGCCTTCAGGAAGCCACGAAGTCGCCATCACATCGTTGATCTCGGCTACCGCTCCGGAAGAATCTCCAATCTTGAATTCGGACTTATAAGTCAGCTTCAGCAGTGCCATCACGGCCTCATGCCGGTTAAAGCTCACCGGCTCATTGCGAAGGGCATCAGAAATCTGCCAGTCATCCCCCAGGTCACGGGGCGCGTAGGCAAGAATCCTGTGCTTCTCGGCGTAATCGTGAAGCATGTAACTCTGCCACTTGGCTGCCTCATAGCCCTCTACGTACTCCTCCACAGGATATAGCCACACCCGCATCTCCGCCGGATTCTGCGGCTTGCGGCTCAAGAAGTCGGCCCAGGACACATCCCCAACCTCTTCAAAGAACTCCCAGAAGACCTTGGGCATCGCCCCTTCGGGGAGCACAAGCAACCTTCGAGCCTTTTCGCCGGGCATGTCCACCCGGTAAAGAAACGTCGCCTTCCCATCCTTTCCCGCCCCACGGTCCTGCAACTTGAGCTCGTAGGAGTCCGGCTGGGAAAGCGGCTTGAAGTAGCTCTCAAACTTATCCCTGATGACTTCCGACTCCCACACGAAGGGGAGCGCCGCTTTTGCGCTGGTCGCATTGAGATAGCCTCGCGCTACGGTCTCCGCCATGGCGGCTTCAGGGTCATCAGCCATGAGCCTGCTGAGACCTGTTCCCTCGGGAGCCACAATAGTTAGCTCCTTTACAGGCTGCCGTCCGGCAACAAGATCCTCCATCCAGAAAATGGTTGCCGCGATCAATCCCAACATCAGGGTCGTGCTCACCACTACGGTAGTCTTGGGGTAGTTAGCCATCCACCAACCAATTCCTACCTGACGGCTGGCAGGAGCTGTCCGTTCATCCCAATCTCCCTGGACCTGCTTTTCCCGCTGAAAGGCATGAGCGGCCTTTGCCGCTTCGCGCCGTACAAGGACCCGGGCTTCAACGGGGTTTGCCTTTTCATCCTCTCCGAACTTCGCCTTTTCCTCCGGATCCAGATGAACAACTTCAGATTCCCCGCTCCCCTCATTGGTGGCGACAACCTTCAACCCCTCATCTTCAGCAGGGCTGTTTTCGAAGGCCGGGTCCTCCGCATCTCCCTTTTCTTCATCTCGCTCTGAGCCCTGTTCCTGTCGGGTCAACCGATCATCAAGGTGCCCAATCGACTGAGCCAGTGACTCCAGAGCCTTGGCCAGCATCAGTTCTACATTGCTGCCACTCTCCGACTCCTCAGATGGCTTCCTGTAACGCCCCACGAGCAGGGAAGACTTGTCTGCCACCGAACTTAAATCCACGGGTGCGAATTCCTCCGGGAGCTTCATGCTGACCGGGATGGCCATCTGTTTGTCACACTCCCGATAGCGCACCTTGACCTGACATCCCGGGCAGGTCTCTTCGACCATCGGGGAGAGATCCTCAAATTCAACTTCCGCGCCACAGGCGGCACATTTCAAGCTTACGGCCATCGTTGGGTTTCAGCGTTCGCTGTCCGATGTGATCTTGCAGGGCAGAGTTACAATACGACACCCGGAAGGAAACAAGGAAGAAGATTGACGCCCACTACCCAATCAAGCTCCGGCTATATTGTTTTACAGGGATGGTTTCCGCTGCTGCGAGGTATGCAAATGGAACAAGGTCTCCCAGCAATAATCCCAAGCGAGAAATAGCGGCACCTTCCCTGCAAAGGTCGCCCCCGCAACAGCTTCACGGCGGCTATTCCCGAGTAAACTCCTCCGTCGCCAGCACGTAGGAGGAGGGGTCCTCCCCAGTGGCTGCGACCTTCGGATCATCCCCGGCGAGTGAGGACAAGGTGCCGGGGGATGAGCGCGAATAGCTCTCCATGGGCACGGTCAGAAAATAGGTGGTCGCCAGCCAGGCAAAGATGAGGAGTCCTGCCGAAGCGACAAAGAGACGAATGGTCATGAGTCCAGAATATAGGGGGTGAACGAAGGCTATTATCTATTAATTATCCGTTTTTTGCAATTACTTTTGCCCACCCTGACTCCGTTCGCCGCAGAGCAAAAACACAAGAGCGCAACCTTAAGTCCGGCGCTTCAGCACCCTGGCCTCCCCCTATCGTCGCCGCAGCACGGTGGCCTTGGAAATCGTTCCGTATCGATTTACTCCCCTCACCGCTACCGCGTCGGGAGAGCCTCGCAGGGAAACCTGAAGACGGCTGCCGTGAGTGACCGCAAACGTATCCCAGCGCGATCCGTAGCGCGCCTGCACCACGTATTTTGAGGCTGACGTAACACGAGACCAACGCACGAGCGTCGCGCCCCTCGTAGTAGTGGCGCTGGCTCCGGGGGCAGGGAGCCCTGCCTTGCTTGACCAGGGCATGGGGGGGACAAGCGCGGGGTGGGTGTATATGCTCTTCGCCAGGGCACTGGTTACCCCGCCACGGTTCTGCATGAGAGACTTCGCACTCCAATGAATATGACCGGCATAGTTCTTTCCGATACTACGGGAGAGGCGCACCTGATTGATCATCTCGCTGGCAGGCCGGCCGGGGTCTTCACTTGATTTGATACGGGCCGTAGCAAGGCCGGGCCAGACCGGACGCCGCCCCTGCGCACGCCACCAATCCAGAAGCAACGTATAGCTCTGTGGCCCCTTGATCCTCCAGTAAAGCTGGGGAGACATGTAATCGCACCATCCAGACGCCAGCCACTTGCGCGAATCCGCTGCGAGATGCTCGTACGCGTTAACCCCGGCAGTCGTACCCCGGGGAATCCCTGGTTTCCATATTCCGAAAGGGCTGATGCCGACCCGCAGCCACGGCTTGGCACTCTTAACCTTGGAATACATCGTGCGAACAAATGAGTCCACGAAGGCGCGCCGCTGAGCAGGTGATCTGCCATCCGGGAAATCAGGCGTGGCTCGTCCGTTAACCACGCTGGGATAGGGGTAGAAGTAGTCATCTATGTGAACCCCATCCACGTCATAGCGCCGCACCACATCCATGATGACATCCAGGGCGCGTTGACGCGTGAAGCTGTTCCCCGGGTCCATCCACTTGTGCACCTTGAAATTCCGGATAATGGACGGATGCGTCCGGGAGATATGATCCGGGGAAACCCGGTGATCCTTGTGCGGCACTGCCCGAAATGGATTAAACCAGGCATGCACCTCGATATTGCGCGCGTGCGCCTGCTGAATGCAATAAGCCAGCGGATCGTAGCCTGGGTCCCGGCCCATCGTCCCGGTAAGCCATGGCGACCATGGCTCAATTCTCGAGCGATAGACTGCGTCGGCCTGAGGACGTACCTGTAAAATGACCGCATTCATTCGCAAAGAAGCCATCTTATCGAGAATGCGGGTCAGTTCCTCCTGCTGCTTCCTCGCGCTGAGCCCCTTGCTACTGGGCCAGTCTATATTATAAATACATGCTACCCAGGCTGCCCGGAATTCCCGGGCCGGGGAGGGAACCTCCTCGTCACTGCCAACATAGGCACGAGCCCCGGCCATGGAGGTAAAGCCCATCCATAGTGCCAGCAGCCGGATCATCAGGCCTCCAGCCTTTCAGGTTTCCTTACTATTTCCAAGGCGATTCGACCTCTCTCCCCCATCGGAACAATCCCGGAAACTGCGCCCACCCCGGCGCCCCGCGTGACAATCCTACCAGTTCAACTTTTGGAGAGACTTCGGAAGGAACTTTCCGTCTTTCCGGACAAGTTTGCCATCAAACCATATCTCTCCACCCCCGTGGTCAGCGCGTTGAATACTGACCATGTCCCAGTGAATCTTCGACTTATTGCCATTGCTGGCTTCATCGTAGGCCTGGCCGGGAGTGAAATGGAAAGAACCAGCGATCTTTTCATCAAAGAGGATATCCCGCATCGGCTCCCGGATCTCCGGGTTAAAGCCCAGCGCAAATTCTCCCACATAACGAGCGCCATCATCCGCATCAAGAATCTTGTTGATTGCCCTGTCTTTCCCATCGGCCTGAGCCTTGACGATCCTGCCTTTCTCAAATTCAAGCACAATCCCATCAAAGGGAATCCCATTGTAGATCGTAGCCGCATTATGGGAAATTACCCCGTTTACCGAATCCCGTACGGGAGCGGTAAAGCACTCCCCGTCCGGAATGTTGCACTCCCCTCCACAGGGAATGGCAGGAATCCCCTTGATGGAGAATTCGAGATCGGTTCCCGGGCCCTTGATATGAACGCGGTCCGTCTTCGTCATGAGCCGGCCCAGGGCATTCATAGCGGGCTTGAGGGCCTTGTAATCGAGAAGACAAACCCGGAAATAAAAATCCTCGAAAGCCTCGGTGCTCATCCCTGCCTGCTGAGCCATCGCCGCATGGGGCCAGCGTAACACACACCACTTCGTTTTCTCCACCCGATGACGAAGGACCTTCCGGGTATGCCCCTGGGCCAAGTCCATCCGGCCGGCTGGCACATCGCTCAGTTCAGCAATGTTATGGCTACCACGTATTGCTATGTAGGCGTCCATATCCCGCATCTCAGCCATCCGGTGCTTGGCAAGAAGCCGGTATTGCTCATCCGTCGCCCCATTGAGAAGTTCCCGCGCGACCCGCAGGGAATTCACCGTCACAAAAGGGACTGCTCCCCGTCTACGAGCTTCCCTGACCAGGGAGATCCCCACCTCGTCCGGAACATCATAAAGATCAATGAGGACCTTTTCCCCCCGTCTCAGATTAGTGGAGTAGCGAACTAATTGTTTCGCCAGCTGGTCGATCCGGGGGTCATGCATTTTTTCTGATTTTCGTTAGAAGCTTCCACTTATTCATTCCGCCACCGCTGGTAGGACGGAGGCGCAGTCTTTCCCTTTTCATCAGGATTGCCGTCGAGATCCGGATTGTTCGAATCCAAGCGCTTGCCAAGGTAGGAGTTCCCGAAGGCCCCCCCGCCCGCCCTGCGGTCATCAACCGTTTCACAAGAGCACAATGCCAATCCACACCCGATCGTAAGAAGCACAGCGCACGCAAGTTTCACAGCGCCCGGACTATGCGGGTCACCCTCTTCCGGGGCAAGTGAAAGCCACCCGACAGGAAATTCTGCAAGGCCCCTGCAACCCTGCCGGGACACTCTACAAGACGGCCCCCGGAGCGCTTGTCTCTTCGCTCCTTCTCTCCTAACATTCAGCTGTGATCCGCCTCGGTATTCTCGGCTCCGGCTCCGGCTCCAACATGCAGGCCATCCTCGACGCCATCACAGCCGGCACGCTTGAGGCCGAGATCGTCCTGGTGCTCAGTGATATCCCCAACGCCTACATCCTGGAGAGGGCGACCCGGGCGGGGCTTCGAACGGGGCTCATAGACTGTCGGGGCCTAACCTCTAAATTTCCGGAAGAAGCACAACAGGAAACCGCCGAGGCCCTTCATCAATCCGGTGTCGAGCTGATCTGCCTCGCTGGCTTCATGCGCCTGCTGCGCGCTCCCCTTCTCGATACCTTCGGCGGGCGAATCCTCAATATACATCCCTCCCTGCTTCCCAGTTATCCCGGCCTGAACGCCTGGGCTCAGGCTTTGGAGGCAGGAGCAAGGGAAAGTGGGTGTACTGTGCACTATGTCGACGCAGGGATGGACACAGGCCAAATCGTCGCACAGGCAGCGGTCCCCGTGCTATCTGACGACACCGCCGAGAGTCTCCACTCCCGGATTCAGATCGAAGAGCATCGGATCTACCCCGAAGCCATCGCAAAAGTAGCCGCTGAAATGAGACGCGACTAAACCCTCCACAATCCCAGCGAGGCACCTCGCGGCGCCTCTTAAGCGTTCCATTGTAAGCGGAAATAACCGGCTAACTCCCGAAACCGTGGAAATTTCCCATTTTCTCCGCCGTGTTTCGCGGGTAACTCATCTACGTGCCTCACAACTCTCTTCAGACCCTTCGCGCTACCCTAAATGAGACGATCCTTGGTTCCGAGCAGGCGGCCGATCTGCTTCTAACCGCCCTGCTTGCCCGGGGCCATGCCCTCGTGACAGGGCCTCCCGGGATCGGCAAGACCTCGCTGGCCTCCACTCTCGCCTCATCCCTTGGCGGCATCTTCAAGCGGCTCCAGTTTACCCCGGACCTGCTTCCCTCAGATATTATCGGATACAATATCTATCGTCAGCAAAGCGGTGAATTCGATTTCGTTTCCGGTCCCGTCTTTTCCAACCTGCTCCTCGCCGACGAGATCAACCGCGCCTCGCCCCGGACCCAGTCCGCCCTCCTCGAATCGATGAACGAGAGGCAGGTTTCCATTGATGGGGAAACCAAGGAACTCCCCGACCCTTTTCTGGTGGTAGCCACCCAGAATGACACCTCCTCTACCGGAACTTTTCCCCTGCCCGAGCCACAGCTTGACCGGTTTCTCCTGTCCATTCCGATGGCCCTCCCACCGGAAACCTGCCAACTGGATATCCTCAAGCTTCACGGAAGCGGAACCCTCTCACAGGAGAGCACCCCATGCGTTCTTCCACTGGAGGACCTGACTGCTCTTCAGAAGGAAGTTACTCAACTCTCCATCTCCGAAAATCTTCAACGCTATCTCCTGGCCCTGTGCCAGGCTGCCAGGTCCCTGACGGGACAGGACCACGCCGTTTCCGTTCGTGGAACCCTTGCTCTTCAAGCCGCCGCTCGAGCCTTTGCCCTGCTGGAGGGCCAGTCGGCTGTGCACCCTGACCACGTCCAGGCGGTCTATCCTCACGTCCTGCGCCACCGCCTCCTCACCGAGGACACCCTGGACCCGGACCCCATCCTGAACACCGCTCTCGACCAGACCCCGGTCCCCTGACCGGCGTGAGCCTCTCCGGCCCAATCTCCTGCCCAGCGCCAGATTTCCCCATGCTCACTCCCCGCGGTGCCATCCTCCTCGGCGCATCCCTCGCTCTTGCAGTGCTGGGCTTTTTCCGGGTCGACGGAATCCTGATTACTCTGGGAGCAAGCGGTAGCCTTCTCCTCGCGGGATCATGGGTTCTTGTCCGGAAGAACTTGAAAAGGCTCTCTCTCAGCCTGCGGGCGCCAACACGAGTTTATGCCGATCACTCCTTCGACCTCCGGGTCCTGCTGCACAACCACCGTAGTCTGCTCGATGCCTTCAACATCAAGATCGAGCTGAGGCTCGCGGGTCAGGTCGACATCAGAACCTTTGCTCCCTGGACAGCCGCGGGATCATCTTCAGAGGTCCATCTGCGCGGCTCCATCCCAGGACGCAGTGCCCACCTCGAGCACGACTACACCCTCGAAACCAACATGCCCCTTGGCCTCTTCTCGGTGAAAGCCTCAGGGGTGCTGACCAATGAGCTGCTGGTTTTCCCCCGCCCCCTGACGCCCCGGGAGCTCTCGACCCAGGGATCCCTCCATGATGCCTCCCTCCTTCCCGGCATCACCCCGGGTAACGCCCCGGGGGAATTAAGAGGAATCCGGCCCTGGCAAGCTGGCGATCCGGCCAAGCATATCCACTGGCCGGCCTCCGCCCGTTCCCTCACCCGCTGCCGGGGCTTACGCATCCGGGAGAACGACCCCCCCGGCTTCTATCCCCGGCACTGCAAGGTCATTTTCCATTCCTTCGGTATGTCTGGGCAACTGATCCGGGCCGATCG
This sequence comes from Roseibacillus sp., assembly GCA_002709395.1. GTDB lineage: Bacteria > Verrucomicrobiota > Verrucomicrobiia > Verrucomicrobiales > Akkermansiaceae > Roseibacillus_B. The sequence continues at coordinate 84,428 of PAQU01000054.1, read as the reverse complement.
CTTCGAATGGGCCCTCTCCCTGGCCTGCGGAACCCTCAGGCACCTCCGGGAGCATGGGATCCCAACAACCTTTGTCGCCGACTTCAACGAATGGCAACCGCTTTCCGTCGTATCACGGAGCAGCTTCGGGTCTCTCCTCGTTTCTCTCACCCGCGCCCTTCGGCGTAGTGACACGGAAGCGCATGACCTCAGCTCAATCGTCGAGAACGTCCCGGAGGATCATTCCCTGATCATTCTTTCCGATATGCCAACCGAAGCGTGGGCAGACACCCTGCCCAACCGCCCAGCCATCCTCGTGGATATTCGCCAGCACAGCTACGGGGCGAGAGCCCTCAAGGTCCACCCCTGACCTCCCAGTCCACTTCATGCGCAGCATCTTCCTGATCCTGGCCGTCACCACTTCCTACGCTTTACTGCGCGGTTGGCCGGGAGAGCTGCATCCCGTCCTCCGGACCTGCCTTGCCGTCCTCGTCCTGGTCCTCGGACTCGGAATGTGGCGCCAAAGGCTCAAGCCTCGAGCCAGTGTCGCCCGCTCTGTCAGAAGACCCCGCTGGTCCGACTATCTCGCCGTCGGCCTCGGGATCCTGGGCGTAGAGTGTCTTCTGCTCTGCTTCCTGAGCGTAGGCCCCCCTCATGCCGAATCCATTTCCCAGTTCGTGTTCGACAAGTTCTCCCCTCCCCGGACTGATCCTACACAATCGAGCCCCGAAAACGAAAACAGCTCCCACGGCGGCACCGTTTCGGGAAACTGGCTCTGGGATTCCCAGGGCCGGCGGTCTCTCCCCCTCAGTAGCAATGCCCGCCCTTCCAACAAACCGGAAATCTTCTTCCGGCCCAGGGATGAGGCGACTGCCGGGGCCCTCCTCCGAAATAGGACCTACCTCCGAGCCTTCACACTCGAAAAGTTCGATAACGCAACATGGACCCCGGTCGGCATGAGCCCCAGGCTGCTCCTCCCGGACGAAAACGGCAGCGTCAATCTCGAGCAACTGGAAACGAGGCCGGGTCCTGTCCTCCGGGGAGAGATTATTCAGCCCTCTCACCCGCGCGGGGAGGACCTCCTCACTGCCCCCCAAGGGGCAATTCGGGCCTGGGTTCCCCAACTCCGACATGTGGACCCCGGGATCTTCAGGCTGAACCCCGCAAAAGACCCCGAGCAGGGTTATATCTATGAGGTAGCCGCCAAGACCATCACCCTGACCAGCCTGCTTGAATCCGGACAGCTCGACAAACTGAGCTTCCCTTCCCTGCCAGAAGACTCTCCCCGGCTTGCGCTACCTTCCAACGAGAAGCTCCGCGATGAAATCATCAACCTCTCCAGCAAGACCCTGGGAACCTCTGCCTCCAGACTGGTTGGACTGCGAAAACTTCTCTGGGAAAACTACCAGTATTCCCTCGAGATCGAAAATCCGGAAGGGTTTGATCCCATGCTCAACTTTATCCGTCATGAGAAACGCGGACACTGTGAATTCTTTGCCACAGCTGGCGCCCTCCTTTGCCGTGCGCTGAACATTCCCTCCCGCATTGCCTACGGCTGGAGCGGAGGCAAGTGGTACGGGGCTCCCGGGTATCTTATGTTCCGTGCAAATGAAGCTCATGCCTGGACTGAGATCTATCTTGATAAGGTTGGATGGGTCGTCTTCGACACCACACCTCCCGCATCCAGAACAAGGATTGATGTTGCGGACGCAGGTGAGCAGTTGCCGCTTCCTGGAAACAGGCAACCCGACTCCTCTCCCGTTACAGCCTCCCGCCCGGGGTCAGACAGTGCCTTCTGGATCTACCTCGCTCTCGGAGCGGGAATAGCCTGCGTTCCCCTCTCATTTCTCACCCTCCGCCTCCGCCGTGAGCCCTCCCATAAAACCGGCGGTCTCTCCGAGGACCTCCTTCCTGAGCCCCCGGGGTATCTTGCCCGGTTCCGACACGCCTGTGCACAACGCGGGCACCCGATGCCCCCGGGGCGAACCCTCAGACAGCAGCTACGCTCGCTCGCTAGGGAGAACCAGAAACCCACCTTTGCCGAAGACCTTCTGGAATATCACTACTCCATCACCTACGGGGACAACCCTCCCAACAAGACCCGGGAATCTGCCCTAGTGCGATCTATCAGGCTCTGGTCCTGATCCCCGCCTGGGCTGAGTGATGTGGGGCGCGCGCAGGTAAAAAGGCTCGGGTGGAATCTCGCGCAGTTTTTGCTGCTCCTCCAGGGAGCGTTCCTCCCACGCCTGGAACAGGAGCGCTGCCGAGGGAACTTCTACAAGAACCTCATGGCCGGGAAGATCCAGCCGTTCCGGCCCCTCGAGGCTGACAAGGGTCCAGTCCCTGCCCGCAGCCACTCCAGCCCGTTGCCGGAATTCCGGATGCTCCAATAAAGAGGGGCTTCCAGCCAGCTTCCCTTCCATGAGCTCAAGGGTGAAAAACGTTCCTCTCCGGGCATCGCCCAGAGCCAGACAAGGAACGCCGGACCTCACAACCGCGAGACCCTCCAGGGAGGAAATCCCCACCACCGGACATTGGTGGACAATCGCTATCCCCTGCCCCGCCGCAATCCCGACGCGGGCCCCATTATAGCTCCCGGGACCCGTTCCGATCAGAACAAGCTCAACAGATCCACTCCCCACATGGCCAAGTGCCTCCCGCAGGATCCGGGGAAGTAATTCCGAGGGGCGCCGGCCCGCCTCAAATTTTCGATTAAATATGATCTCCTCCTTTAGGCATAAGGCCACCGAGCCGTGCGATACGCTGGTTTCGATCGCGATCCTGTATCCCTCTCCCACGCTTGGATGGTAACCCTATCCGGAAAGTCTCCAATGAAGAAACTAATCGAATTCTTCATCTATTACCTCTTGCACCGACCCCTCCGGACCGCTTTTTTCGCGGGGCGCATGCTGCCCCCCCGGGAAGCTCTCATGCATCTTCCACCTTATTGATACCCATGTCCGATTACGCTAAAGGCCTAGAAGGAGTCACCGCCAACGAGTCTGTCCTTTCGAACGTCGAAGGCCTTGACGGGCGCCTTTCCTACCTTGGTTACCATATCGACGACCTCGTTGAGCACTGCTGCTACGAGGAAGTCGTCTACCTGCTTCACCATCGGAAGCTTCCCTCCCAGGCCGAGCTCGATGCCTTCAAGAAAGATCTGGCGAGCCGCCGGGCCATTCCCCAGGGCGTCATCGATTACCTCCAGTCCGCACCGAGGGATGCAGGCCCGATGGATATCCTGCGGACCGCGATCTCAATGCTCGGCCTCTACGACAAGCGAGCCAAGATTGGCGAACCAGACCACGAAGCCAACCGTGAGGTCGCCATGTCGATCTGCGCCCAGGTAGGCACTATTGTCGCTTACTACCACCGCGCCCGTCAGGGCCTCGATCTGCCACCGGTCCGGGAGGACCTCTCCGAAGCCGGGCATTTCATTTACCTTTATACTGGAGAGGAGCCGGGCGAACAAGCCACCAAGACCCTTGATGTCGCCTACATCCTGCACGCAGACCACGGCATGAATGCTTCAACCTTCTCCGCCCGGGTCACCATCGCAACTCTCTCGGACTTCTACTCCGCAATCACCTCCGCAATCGGCACCCTCAAGGGCCCGCTTCATGGCGGGGCAAATGAGGGCGTGATCAAGATGCTCGAGGAAATTGGATCCGTCGACAAGGTGGACGCCTATATCGAAGACGCCCTCGCTAACAAACGTAAGATCATGGGCATCGGCCACCGGATCTACAAGGTCCTTGATCCTCGCGCGCCCCATCTCAAGCGAATGGCGCGCAAGCTTACCGCGGAACTGGGCGAACCCAAATGGGTGGAAATGTCGGAGCGAATTGCCCAGCTCATGAAGGAAAAGAAAGGCCTCAATGCCAACGTGGACTTCTACTCCGCTACCGTTTACTACTCTCTGGGTCTGCCTACAGATCTATTTACTCCCATCTTCGCGATTGCCCGGACCAGTGGCTGGACCGCCCAGGTTCTCGAACAACTTGAGGACAACCGGCTCTACCGGCCACTAACCAAATGGGCCGGTTCTCAGGAGCTCAGCCCGGTCCCACCCATCGGCGAACGATAGGCGCCTGCTCCGCTGCCTCCACTGGCAGACCGGATCATGACCGCTATTCAAGCGGCGGTCTTCATGATCAGCATCCGGGCGCCTACCAGAATAAGGAGAATCCCGAAAATCCGGCTGAGCTGCTGGTTGCTCAGGTTTCTCATCAGCTCGGTCCCATACCACGCCGCCACGGCCGCTCCCACGGCTGTGCACGCCACAAGTTTCCAGTCGATCAGTTCACTTTTCCTCAGGACGTGATTCGCAGTCCCCGCCAGCGCGGTCACCACAACAATCGCCAGGGAAGTCGCCACCGCATGCTTTTGTCCCATCCCAAGGACGAGAACAAAGGCTGGCACCATGAGAATCCCTCCTCCTACTCCACAGAGGGCCCCGGCAAGACCAGCTGCCGCGCCCACAAGGAGACCAATCATTAAGATTTTCATTAGCTCCAGAGCACCACGAAGATCGCGTTAATCAAGAACACGTTTTGGCTCCTGCTCGCTGAAGCCATGCCCCTCACGCACTCTTGCGCCCTTGGCCCCTTCCCCTGCCCATCGTCAGTTCCGCCACCAGGCGATGAAGAACCATCCGGGCATCCAGCTGGGTAGTCACCAGGCACTTGTCTGCCTCCAGCACCGCCTCCAGAGAATGGCGCATCTCTGCAGTGGTCACCTGGCCCGCCCTCCGGGCCGCGAAGAACAAGCCCCAGGCGTTCACGCTTCCGCTCTTGGTCCGGGGCAGCCATCCCTTCTCCCCGTCTGGGAGACGATTCAGCGCAGCCGTAAAGGATTGGGCGCTTCGAAGAGGAAGGTCCGGGTATGCGTCCAGCAAAACGCGGATTGTAAATAGATTGCGCACCGTTGGAATAATGGCTGCACGAATGAGGCCTATCGCGCTTTCTCCCCGCTCAAGCTGAGCATCCATCAGCGTGATTGCCCGGGCGGAATCACGGCTTTCAAGGGCCCGGCTGATCTCCCAGATCACCCCCTTGCGGCTCAAGGGAACAATCGCCCGCACATCTTCCAGCTCTACCATTCGCCTGTCCCCGAGATAGAGATTGAGCTTCTCAAGTTCGTTACCGATCTGCCGCGTCTCTTCCCCCACCATTTGTACGAATAGCTCGAGAGCTTCGTCCTCAAAAGCAAGCTCCAGCTCCTTGGCCCGCGTCGTCACCAGTCGACCAACCTCTCCTTCCCAGCCATCCTTGGTCACATCTATCTTGTCAAAGATCGCCACCTCCGCATTTTTCTGGAGCCATTTGTAAAAGCCCCTCCGCTTGTCGATCGCGCTGGCGCTGATGAGGAAGGTCACTTCTTCGCCAATTCCCCCCTTTAGAACATCCAGCAAATCTTCTACTCCCTGCTTGGCTCTCTCTGAGCCTCCCGTTCGGTCATCCGCAAGAAAGTTGGCGCCCTTCAGCCACACGATCTTATCCGAACCAAAGAATCCTACGGTCTGCAGGGCCTCGATTGCGCTCGCGCAGACCTGATAGGCCTCCTCGGCGTTGGCTGCCGTCCCCTCAACCAGGTCATTGGTGAACTCCTCGGCGTCTCCCTGGGGTTTGAGTTCGTTAAAGAGAGCCAGGGCTTCCTCCGAAACACGTCCATCATCGCTCCCAATCACAGCATGAACCGGCCCGGGCATGCCCCATGCTTAGGCTCCTCGATCGAATCCAGCAAGCTCGCACCAAAATCGTGCAAATAGAAGATATCAATATGAGCAGAATAACGGGGACACGTAATGATTTCTCCCGAATTTTCGATTCCTTCCCTCCGCAAAGTATCATAGGACATCCTTCCGCATGAAAGCCATCGCCACTCTGCTCGCCATCGGGGGAGGTCTAACAATCTCCTCTCCGGGGGCTCTCATCATCACCGGGGTCTTTGATGGCCCTTTACCGGGGGGAGATCCCAAAGGTATCGAGCTCTTCGCAACCTCGGATATTGCGGACCTTGCCCAGTTCGCCGTGGGCGTTGCAAACAACGGAGGAGGCACAGATGGCGTTGAGTCCATCCTTCCCAGCCAGGCACTCGCAGCGGGGAGTTTCTTCCTCGTCACTACTGAACTCGACGATGCCACCCAGTGGTTCGGGAGTGAACCGGGACATTTGGCCGGAAACGGGATCAATCACAATGGCGATGATGCCATTGAACTTTTTTTTGACTCCACGGGAGCATTCTCAGGTGACGAGAGCGTTATCGATGTCTTCGGGGACATTAACACCGACGGAACTGGCACGCCCTGGGATACCGTGGACGGGTGGGCCTATCGGAACAATGGAGTTCTTGCCAATGGCGGGACATTCAACCCGGCAAACTGGAGCTTCTCCGGACCCAACGAATGGGACGGAGACGACAACTTTGACGGGGGGTCTGACAACGGCACGAACGTCACCGCAACCCCGCCCTTCCCTGCGGGAACCTTCCAGATCCCCGAACCGACTTCCACCCTCCTGGGAGGAATCGGCCTTGCTCTTCTATGCTTCCTGAGGCGCAAGAAGTAAGCATTTCATCTGGTTCATTTTACGAAGCATCAGTTTCCGGTGCTTGCTTGGCTTTTCTTGCCCGTGCTTCCCGGAAGAAACTCTGCAGCAGGCTCACGCAATCATCTTCCAGGACTCCTCCGGTCGCATCGCAGCGATGATTGAGGGGCGGGGTCGCCTCCAGCAGATTGATCCACCCCCCCGCGGCTCCAGCCTTCAGGTCAGGACAGCCAAACACCACCCGCGCCGGGCGGCAATGTACAATCGCACCCGCACACATCGGACAGGGTTCCTTGGTTACGTAGAGCGTGCACCCCTCCAGGCGCCAGTCCTCCATCGCGTTCTGGGCCGCCGTTAGCGCCAGCATCTCTGCATGCGCGGTGGCATCCCTGAGGGTCTCCACCTGATTCCAGGCCCGCGCAATAACCTGTCCTTCCCTCACAACTACGGCCCCGATCGGGACTTCTTCGGCAGCGTAGGCCTTGTGAGCCTCACGCAGGGCCTGCCCCATGAAGTATTCGTCGCTGGCCAAGTCGATAATCGGCTCCTCGATCACGCTGCACAGGCAAACATAAGCAGATAAATACCCAAACTCTCAAATCCCACAGTTCTCCGGCCACCCCCGGAAACCTTGAAAACCTCCGCTACCACGCTAAACCAAGGGTGTGAAGAGCTGGAACCACTCTGACCGCATCGTCGCCCCCTCTGTCCTGGCCGCCGATTTTTCCCGTATCGCGGAGGAGTGCTCAAGGGCAATTACGGCTGGTGCCGATTGGCTGCACCTCGATGTCATGGATGGGCACTTCGTGGACAATATCTCCTTTGGCCCTGCCATGGTGGAAGCCATCCACGCCACCAACGACATCTTCCTCGACGTCCACCTCATGATCGCAAGGCCAAATCATTATCTCTCACGATTTATCGAGGCGGGAGCGGACCTCATCTCCATCCACGCGGAAACCGGGGCCGACCACGACATCAGCCCCAGTCTGGCCACCATCCGGGAGGCCGGCTGCAAGGCCGGCCTAGCCATCAACCCAGCGACCCCCCTTGAGATGGCAGAGCCTTTTCTTGAGCAGATTGACCTTCTTCTTGTCATGACCGTCGTTCCCGGCTTCGGAGGTCAGGCCTTCATGCCCGAGATGATGCCCAAGGTAGAGGACGCGGTCCGCCTCCGGGAGAAGCATTCTCTATCCTTTCATATTGAAGTGGATGGGGGGATCGACCCGCAAACTGCTTCCACGGCTGCTGAGGCAGGAGCAAATGTCTTTGTCGCCGGCTCCTCCACTTTCAAGGCCCCAGATATCGGACAAGCCATCCGCGCGATTCGGGAGTCCTGAGCACACCGCCCTCTGCCTCCCAGCCTTCTTCTGCCAACTACCCCCTTTGCCCCGGTCCGGATACTACTTTTTCTGGTGATGCCCCAGCGCCCCCGGCTAGCCTTGATCCATGCTTCACCCCATCCCGGCTCTTCTCATTGCCTGCACGGTCCTTGTCGCTTCTGCATCTGCTTCCAGTGAACAAGCCCGCGACCGCCCTAATATCCTGCTCCTGCTGGTTGATGACCTCAAACCAGCACTCGGATGTTATGGGGACCGCCATGCCAGGACTCCAAATCTTGATGAACTGGCCTCCCGCGGCCTGAGATTCGAGCTCGCCTACTGCAACCAGGCCGTCTGTGCGCCCTCTCGGTTTACCCTGATGCTTGGCGCTCATTCCACCACCACCGGCCTCTACGGATTAGGCAATAAGCTCCGACGCTCTCTCCCAAAGGCCGTCACCATGCCCCAGTTTTTTGCGAGTCATGGCTATCGGACCGAATCTCTGGGAAAGATCTTCCATATCGGTCACGGCAATGAAGGGGACCCCACCTCCTTCAGCATCCCACACTTTCACGACAAGGTTATCGAATACCTGGACCCCGCAAGCACGGGGGGAGGGAAGCTCACAAGAGAAGAAGCCTACTTTACCAACCAGCAGCTCGACAGGATCCATTCGCTTCCACGGGGAGCAGCCTTTGAATCCACCGACTCCAAGGACGAGGACTACGCCGATGGGAGAGTGGCCGCCGAGGCCATCAGAAGGCTCAAGGCCGCCAAGAATCGCAAGGGTCCGTTCTTCATGGCAGTTGGATTCGTGCGGCCCCACCTGCCATTCAGTGCCCCAAGAAAATACTGGGACCTCCACGATCCGGCCCGGCTGCCGCTCTCCCCCCATGAAGAGCACCCGGAGGGCTCCCCCGGGATTGCCCACAAGCGGGCCGGCGAAATCGCAATGTATTCCCCTGTTCCCCGTAAAAACGAAGACTACACCATCGAACTGAAACGCCAGCTAGTACACGGCTATTATGCGAGTGTGAGCTACATGGACGCCCAGGTCGGCAAAGTCATTGCAGAGCTCGATCGCCTTGAGCTCGCACGCAACACCATCATCGTGCTTTGGGGGGACCACGGGTTCCATCTGGGAGATCTCGGTATCTGGACAAAACACACGAACTACGAACAGGCTAATCACATCCCCCTTCTACTGGTCGCCCCGGGGGTAACTAAAGAGGGGTCCTCAACCCGGCAGCTGGCGGAAAGCGTCGACCTCTTCCCCACCCTCGTGGAACTCGCAGGCCTTCCGGCACCGAAGGTCCCACAGCCACTGAATGGAAGAAGCCTCGTCCCCGTTCTCAGGGACCCGGCCCAGCGCATACGCGATCATGCCTTTCACTGCTATCCGCGGAGAGGCGGAGTCATCGGCCGCGCCATCCGAACGGAGCGCTACCGGATGGTTGAATGGAAAAAGCCCGGAGCCCCGGTAAAAACCGCACAATACGAACTCTATGACTACGGGGAAACGGCCGTGGAACAAAAAAACCTCGCCCGGGAGCGCGGACAGGTGCTCGCCCGCCTGAAGCAGATCCTGGCTCGTTATCCTGAAGCAGCCAAACGCTAAGCCCCGTAATGCTGATCGACCTGACGCGCACTATCACCGAGGACCTCCCAAGGGTTTCCCTGGAGCCGTTCAAGACAACCGCCCGGGACGGATGGAACACCAGCATCTATCACCTTTACTCCCACTGCGGGACCCACATGGATGCGCCCTGGCACTTCGACTGTGGCGAAACCTTCATCGATGAGGCTCCCCTCGAGACCTGCCTGGGAACCGCCGACATTGTCCGCCTGCCCGATACCTCCCCCCGGGAAGTTCTCACCGTCGCTCATCTCGGCCCCTTGGCGGAGACCTTTACCCCGGGCAATCATCTTCTCCTCAACACAAACTGGAGCAGGCAATTCGGCAAAACACTTTATGAAAAGGAGCTCCCCCGGATCGGCCCCGACCTTGCTCACTGGTGCGTCGAAAACAGAGTAAAGATCCTTGGCGTGGAGCCACCTTCCGTCGCCGATGTCACGAACGCCGAGGAGCTCATCCGGATTCATCGTATTCTGCTCAGTGGAGGGGTCACCATCGTGGAAGGCCTGATCAATCTCGACATCATCCCCGGCGACCGCTGTTTCTTCGCAGCCCTTCCCCTTAAAATACACCGTGGTGACGGCTGCCCCTGCCGGGCCTTTGCCTCCACCACTCCGCTGGGGACCACCCTCAATCCCGGGCCGGAACGATAAGCTCCAGCCCCGCAAGGAACTCTTCCATCCTCGCCAGAGTCTTCCAGTAGTTCTTGTTGTCCCCCCGCGGATTAAAAAATCCATGTTTCTGGCCCTCGGAGATAATCAATTGACAGGGCCTCTTACGTTTCTGCATCCGGGTCGCAAAGAGCCGGTGGCCGGCAACAGGAGTAGTGGTATCTGCTGAGCCAACCATAATGAGGGTGGAGGGTGCCCCGTCGTGGACATGCTCTACCGGAGAGATTTCGCGATAGCGCTCTTTCAGCCTCTCGTGTCCATATCCTTTCCTTGAAGTGTCGATGACCGGATTGAACAGAACCATGGCCGCTGGAATGAAGGCAGGCTCACCTGCCCGTAATTCCTCATGCCCGGCAACCAGCCCGCAGCACGCCGCAAGATGCCCCCCGGCGGAGCCTCCAGCCGAAACAATCCTCTTCTGGTCAACCCCCTGGCTCTCCGCATTCCGCCAGATCCAGCGGACGGCGGCCTTGGCATCTGCCACCGCCTCGAAAGGAGAGGTCTTGTGCCTGCTTCGCACCCGGTAATCCGCACAGTAGGCCACCATCCCCAGCTTTGCGAGCCGGGTGGCCTGGGGGTGAAACTGGGTAGTTGATCCGCCCACCCAGCCTCCCCCGAAAAAAAAGACCACCGCGGGCCGGGAATCGCTGGGCTTCCATCCCCTCGGGCGAAAGACCTCCAATTTGAGTTCGACATCACCTGCCTTGCGGTAGGTGAGTTCCTCATCCGGCTTGCGAACCTCCGGCTTCGGCTCACCCCAGGCAATGGAACACCCGGCCAGAACAGACATGGTCAGAAACATTCGGATATGGCATTCTTTCCCCGTCACTCCGGTGGCGCGAGAAAAAGATCCTCTTCCTAAGGCAAGAGATGCCTACAGACTTTGACCCAAGCCCTATGCGCCCTCCACTCCGTGCTCTTCTCTTCGACTTTGATGGTTTGATTGTCGATACCGAGTGGCCGATTTATCAGGCTTGGTCCAAGACATTCCGTGACCACGGACACCCTCTGCCCCTGGAAACCTTCACCAAGTGTATCGGCACGGACTTCGATACCTGGTCGCCGAAAACCCACCTCGAGAACTTGACTGGCGCCGAGATCAACTGGCCTCCCCTCGACGCCGCCCGCCAAGCCTCAATCGAAGAGAACCTGGAGGGGGCGGGGCCCCTGCCGGGAATCCCCGAAGCTGTTCAAGCCGGTATAAGCTCCGGACTCTCCCTCGCGGTGGTCTCCAGCTCTTCACACCGCTGGGTGGATGGCTGGCTGAAGAAAATTGGCCTCTGGGACCGGTTCTCTCTCACCGTCTGCAGAGGGGACGCCCCCCGCATCAAGCCTGCTCCGGACCTCTATCTTGAAGCTGCCCACCAGCTTAAACTCGATCCTGGAAGCTGCCTCGTGGTGGAAGATTCTGTTAATGGGATCAAGGCCGCTATCGGCGCGGGCATGCCCAGTGCCGCCATTCCCAATCGGGTCACCTCCTGCTGCGACTTCTCCATCGCCGATCATGTGCTGCAAAGCGCTCATGAACTGCCCGGACTTATCGCAAAACTTCGTGCAGAGCCCGCTCCGTAACCTCCTTCCCGCCAACCAGGGCTAAAGGCCCGGGGGATGACGCAAAACGTATCCTCGCATGGAGCGGGAATATGGCCGCCAGCGGGGACCATCCTGTCGATAGCGCCCGTAGGTATCAAACCGCAGTCCTGCAATAACCAGGAAGACATGCCCATTTCGAGCGCAGACCGTAATCCACTGTCCATGACCCCTCCTCCCATAGCGAAGGAAGCCTCTCGAAGGCATCTGGTCTTCGAGCAAACCCGCATTGCGGAGAACGTATGATGTCGCCCCGGAGCAATCGTAGCCGCTGTCATTTAACCTCGCGTGGCCCCCTCCCCACTTATAGGGCAACCCCTGAATCCGATTGGCTGCCGCAATAGCCCGTTGCACGGGCAGGGGCGCATTACCGGGAGGCACGGCCCTGCCATTTACAAGGACGGCCCTGTAGGGGTGCGCATTATAAGCAGCCTCATGCCTCCCTCTTCCCCCATATCGCACACAGGAAGAGAGCAGGGTCGCAGTAACAAGAAGAAAGAATACTACCCTCAATCTCATCAATTTACAGGGTCAGTGATACCCTCAAAATATCCTAACAGCTGAGACCCTGCCCTGTCGATTCCGATTGCTCCATTCGAGATGAGTTTGCTTCTTCGACCGGCAACGACACCGCTGCCTCAGCCCGCAAGACGTAACCATGCCACCACTTTCTCCATCGCCCGCGCTCGATGACTTAAACTATTCTTGATGCATGAACCGAGCTCCGCAAATGACTGGGTATGGCCCTCCGGCACAAAGAGCGGATCATAGCCAAAACCCCCCGCCCCCTTTCCCTCTTCAAGGATCATGCCGTCAACACATCCTTCGAACTCCTCAAGGACCTCACCTTCCCGGGCAATAACCATGACACAGCGAAAACGTCCCGTCCTCTCCTGTTTCGGGATACCTGCGAGCTCTGCAAGCAGCTTTCTATTGTTTGACGCGTCCTCCGCAGCCGGTCCTGCATAACGCGCAGAATAGACTCCCGGCTCCCCCCCCAGGGCATCAACCTCCAGCCCGGAATCGTCGGCGAGAACCAGACCGCTGGTTGTCCTGCTGATCTCAACCGCCTTGAGCCGCGCATTCTCAACAAAGGTAGTTCCCGTTTCCTCCACCTCGGGTGCATCAGCAACTGCGGAGAGGTCAAGGACCCGGAAAAACCCCTCCAGGATGGACGAGATTTCTTCGGTTTTGTGAACATTCCGGGTCGCTACCAATAGTTGCCGCATGAAGGCATCTTTCCTGCAGGAAGGGCGGAATAAAACCCGAAAAGGGCGAAATGGCGTGGCCCCTTTCCGGCGCCCATAAGCATTCTCCCCAACCTGCTCCTAACAAAAAATAAGGATTTGTCCTCGCCCGCTCCCTCTTCCCCTCTCACCATTGTATAAATCGTCTCATGGATTCTTGGGAAATCCACTCAGCCTCCCTGGAGAGTATATAAACGGTTCTCCACTTCCTTCCTTCCGGAAAGGAGTGACAGAGGCCCCGCCGTGGTTTCGGTGCTACCGCGGCGGGGTTCTGCCCTCTCCCGATAAACTGCTCGAAGCCACGACACGCAAGCTCACTTGCCTTGTGCCTCGCCATCGGGGACAACGTCCTCGATGAAGATACCTGTTACTGCCTCGCTTGCCGCCCTGATGGCAGCTTCTGCCCCGGCCGAACAACCCGGCAAGATCTGGGAACTGCCATCGGCCAAGCCCGCTGCAGTAGGTATGTCCGGGGCGAAGCTCCAGCGGGTTGATGACAAGGTCCGGGAGTTGATTGCCGATAAGCGCCTTGCCGGGGCCTCCGTGATGATCACCCGGAGAGGCCGGCTCGTTTACCGGAAAAGTTTCGGCTTCAGGGACATCGAAAAGAAGAAGCCCATGGAAGACGACACCATCTTCCGGATTTTCTCCATGACCAAGGCCATTACATCAGCAGCCGCTCTGATGCTTGCCGACGAGGGAAAACTCGGGATCGACGACCCCATCTCCAGGCACCTTCCGGAATACAGCCAGGCAACGGTCTGGAAAAACGGGAAGGCTGTCGCTCCCGAAAGGCCTCCCACGATCCGGGACCTGCTCTGCCACACTGCTGGCTACTCCTATGGATACACCGGAATTCCAGAACTTGATAAGATCCATCGTGCAGCAGGACCACTCGTGGAAACAGAATCTCTCGCAGACTTCGTCAAACGAATGGCCAGGGTTCCCATGGCCTTCGAACCCGGGCAGGGCTGGCTTTACGGTATCTCAACCGACCTGCTTGGGGCCGTAGTCGAACGGGCATCTGGCTCTCCTCTGAACCAGTTTTTCCGTGAGCGCATTTTCATCCCGCTCGGAATGCGCGATACGGGGTTTGTGATTCCAGAATCCAAGCGAGAGCGCATGGCTGTGGTCTACAAATCCGACAAGCAAGGAAAACTGACGAGGAATGAGGACAACCTTTTCAGCTACAGTGCCACGACAAAAATGCACTCCGGAGGGGGAGGCCTCGCCTCAACCATCCGCGATTACACCAGATTCCTGCAGATGATCGCCAACGGCGGCGAATTGAATGGCAGCCGGCTTCTGAAAAAGGAAGCCGTCGCCGCAATGACCCGGAATCATCTGGAGGGCCCCGCCATGCCCATCCGCTTCCCAAACAACATCCGTCACGGGACGGGCTTCGGCCTTGGCTTCTGCGTCAAGACCGCCCAGACGGATTGGAACAGCGCCGGGCGAATTGACGAATATGGCTGGGGTGGAATGTTAAGCACCCATTTCTGGATTTCTCCCCGCGATGAACTCGTTGTTGTAACCATGGAGCAGACCCTCCCCTACGATTTCATGCTGGAGGATGCGCTCAAGCCCCTGATCTACGACGCCATCGAGTAATCCCGGAAGAACCGGGGGGCATCCGGAACAACCCAGACCCCCGGAGCGCGGGGCGCTTGCCCTGACCCGTGTTATCTGCCACCGTCCCGCCCCGTTTTGGGACTATAGGACTTACGATGAGCGAGCGACGCAAACCATATCCCTTCGATCATTTCGAGCCCACATGGCAGGAGCGATGGGATCAAACCAAGGCGTTCCGTATGCCGGGGCCCGGCGATGAGGGATTCGACTCGGCCGCACCCAAGTTCTATGCGCTGGACATGTTCCCCTATCCCAGTGGGGCCGGCCTGCACGTGGGGCACCCTGAGGGCTATACCGCCACCGACATCATCACCCGCTACAAGCGCAAGAAAGGGTTCAATATCCTCCACCCGATGGGGTGGGATGCCTTCGGGCTACCCGCCGAGGAGCACGCCCGAAAGACCGGTGAGCACCCGCGGATCAATACTCAGAACAATATCGACAACTTCCGCCGCCAGTTGAAGATGCTCGGCTTCTGCTACGACTGGGACAGGGAAGTCAATACCACCGACCCAGGCTATGTAAAGTGGACCCAGTGGATCTTTCTCCAGATCTACAACAGCTACTTCGACAAGTCCGAACAGAAGGCCCGGCCAGTATCCGAGCTGGAGGCTCAGGGCTGGACCAAGGAGCAGATCGATGAGGTCCGCCTTGCCTACGTGGCAGAAGCCCCCGTCAACTGGTGCCCCAGTCTGGGCACGGTTCTTGCCAATGAAGAGGTTGCCGAATGGGAGGAGAAGGGACACGTGGTCGAGCGCCGCCCCCTGCGACAATGGATGCTTCGGATTACCGCTTACGCCCAGCGTCTCATTGATGAACTGGATGGCTTGGATTGGCCCGAGGGAATCAAGCTCCTCCAGCGGAACTGGATCGGCCGGTCTGAAGGAGCGCGGGTCGTCTTTGATCTCGCAAACGATCCGGAAAGCTCCATCGAGGTGTTCACAACCCGGCCAGATACGTTGTTCGGGGCAACTTATATGGTTCTGGCCCCGGAACACCCTCTGGTCGACCGGATCACAACCGAGGAACAGCGTGGGGCTGTGGCCGACTACCAGAAGGCCTGCTCCACCAAGTCTGAAATGGAGCGGGGCGAGCTCAACAAGGGAAAAACAGGAGTCTCCACCGGGGCCTTCGCCATCAACCCGGTTAACAACTCGCCGATTCCCATCTGGATCGCCGATTACGTCATGATGGGCTACGGCACAGGTGCGATCATGGCTGTCCCCGCTCACGACACGCGTGACCTTGAGTTCGCAAGGGAGTTCGATCTCCCTGTTCTTCAGGTCGTGGAGCCTCCTGCGGGCGAAGACTGGCGGGGATTTACCGGCGACGGGACAGCCGTGAACTCCGGCCTCCTTGATGGCCTGACTACTGCCGAAGCCAAGCGCACGATAACCACCTGGCTGGAAGAACAGTCGCGGGGGGAAGCCCAGATCAACTACAAGCTGCGCGACTGGCTCTTCTCCCGTCAGCGCTACTGGGGAGAGCCTTTCCCCATCGTATGGAAAGACGGGCGGCACGAACCCGTCCCGGAAGAGGAGTTGCCGCTCCTGGCCCCGGAGCTGGAGGACTACAATCCTACCGGCGACCCCGAGCCGCTCCTGTCAAAGGCCACGGAATGGGTTCAGCTNCCGGATGGGGCAAGGCGTGAAACCAATACCATGCCTCAATGGGCCGGATCATGCTGGTACTATCTTCGCTACTGCGATCCCAATAACGAGAATCAGTTCCTGTCTCCCGAGGCCGGCAGCTACTGGCTCGGCGGCAAGGGGAATGCCGGAGCGGTAGATCTCTACATTGGAGGCACGGAGCACGCCGTTCTTCATCTGCTCTATGCCAGGTTCTGGCACAAGATCCTGAACGATCTTGGACACCTGCAGACCCCCGAACCCTTCCAGAAGCTGGTAAACCAAGGACTCATCATGGGAGAGGACGGCCGCAAGATGTCCAAATCCCTCGGTAATGTCATCAATCCGGACGACGTGGTGGAAGAATACGGCGCCGATGCCTTCCGGCTCTACGAGATGTTCATGGGGCCCCTTGAACAGGTAAAGCCCTGGAACATGCAGGGAGTGGAAGGAGTCTCCCGCTTCCTCGCAAAAGTCTGGCGTATCGCCATGACTGTGAATCAGGAGGGCAAGTGGGAGCCCGGCAACAAGCTCGGAAACGGGGAAGCGGAAGAGAGCCTTCTCAAGGTGGTTCATGCGACCATCAGAAAAGTTGGCGAAGACGTTGAAAAACTCAGGTTCAATACCGCTATTTCTCAGATGATGGAGTGTGCCAACGCCTTTACCTCTGCCGAACATGTTCCCCACGAACTCTTCCGCTCGCTGCTCGTCCTGCTCAACCCCTTCGCCCCCCATCTCACCGAGGAGCTCTGGGAGCAGCTGGATTACCCCGGCAGCTGCCTTGAGGAGGCCTGGCCCTCCTACGACGAAGCCCTGCTCGTAGAGCAGGAAATTGAAATGGTTGTGCAGGTTAATGGGAAAGTGCGCTCGCGAATCCTCGTCCCGGCCAAGGCAGAACAGGATTTGGTTGAGGCCTCGGCCCTTGCTGATCCCAAGGTAAAAGGTCATCTGGAGGGACTGACCATCCGCAAGGTAATCGTGGTTCCGGGCAGACTGGTCAATATCGTGGCAAATTGAGTCATTCTTTCGAGTTGGCGATCTGCCACTCCACCGCTACCTGTCGAACATGCTTCGCGTCAACGGAGAGCTCATCGACCCCAATCTTCTTGAGGATGCCTTCGCCCGGATTAAATCCGAGGCCGAGGCCCGACTGCAGGTATCCTGCTGCGAGCGNGATCCCGAATTCATGGCTCAGGCCGAGGAGGAGGTCATCGACTCGGTCCTCATCGCCCAGGAAGCCGAGAACCGTTTTCCCGAACTTCCCGAGGCCGAGGTAAAAGCCCGCCTTGAAGAAACACTCAAGGAATACCGAAAGCACGGGGCAAGCTGGGACATGCTGGAGGCTCAAAGGGATAGCCTCCACGATGAATGCGAAGCCAACCTGCGCATGGAAAAGTTTCTCGACACCGTGCTGGCTGGCAANACCGGGGTGAGCGANGAGGATATCGAGACCTACTATCGGGAGAACCAGCGAGAGTTCCGCACANTTGCCGAAGTCCGTGTGCTCCACCTCATGAAGTCTCTTGAGAAGCATGAAGATCCCGTGCTCCTCCTTGAAGAGATGGGAGAGCTTCGCGAGAAGCTGGTGGAGGGCGCGGAATTCGAAAAGATTGCCGCGGAAGAAACCGAAAAGGAGTCGGGGGAAATCGATCTCGGCTGGATCACCTTCGATCGGCCCTCAAACCCAATCGAGTCCATCATGTTCACCATGCGGCTGGAAGAGGTCAGCCCTGTCGTCGCCTACGAGCATTCCTACCATATCCTCAAGATCGCAGAGACCAGGCCAGCTGTCGTCCGGCCCTTTGATGAGGTGAGGGAAGATATTGCCCAGCGTGTGGAATTCGAGAAGCGCCGCAACGCGCTGCGCGAATTTGCCTCAGCGCTACGTAAGGACGCTGCCGTAGAGCGCGTAGATTTCAGCGGAGACGAAGAAGACCGCGACGAAAATGGTTCTGCTTCCTGAGGGGGCCGTCCGGTTGCAGGACGAATGAACGGCTTCACCAAATCACTCCATCCNCTCATTGTNCCGCAGCCACTCCTCGAGCCGTGAGGGCCACGATTTGGAATCTCCCGTACGCCCAAGCCCGTAGCCGTGGCCTCCCTGCGCGTAAAAGTGGCAGGTCACTGGAACGCCTTTAGCCGCGCAGGCCACGGCAAAATCCGTCCCATTACGGAGCGGAACAGCCCGATCGTCGGCAGAATGAACCAGGAAGATCGGCGGCGTCCTGTTCGTGACCCGCATTGCCGTATTGTTCCGGGCCATGAGTCCCTTCGACGGACTCGCTCCCAGAAGATTCCGCACCGACCCCTGGTGACAGTAGGGTTGGCCCATCGCAATCACCGGATAGCAGAGAACCCCAAAATCCGGACGGCAGCTGAGCTGGTCGACGGGGTCATTCGTTTCCTGCTCAAACTCGTCATCAAACATGGTAACCGCAGTGGAACAAAGATGGCCCCCGGCAGAAAATCCAAGAATCCCGATCTTCCCCGGATCAATCTCCCAGTCACGGGCCTTGAAACGCATCGTCCGAATGGCACGTCGTGCGTCCATCTGGGGAACCGGATAATGATATCCTAGGGCCGGATTGGAGCTGACCCGGTATTTCACGACAATCGCAGTGATCCCCCGCCGTGCAAACCATTCTCCCACCTGCCGGCCTTCATGGTCAGCCGCAAGCATGGCATAACCTCCTCCGGGAAGAATCACGACTCCGGTCCCATTGGGTTTGCCGGCCTTGAAAAGGGAATACTGGGGTGCTTCTACGTGGGCAAAGCGCCAGCTCTTACCTCCCGTTTCCGTTCCGGAGGCCGGGCGTTCTGCCCCCGGGGCCTCCCCTGGCCACAGATCAATCCACTCAGCTCCGCATGCCAGCGGTCCCGTCACCATCAGTGCAATGAGAAGTTGCTTCACAGGGCCAGTCTGAACTTTCCCCGGGCAAGCGGAAAGAACGGAGTCTTCTTTACACCCCGAAGCCAGACCTCCGGCGATATCCCACGATATATCCGATAAACGCCCACAGAAGGCTATTGAGAGCGATCAGGATAACCATCANCCCGAGGCCAAGGAGCGTTCGGGTCGGGGGCGTCCCCTCGAGGGCAGGCAGGATCGCAATTAAGGAGGCAAGAAGACCAATCACCAGTCCCCACCCGATAAAAGAACGCACTTCCTTGAAGATAATGCTCCTGCTCACCCGGTGGGCGATGCCGACAGTGCGGAGCACTCCAAACTCACCNCTCCGCTCGGCAAGATTGCGGGCCGTCACAATACCAAGTCCTGCACTTCCAAGGATCAGCCCCAAGCCGCCAAGAACGTGAAAAATCGCAATATAGGTGTTTTCCACTGAGTGAAACTCTTCCAGACGCTTCCTCGTCAGGGTAACCGTGCTTCCCCTGTCCGCGGTGGCCTTCTGGAGTTCTCCGCGCACGTGATCGAGGTCCCCGGAGGCATCTGCAAGAAAGAGGCGATATCCCTCCTGCGAGGGGAAGAGCCTGAGAAAGGCCTCCTCATCTACAACCATGTTTCCCTGAAAGATACTGTCGGCCAGGGTTCCCGTTATTTCGACCTCGAAGTCTTCTCCCCGCTCATCCTGATAGGTGATCCGATCCCCTACTTTTTTCTTCAAAACCCACATCATGGTGGTCTGGTCAACAAAAGCCCGCAGGACCCGGGAATCCCCCGGTTCCTGAAGCAGTTGCCACCCCTTTTCCATAGCCAACCCCTCACCCACCGCGCTAAGGGCGAAGGCCCCGCGCTCGGCCATGGCTCCAGCATCTGTTGCCAGCAGGCGGGGACGGGCAGCGGTATTCAGGTTGAAGCAACTGGCATCGTCACCCACTCCCATCCGGAAGGGCCGAATACTTCCCAGCAGGTTCCGCTGGTCNCCCATTTCAAAGTAATCCGGGTCCTTCTTCGCATCGGCCGCCCGATTGATCGGGTTGGTGGTTTCAATCCAGAAGGCAAAGCCTCCCGTGCCACTGCCCTTTTCCGCCAATTCTTCGCCTCCATGCTTCTGGAAAGCCGTCACCGCGATAACAAGAAAGATTCCGCAGGCCAGGGTTCCCACCACTACCAGGCTACGGGTAGGGCGGCGGCCACTGTTGAGAGCTGCTAATGCGCTAGCGGAAAGGGTCCGACGCCTCTGGGTGCCCCTCCTCCCCAGTAATGCACGGTAGTGCAGCAGGCCCGCAGCCAGAAAAAACATGCCGGAGAGAAAGAATGCTCCCTGAGGACCCATTGCCTCTCTTGCCACGAGGCATCCCAATCCCATCACCAGGCAGCCAATCCTGCCCGAAAGAAGAATCCACCCCCGCAGGGTTCCGGGGACCTCTTCCACCCCTGCCTCCAGCCGCAAGGTCGCACTCTGACGGGACTGCTTCCGGACCGAAAGCCAGATTGCAGCCATCGACAGGACGATAAAGCATACAAGACCCGTGATCATGCTCGCAGGGTTGAGGTGAACCACGAAGAATGCCGCATCGGAATCCTTGCTCCAGATCGTTTCCAGAAAACGCAGGATTCCCGCTGAATAGACGGTCGCCAGGCAAAGCCCGATCACTCCGCTCAGCGAAACGATAACGAGTCCCTCCCCCAGGCGCCACTGCAGGACTTTCCTCCCAGAAATTCCCAGCGCAGCCAGTAGCCCGCTCTCCCTGTTGCGTTGTTCCGTATTGAACCGAAACAGCATCGCCGTCAGCGCGACGGATGCCACGATCAGGAAAAAGCTCATACTCAGAAACAGTCCCGCAATATCCACCGGGGACTGGGAGGACTTCAGAGCCTCTTCCCTGAGATTACGCAGCAGCAGCCCCGCCATTTCAGGCCTGAGCAGGGGCAGGAGCTCCTTTTCAAGCAGGGGGCCCGCAACATCTTCGGTAGGAACCCGCAAGGACGTAAACTCCCCCCAGCGATTCCCAAAAAGCTCCCTTCCCCGCTCTTCGGAAATGAAGGCTTTTGGCGTTCCCCGGTGATCATCCCAGTAATCTTCATCCTTCTGTCGGATACGTCCCAGATCGAGTGGCAGCCCCGGGGCCCAGTCCTGGGCGTCTTCTGCCTCTGCCACCCCCGGGAAATCCGGCATCCAGAGTTGATCCGCAGCCAAACCCTCCAGGGGAATGACCTTCCGGACCTGGAAGGTCGCCGACGTTTCCTCAAGTTCATTACCCCGCAACAGCTTGAAAAAGGAGAGGCTTAGTTCCTGTCCCGGCTCAAGGTCGAGGTCTTCTGCCAGCCAGTCATTAACAACCACATCCTCTTTCTGGAATGAACCAGGAAGAAAGGGTGCCCCCGTCGCTCGAACCGCAGCCACCATGGAGTAGGGTGTTTCCTTGCCATTGGCAGCATAGGTGTTGATCAGATAACTGGTCACCGGAAGAGTCTCCGGAAAGCGGGCCCTGACCGCTTCAACAATCGGGGTTTCAAGGAAAATGCGTGCCGAGCGAATTTCCGTGGCCTTGGCCAGAGGCACGTCAACAAGGGAAAGTCCGTAGTCTTCCAACACCATGCGGCTGCGAATGTGACCGCGCAAACCATCCCCTGATATGGCCCCTTCCTCTCCCTTGCTCAGCAGAAGCAGGTTGGCCTTCGAAGGTTGATCTACTACCTGCTGCAACCGCGCCAAGGGAACGAAAACCGTCGGAACCGAAAGCTGGGTAGCCTGCAGGTTGAAGCGCCCGAACTCCCCGTCGCCTGCTACAGCCCGTACTTTTGCCCGAAAGCTGATCACATCCTCCGCTTCCCCGGAGAGAGGCGCGTCCCGCGACAACATTCCGGGTTCCTGAAGGCGCAGGATGACAGAGTCGTCTTCTTCAAGGTCAAGGGACCGGGCCAGATAGTCATTGATCGCAACTTCCCGGGGCTGAAGGGCAACCCTCTTGCCGGGATCAGGCGAAAATCCCCAGAAGCGATCGTCTACTCCCAGAATCTGGACACTGCCCAGAGCTCGCCCACTGGAAGGCGCGCTGAGTTGCCCCCGGAGCAAAAGGACTGGTGCGGCTCGCAGGGACTCCGAGCTTACATCCGCCGCAAGAGCATCACGGAAGAACCCCTCTCCGGCTGCAAAAACATGGTCCACCTGCCCGACCCTCTGGCGTGCAACCTCGGAGAGGGTCTCCTTTACGGAGTCGCCCGCAATGAGGGCTCCCAGCAGAACTGTCGCCCCCAGAACTGCGCCGGCCCCTACCCCCGAGTAGGACAATCTATAGTGCCAGATCCCGCGCCGGATGAACTTTAGCGCCTTCATTGCTTCTCCAGCTTCCCGCCGCGGAGCTCGTAGTAGTTCTGCATTCTCCGGGCCAGGGCAACATTATGGGTAACCACCACAAGAGTGACCCCCTTCTGCATATTGAGCTCTTCCAGCAGATCCGCCACAACTCCAGTGGTCTCCTGGTCCAGGGACCCGGTAGGCTCATCAGCCAGTAGCAGCCTGGGTTCATTCACCAAGGCCCGGGCAAGGGCCGTCCGCAAACGCTCTCCCCCCGACAACTGGTAGGGAAAGTGAGTCAGGCGGTCCTGCAATCCAACTTCGGAGAGAAGTGCCTCCGCCCTCGCCGCGGTTTCCTCCTCCGACTCTTCCCACCCCCCGGCAAGCCGTGGCAGCACCACGTTTTCAAGCAGGGTGCACTGGGGAAGCAGGTGATGGTGCTGGAAGACAAAGCCCAGAGCCTGGTTACGGAAACTTGCCGCCTGCTCCTCATCGAAGGACGCCAGGTCTCTGCCGCCCACCAGAATCTTCCCTTCACTGGGCCGGTCCAAGGCCCCCAGCAGGTTTAGCAGGGTCGTTTTCCCGCTCCCGGAAGGACCAACAACCGCCGCAGTTTCTCCAGCGCCCACCTGCAAGTCGATTCCATCAAGCACCCGGACCGCCTCGCCCGGCATCTCATACAACTTGCTGACATTCTGAACTTCGATCATTTGGCAATAACCTTCCACCGCTGCGCCTTGACTTCATGAACCGGCAAGGTGCCGGGCTCGACTTCTCTTACTGGAATACGCATCGAAAAAACAGACCGGAGTCGAGCCTCCAGCTCCTCTTCCACCTGACTCTCTCCACATTTCTCAATCATCAGGCGGATCTCCGGGAGGGCCCCCCGCTGGTCCACTTCAACCTGGTATTCCGCTATGCCCTCTACCGAGCAGACCACGGCTTCAATCGCACTGGGGTAAACATTCACTCCCCGGACCACCACCATGTCATCCGCCCTCCCAATGATTCCCTCCTCTAGGCCGAAGGCCTCGGGGTCTTCCCCGTCGATCGCTATTGGCCGAACGAGATCCCCTGTGCGGTAGCGAATCAGGGGAGCTCCATGCCTTCCCAAGGTCGTTAAAACCAATTCCCCTACCTCCCCGGGAGGCACTCGCTCATGGCTTTCAGGATTGATAACCTCAGCATAGTAGGACGAATGAAAAATGCGCAGCACCCGGGGGTTCGCAGGGTCACTCACAGTTACCGGGCCGACCTCTGTCATCCCATGGTGGTCCACCACCCGCGCGCCATACTCGCTTTCGATCCGTTTTCTTACCTCTGGAATACTCCCCCCCGGTTCCCCGCAGACGACCAGGGCATCCAAGCCCATTCCATCCACCGGGAGGCTCATCCCCTTCCCCACCAATGCGAGGTGCAAGGCGTAGGTAGGAGTGCACGCCATGAACCGCGGGCGATGCAGGGACATCATCCGAAGGCGGTTCTCGCTGGAAATCCCGCCCCCGGGAATCGCGCGAATCCCCATCTCGGCCGCCGCCTCAAAAGCCGACCAGAACCCGATAAAAGGGCCAAAGGAAAATGGAAAGAACGCACTGTCCCCGGACTGCGCACCCGCATTGGCCCAGACCCATTGCCACGACTTGAGAACCCATGCCCACCCTTCGGCGTCATCCAGCCACGCCATCGGGGTTCCACGCGTACCACTGGTCTGGTGGAAGCGGGTGTATGTCTCAAGTGGGAATGTCAGGGTCGTGCCATAGGGGGGATGCCGCTCATGATCCGCTGCCAGTTCATCCTTCGTGGTGAAGGGAACCGCAGCTGTAAACTCTTCAAGGCTGGAGAAGGGGCCGACCTTGTCACCCAGCTTCCCCGCATAAAATCCATTGGCAGGCAGAACCTGCCCCAGAAGGGCATTGAGCCGCTCAAGCTGCACGTCGCCCAGCTTCATTGCCGCCTAGTCGTTTCCCTTCGCCTCGGTCGCCGGCTTCGGGGGCGGCCCAGGGTTGGGCTTAAACTTTGTCACCATGAAACCACCCGCCGCCGCCAGCAGGATTCCCATGATAAAAAGCGGCGAGATTCCTCCCCCTTTTGGCGGGTGGAGGGCGATTGCCACGATGGCATTCACGATGGGCGCACCTGCAAAAATAATGGACATGACGGAAACCGCCACGATTCCCGGGCTCATGCCTGCTTTCGCCCCGGAGCCCATCGCGAGAAGGACACAGAAGGCCCCGATTGCTCCTAGAATCCCCGCCAGCAACGAAAGCCACATCCCCTTGGGCGGCATGGCCCAGTTCATGTTCTTTGACATGAGCAACACCACCAGGGGCGCCAGCACCGCGGTGATGAAATAGGCGATCCCGACAAATAGAAAAGCCTTGTACCTGCCCAGCTCCTTGTCTGCCATTCCTACCTGTCCTGCATGCAGGAATATTCCGTAGAGGCCCCAGCAGGCCACTGTCATCAGGGCAAATATAAGCCAGTTCATGGATTTCTTCTTCTTGGGTGATGGAAGGTGGTCGCTCACTTGTCTCAATCAGGGCTTGGACCCGGCCAGGGCAAACTCAAGATCGGCACGGATCTTGTCCGGGATCGGCACCGCGGAGATCGCCCCGTTCTCGAATCTCACGCAGACCACCGCCACTTTCCCCGTGGCGATGGGGGCCTCTTCCAGGTCAAGGTAGAAGCGGAAACTGTAGCGGACAGACTTGGTTCGAATCTCGTCGATGGAAACCCGGATGATAAGGACATCGTCGTTCCGGGCTGGCTTTCGGAACTCGCAGCTGGCACTCACCCGCGGCCATCCGATTTCGATTTCATTCATCTGCCGATGCACGGGATGACCAAGACTGCGCATGAACTCGTGTTCAGCGGTCTCCATGTAACGGTAAAAATTGGAGAAGTGCACGAGCCCAGCGAGATCGGTCTCGTGAAACTCAACCCGGCGTTGATACTCAAAGCAGTAACTTTTACTCTCTTCGCTCATGGCTCTCTCGGGGCAGCCGCAGCACAAACCCGCTCCGCGAGCTCGAGAAAGCCGTCCTTCATGACCGAGACGCTATAACGGTTCTCCACCCCACGGCGACCTCTTTCTCCCATTGCAGCAGCCTCCTCCGGATTCGCGAGGAGCTCTTCCCAGCCTTCTGCGAGGGCCCGGGGGTCACCGGGGATTACCGTTCGTCCGCCGCCGGTTGCGGCCGCAATTTCCTCAAAGGTCGAACCCGCCGGATTTACAACCGGCACCCCACTTGCCATCGCCTCGATCAGGCAAAGCCCGAAAGCCTCGGCATACCGCATCGGAACAGAGAAAACCGTAAGCCCTCCCAGAAATTCCACCTTCTGCTCCCGGGTCACATTGGGTAACCAGTCCACGAGACTTCCAAGGCCTGCATCCTCGATCTTCCTCTTCTGCTCGTTGACAAAATCCTCATCTCCCGGGGGACATGACCCGGCGATCTTCAGACGACAATCCGGGAACCTGCCCGCCTCCTGCAGGAGAAGATAAGCGTCCACAAGGTCGCCAAGTCCCTTGTCGTGGCTCATTCGTGAAAAAAATCCGATCGAGGGCGGCCCTTTCTCCGCACGTCTGCCATAACCATCCAGGTTGATCCCATTGGGGAGAACCTCAATCCCCTCCCGGGAGATCCCAAGACGCTCTGCCATCACGCCGGCATAGAACTCGCTGGGGGCAACCAGCATATCGCACTCCACAAGGCGCACCTTCATTTCCTCCCAGCTCCTGGTGCGGAAGGGCTCCGGAAGGCTGTCAAGGAAGGTGTCTTCTCCCTGGAAAAAGGCAATTACGGGAATGCCTCCCAAGCGCTTCTTGAGCTCCCTCGTCATCCCCGAGAGGAGCGCGTTGGAAAGCGCGATACAATCCGGCCGTTCATGGTTCGCAAGCCAGTCCATGAGCTTTTCAAGCTCCTTGGTGAGGCGGCTCTCGTCTACCTGCAACATGGCAAGGCACATCTCCGCCTGCTCACGGGGGCTGGTCATGTGACTACGCCGGGCGGCCGACCGCAGGAGCCTCACTCCATTGAAGAGTTTGTCGAGCCAGCGCGGGGTGTGGCGAAACAGGGCAAACTTCTGCTGCAGGTAGACATTGATCCCTCCGAAAAAGATGGGGCTGTCGCGGATCTCGGGAGGGCTCTCCTCATCCAGCTGCATGGGAAGGTACAGAGGCAGCAGGGCTACCTCGTGCCCATCCCGGTGAAGAGCGGAGACCAGGGTGTTGTCCCGCATGCATGCGCCACAATGATAACTGCCCGTGCCCGCGGTCAGGAACGTGACTTTCATGCCGGACAGAGGAGGGCCTAGGAAACAGGTTCTGGAACCCTCCCATGAGCGAGGGGCTCAGGCAGAGAGGCGAAATCGCTCATCGCCTCTGCCAGAGGGCCGTAGTCCTTGCCGTCAAGATCCCCAATCAGGCAGTCGGTGAGCATTGGACGGATTTCTTCATGCTTCTTGATCAGTTTGGCGAAGCTGAAATCCTCATCATAAAACGCATAGACCAGCTTGCGCATCACCTCAATCATCCGGCAGAGCTTCTCTCCGTATCCTGCAAACTGCCCTGCTGACACATCTCCCTGCTCCAGGGCCTCGCTGATCGCATCCGCCGCCATTTCGCCACTCTTGAGAGCAAGGAAGACCCCGGACGAAAAAACCGGGTCGAGAAAAGCGAAGGCATCGCCCGCCATCACCAGTCCATCAGAGGCACAATGCTCTCCCCGGTAGGAATATTCTCCCGTGACCCAGTATTCTCCAAACTGCTCGCCTTCCCCGAGGTGCTCCCTGACCCAGCTGTTTTCAGCTATTTCGCGTTCATAGATTTCCCGCAGGTCCCGGGTATCGCGATACAGGTAGTCCCGTTCCGCCACGATCCCTGAACTCACGATGTTGTTGCGCAGCGGAATGTTCCAGAACCAGCCACGCCCATCCACATAAGCCACGGTGGTAGCTCCCTCATCCAGCCCCTCATCACGCTTCGCGCCCTTGTAGAGGGTCCAGATCGCAATCTTGTTAAGCTGAGGATCACGCCTCCTCCATTGCTTCTTACGCAGGAAAAGGGCCTCACGCCCACTGCAATCGAGGGTCACGGGAGCCTGCAGGGTATAGTCCGCACCGTCCTTCCCGCGGGCGGTTACCCCTGTAACCTGGTCGCCCTCATAGGTGAAACTCCGCACTTCTGTCTCTTCTCGAACTTCGACCCCCTTCCGCTCCGCATTTCGTAGTAACATTTCATCAAAAACCGACCTCTCTACCTGCCATGTGGTTGCCGCGGGATGGTCGAGGTGCTGGAAGAAGTAGAACGGGTCCGAGATCTTACCGTCTTTGGTAACAAACTGGACACTGTGCTTCTTGACGAAGGCATGCTCTTCCATCTGATCAAGGACCCCAAGGCGTTCCAGGGTAAAATAGCAGAAGGGCATCAAAGACTCGCCCACGTGATAACGAGGGAATTTTTCCTTTTCGAGCAGGATGACCCGGTGCCCCTTATCCGCCAGAAGGGCAGCGGCGGAAGCTCCACAAGGGCCGCCTCCGACGACGATTACATCACAGGACTGGTTCTCACTGGTAATATTCATGGGTGGTGTGAATCGGGAAGAATCTCGAGAATCCGGGCCAGACAGCTGCCATCCGACCCAATAAGCTGGTTAAAACGGCCGTAAAACAGGTCATTCTTGCCGAGCGCAGACAATTTCGTCGGTAGTATTCCACGTGCAACCGAAAAGTAGCCGATTGGCCGGCTTTTATAGGTCGCCCCGTTCTCATTCAAGAGGCCCCCGAGGGGTTGGCCTCCTGAAAGAATCGCCTGTTGCAGATCGTCCGGGAACCGGTTGAGTTCAATTTCGATGAGGCCGAATTCGGCAGCGCGGCCTGTTTCTGCTCCCCTCAGGACCACTTCCCGGAAATAGTAACCATTCGTACGCCCGTCTACCAAAACCTCCAGATGCATCGGTTCTCCATAATGCCGCTCAAGGGTCGAGGTCATGTCTACCTCGTGGACCAGGAGTTCCCGACAAGGCACTGGGATGTCCTCCGGCAGGCACCGGGTGAACCAGGCCTCATCAAAGCCCGCCCGCGATAGTGACTCACGCAGGAGCTCAGGAAACGATGATAGCGAAGATTGGTCCACGAAGAGTTACTTGTGTTTCGCGCCGATATGGTGGCAGGCGCCAAGGGCCCCGGATCTACACGATGCGATCCGTCTTGTGATGCTCGAGAAAGAAGTCGTGCAGGAGGTTATCCACGCAGAGAAGCCCGTCACGATTGAGGACGATGGAGCCATTGCGCACCTCCAGCAGACCTTCCTCGGTAAGCTCTTCCAACTGGCTATCGAAACGCTCCAGGATGCTGACACCGAACTTTTCGCGGAAGTAATCCGCTCCCACATGACCAAGTTTCATCTGCAGGATGAATTCGCGAATCATACGCTCCTCCTCGTTGGTCCGGAAAGCGCGCTTGACCGGCATCTCCCCAGACTCAAGGGAACTCACGTAATCATCGATCTCTGTCAGGTTCTGGTAATGAACCCCCTGGACGTGTGAAAAAGAAGCGACCCCCAATCCAACGAGGTCGGCCCCGCCCCAGAGAGCATCACGGTAAATGAACTTGGTCTTGTCCGGATTTTTCACCGCCGTGTAGCCCGAGCTGATGGTGTAGCCATTGGCCTCAAGCTCCGCAAAGGCATCTTTCACCCACCGACGCTTTGTTTCCCAGTCTGCCACGGGCGCAACCAGGTCACCACTCGCCTTCATCTCACGATAAATTGTGGTGTTGTATGGGATCTCCATCTGGTAGATCGTGATGCTGTCCGGGCTGAGCTGCAGAACCTGTTCTATATTACGCTGCCAGTTCTCCTCCGTCTCCTCGAGCATCCCGGCGATCAGATCGATGTTGATCTGCTCAAACTCCTCGGCCCGGGCCCTTTCGTAAGCCCGCCATACTTCCTTGCTCCGGTGAGCCCTCCCGTTGATCTCAAGAATACGATCATCGAAGTTCTCAATGCCGAGGCTGATCCGCGTCACCCCGATGTCCTTGATGGCAGCCAGCTTCCCGGGGTTGAGNGTGCCCGGCTCGCACTCAAACGCTACTTCCTCAGCCTCATCCCAGGGCAGGATTGATTTCATCCGGTCGGTTAGCTCCACGAGCTGCTTGGCAGAAAGGTATGAGGGCGTTCCCCCGCCAAAGTAGATGAAGTGGGGCTTGCGGCCAGTAAGGAGAGGCTTGGCTGCCAGTCTCTCCAGCTCGCAGATCGTGTGGTCTAGATAATCACGGATATCCTGAGCGTTCTTATCGGTATAAACCCTGAAATAGCAGAAATGGCACCGTTTCCGGCAAAAAGGGATGTGGTGATAAAGCCCCAGCGGCGTTCCCGGGACCGGCGAACTCTCAAAAGCCGCCTGCACTTCGGCTCCCTGCTCGTCGGACCAGAACGAAAAAGGCGGATAATTTGAAATGAAGTAATTCCCTGCCCGGGTGGCCTTTTTCTTGGGCGGTAGCGCGGTCTCACTCATCACTTCAGTTCCAGATTGCGAATCGGTCCCCGGGGTATTCCCACGGGGACACGTTCCGGAATATAACGCTTTCTCCTTCAAAAGGAAACCACACAGAGTGCCCCGTAGCCTCCGGGAGACTTCTGTTCCCATTATTTGCAGGCATCTTCATGATCGCGCCCCAAGGTAATTCACTGCCCTTCCACGCAAAAAAGGGTCCCGTCCGAGCCTCCAACCACGATTCTGCCACGGGCGAAAGCAAGATCGGAGCTGATGCCTTCTCCTAGATCGAGCCGCCAGATCTCGCTGCCTTCCGAGGGATTCAAGGCATAGATCCTTCCGTCTCCTGACCCGAAGACAACCGCATCCCTGAAGACGATGGCCCCACCGTCCACCCGCGACCCGGTCTTGAAGCGCCATGCCCGCTTTCCGCTGGAGCGGTTCACGGCATGAAGATGCTTGTCTCGTGAGCCAATGAAGACCAGTTCCTCGTTGAGGGCAGGCGCAGCGTAAAATCCAAAATCCTTGTCCTCATAAACCCATCGCGGCTCCTTCTTTTCTATGTCCACCGCTACCAGTTGGTTCCCGTAATTAGCGGAGTAGACCATGCTGCCCATCNTGGCGACCGTCCCAATGATCTCCGCATCCACCTGCACCTCATTGACCGCCTTTCCATTAGTCACATCGATGACGTGCACGAGAGCGTNGCAACCGCCCAGGACCACGTTCTTCCCATTTACGAGAGCAGGTGTTCCATTAATCTGCTCAGCCGTTTCGTAGATCCATGCCTCGCTGCCATCCTTCGTCCTCAGAGCCCGGCATATCCCATCGTAGCCGTTGACAACGATCCAGTCTTCCTTGTCATCCGGACTCCTTACCAGAAGACCGCCTCCCACGAATTTATCCGCAGCTTCATATTTCCAGAGCTCCTTCCCGGTTTTCTGATCGAAACAATAGAGAAACCGATCGCTTGAGCCGACAAACACTCTCCCCANCCCAACGGTGGGTGGAGCTTCAATCGTGTCTTCTGTCTCGACTTTCCAAAGCTCCTTNCCCGTCTCGAAATCGACCGCATAAAAGGTCCCCATCACGGTCCCGACATAAACCGAGGCCCCGGCAATTGCCGCATCCCCAATGATGGGCCCATCAAGCACCGCATCCCATTTCACCCTCGGCTTGCGAAGAACCGCATCTGGCACCCGCCCCTGAAGGCTACTGCCTCCGCGGGGAATGGCCCAGTTCTGTGTTCCCGCCCCCGGGTCTGTCTCTTTTGAAGCATCGGTGGACGCCCCAACCTTGTCCCCGCAGCTCACGCCCATCAGGGCAGGCCCCAGAAGTGTCAGTGTCATCGCAACCGCGGAGAAGATGGAAAGTCTGGTTTTCATGGATCAATCAAGGCAGGGGCTTCCTCAAGCGCACCCTGATACAGTGACACAAAGTCTTCCTCCGTCATTTTCCGGGGGTTGAACTGACCGGTCCACTGCCTGGTGGCGTCCTTTGCCAACTCGGGAAGGTCCGCCTCGGCTACCCCGGCAGCCTCTGCCAGAGAGGGAAGGTCCGCGAGCCCCAGTAGTCGCTCAACCCACGACGTCACCGCCATCTCTGCGTAGCCTTGCCGGGAGAGAAGCTCCCCGTAGTGATCGTAAGTAGCCCGTGACTCCGGATCTTCGTAATTGTAACGCATGACCTGCGGAAGCATCAGGGCTACTGCATGGCCGTGCGCAAGGCCGAAACGAGCGGTAAGCGGATTGGCAGACGCATGGGCTGCTCCCAGCATGCTGTTCTCGATGGCCAATCCGGCAAAGGCCGCTCCGAGCAACATCGCGCCACGGTCCTGGTCGGTCGCCTTCCCGGCAAGGACGGCCTCAACCGCAGAGGCGATGTGAAGGAACCCCTCCCGGGAAAACGCCGAGGACAGGGGGTTGCGTCTGGTGCAAACCGCTGTCTCCAGAGAGTGTGCGAGGGCATCCAGCGCCGTGAGGACCGCAACCTGGTGAGGCATCGACGCGGTAAGATCCGGGTCCAGAATGGCAAAAGACGCCAGCGCACTGGGGTCTCCACAGGCCATTTTCTCATGCGAGCGGTCCCGGCTGATCACGGCATAACTCTGACATTCGCTCCCCGTGCCAGCAGTAGTNGGAACCGCAACGAAGGGAAGCAGCGGGATCCGNGCCAGACCGTAGCCCTTGTAATCACTCATGGNTCCTCCATTGGTAAGAAGAAAGTTGCAGCCCTTGGCCGTATCCATGCTGCTGCCTCCCCCCAGACCGACAAAACAGTCAAACTCCACTCCGCGGGCAAACTCAGCAGCAGCAGCGATATCGCTCTCCTCCGGGTTCTCGCTGGTGGCATCGTACACGGTGTAGCCAATGCCCTCTTCGGAGAGCATCCCCGTGGCACGCGCTACGTGACCAGCAGACGCAACCCCATGGTCCGTCACAATAAGGGCATGGCTCCCGCCACTCTCGCGGATACACGCCGGTAATTCCGCCAGAACACCTGGCCCACTGACCAGCCGGGGACTGGGTCTGGTCGAGAAAGGCTCCATCCTGAAATCAGCTTACAGTCGCAAGATCTCCCTGGATCGCCCGGCGCCGGTACAGGAATTCGAACAGGTTCCCCTCGTGGGGCTGCTCCCACTGCACCCGGTTAGTCGGAAACGGCCCGATATTAAGCCGCTCGATATCCGGCGAATTCATAAGCTGCCGGATCCAGCCGGGATTCTCCGTCCATGCAGAAACCACCAGAGTTTCCCCAATTTCGTTCAGCATGCGCTCCTGAGGCACCTCCGACACGCTCGCAAAGGGAAACATGAACTCCGTATTGGCAAGGGGGTGCCCGGGGTCGGCACAGGAAATCAGGGTCGGACGCAGGTAAGTCTGGCCGTGCATTTCAACCAGACGCGGGCCGCTGCGGTAACGCGCGGTGACATCCTCGGCCCCCTCAACCTTGAGATGTTCGTCAATCAGGTCATTGATCGATCCCGCCCAATCGGTGTTGGAGAAACCACAGAGAAGGGCCTCTTCATGATCTCGTGGGAGGGGCTCGATAGCAGCCAGTTTTCTTGCGACCGCATCAGCCAGTTCCTCCCTGCCGGACGGAACCAGGATGGCAGAGGTATTAATGCAACTCCGCCCTCCGTTCGCCGCAATGGATTCGACCAGGGTTTGCGTATGCTCGGCCCACTTACCAGAGTAGTCATCCCCGAGGAGGACCTTACTCCGGCCTGTTCCATGAACCTGAATGCTTGGGAAGCCCGCATATTTACGCACGGTGGCATCACTTCCGAAGGCAATTCCGCGACCACAGCACATGAGAATGGTATCCCCGCCTTCATGAGTCGTGGGATAGAATCCAAACGCTTCCCTGGGGAATCCCGCAGCAATGAGCGCCTGAACGATCCGCAATGGCGTGAACGGGTCCTCCCGTCCCGGTTTGAGAAGGACCGGAATCTTGAGCACCGGGGCGGGAAGCNAGAGCGAATTAACTGCCGGGGCATTACTGGGAAGCGAGACCCCAAGTGCATCCGTTACCGGATAATAGTTCACCTCCAGGTCATCAAGGGAGGAAAGACCCCGGTCAAACAGCTCAAGGGGAAGGTTACGGGTCAGTCCTCCAATCACAGTCCGGATCTGGGACATGGCCGCGTGAATCTTGCCCATGTTCATTCGGACCAGCGTATGCGGTAGCTTCGTCAGGGCTGATAGCGATTCGATATATTCCTGGGGGCCCTGCTTGCAGTCACCAACGGGCAGCTCCTCATTCATGAAGAGCTCCGCAGCCTCCTCGCAGTAGCCCGCAAGGGTATCGGCCGGCACAGCGTCGAGAGCAGCCCGCGACCGCTCGATATCCAGAAGATCCCGTCTGATCAGGCCTGGGTTGGCGGTATGCGTAAAAACCGAGCTATTCGCCACGGCCTCTAGTTTCACCGTATCGAGGCTCCGGTACTCCTCCCCCAACCGCAGGACGGGAATGTGTGTTTCAGTGCTCATGGTAAAAAACGGAACGGCTCGGCGCCCCGGACAAAAAAAAGTTAATCTGACGGTTCATCTTTCTGGGCAGATATCGGGCTGCTTTTTCCCGCTAATACACTCCCTCAATCACCTGCTTGGTGCTGCTTTGGAAGGGCCTTACATCTCCAACTCCGTCCCATGGAAACTCTTCGCAGGGCTCACGGCGGATCGCTTCATCCCTTTCCAGAAAACGGGGCACGAAGAATTCCTTCGTCATGGTGGTCAATTCCACCCGCCCATAGTCACCATACTCCACATCCTTCGTGGAGTCCTCCGGGTCAACAATCCTGAGAACTGCACGCGGTTGTGGCGCATAATAGGTCAGGCTGTATTCCCCCGGTTCCCGTTTCCTGCTGATCGCGAGGCCCATCAGGGTATTCCCGTAGGTCGGGGCATAGTTGATCTGACCCTCCAGCACCTCCTCCTCGATGAAGCGCACATACTGTGGCGTCATGGTCGTTCCCCCGGCAAAAACACCCTTGATCCCGGCATCTACAAGCGACATCCGCTCGGCAAGGCTCTCAAGTAACTTGGGCGTGGTGAAAAGGCACTTGATGTCCCGGTGCCTGATGATCGTGACCGCCTGGTCGATGACGTGTTCCTGGTATTTCCGTGCCATGGAATACTCTCCCTCGGAAATCAGACGCTTAACCCACCTTGGATCGAGATCTATGAAATAGCAGGCTCCACCTCGACGATTCGCCAGATGTTCGATCGAGAGGCGCAACCGTCTCGGCCCGGTAGGACCTACCATCAGCCAATTGCCTCCCTGCGGAAAGAAATCGGATGGGTAGTGGTCGCTGAACTCCGAATAGTCCGTCTTGTAGTCTTCCCACCCAATACGCTGCTTGGGCATACCGGTCGTCCCGCCCGTCTCGAAAACATTGTAGGGCTTGCCGTCGTAGGCCTTCGGGATGAACCGGGCCGGATCCTCCTTACGCAGGACCTCATCGTCAAAGTTTGGGAACTTCTGCAAGTCGGCGAAGCAGGTTACATCAGAAATGGGGTCAAACCCCAGGCCTGAGGCCCGTTCCAACCAGTAAGGGCAGCCTGTCTCAGGCGAAAAATGCCACTGCATGCTCTCGCGGACGCGTTCATCCAACGCCGCGCGAGCTTCTTCCACGGTCAAATCACAGCTCATGTCTATTGAATCCCTAAATGACGGGGCTAATCCCTAACCCTTTCTCAGAATCCCGCAAGTCCCACGATCCCGCGGCGTGGCAAATTGTTTCGGTTTTGCGTAATACTCACTCCCTCAACAGGGCTCGGGAGCCCCCGCGAATCAGGGGAAAAACTTCTCCACCGTCTCCTGGTTCGGAGGGGTTGTGACCAAAGAAACCACGACCATCGCCAGCGCCCCGGCCCCCCAGCAGATGGCCACTGGCATGACGCCCCCAAAGACGGTGTATTCGCCGCCAAAGCCCGACATCGCGAAGAAAATGAACCACGTCACGGTCACCACGATCACACTGGCAAAGGCCCCCGCCGCAGTCGATCGCCGCCAGTAAAGGGCCGCGATGACGAGGGGCGTCAGAGCTGCAAAGCCAGAGAAACACCAGACCGCCAGGTCAAAGACGTTCTTGTCGATCAGGATCATGGCCAAGGTGTAGGTCAGGATCACGATCCCCACCACGAAGCCGCGGGCCATGAGCAGGATCTGCTTGTCGCTGAACTCCTTCCTCGAGTTGTGGAGGACAACGTCGTTCGTGAAGATGGTGCCCAGACAAAGGAACTGTGAATCCAGAGACGACATGATCGCTGCCAGCACCCCGGCGGTCACCAGACCGACGATAATGGGNTCCTGCACCAGNCGNCCNACCATCTGAGCCAGCACGGCNGCNGGNGGNGCGTCNGCNGGNAGNTTGCCNGTNGCCCAGAGNCCNATCAGGACNCAGGGCACCCANACGATCATGATGCAGATNGGNTGGGCNACCACGGTGAGCTTGAAGGCCTTNGCGCTNTTNGCNGTNAGCCAGTGCTGNAANAGGTGCGGGAACATCCCCACGCTCAGGGGGATGAACATGTAGGTCAGGAACATGATGGGAGGGACCCCAACTTCCCGGTGGATGGTCTTGCCGGCCTTGTTGACAAACTCCATGTCGGAAGGTGTGCGCACAAGGTGGGCATCGTTAGCCTGCTCGATGGCGNCCCCGAGCCCGCCCAGCTTATTGGATATCAGGATGAAAGCCAGGACTCCCATCACCATGAAGACCAGGGTCTGAAAGGTATTCGCCCACGCCGCCGCGCGCGAGCCACCGGCAAAGATGTAACAGAGGACCACCACGCAGATGACCAGACCGGTCAACCAGGGCGGAACAGCCCCATTGGTCGACTCGAAGAGTTCCGGGAACATCCCGGGATTGGGCCCCTTCGGTCCGGTCACGCCCCCGATGGTCTTGGCCGCCCCGATAACCCCGATGAGAAGGTAGGGAATGACNAGGAGGACCAGAATCGGGAAGAGGAGGTAGCCAAGCGCGTTGGACTCATAGCGCCCCCGGAAGAACTGAATCTGGGTCACATAGCCGTGGCGTTTCCCGATCGACCAGAGCTTGATTCCGATCAGGAAGAAACAGGCCGCGTGGATGAGGCCCGAAGACGAGGCCATCAATCCGTAGGTCCCCACTCCCCGCTCAAAGGCCTTCCCGGTCGAGCCCACCAGCGCGAAGGCCGTCATGGTAGTCCCGAAGACCGACATGAGCAGCATGAAGGGGCCGATCGAGCGGCTGGCTACAAAATAATCATTACTCGTTCCGCGGAAGAAGAACTTGGACCCCATGGCAAACGCCAGAAGCGCGCCGAGGTAGATGATGATGACCCAGATTGTTGCCATGGTTACGGTGTTCCGTTTTCAGACTGCTTACTGATCATTCCCCTCGGCCCACTCCTCCAGATGGTGAGGCCAGGCGACCTTTATAACGATGGCCCAGAAGGTGGCCGCTACCAGCGAGTAGAGGGCATGATAGGCCAAGCCAACCGGCAGAAAGCCGAAGACCAGGGAGGCACTGTCCCAGTTCCACGCATCCTGATGCAGAATGGCCAGGAGCACGAAGACAATCAGGAATACAAGGGAGTGCTTTTTCATGCGAATTAGCGGATCGGGGAGAACGAGGATTCCGGCCGGGGCTGACTACTCAACGGTCCCAATGGCATACAGGTGCGTCTGGCTTGCCACGTAGACCGTGTCGTTGGCTACCACCGCGGAGCTGTAGATGGGAGCATGGAGCTCAATGGTCCCGAGATGCTTCTTCTCCTTGGTTGCTGCCAGGATCACCACTTCGCCATCTTCGGTCCCAAGAAAGACCTTGCCGTCCGCCACCAGAGTGGAGGCCCATACCCGGCTTCCGGTTTCATGGACCCAGTAGGGCTTTCCGGTCTTGGCGTCGACGCAGTGGATGTCGCCATCATACTCCGCGCAGATGACGAGGCCATCGTCGGTGATGCTCGGGGTGGAAATAGACCGGCCGATCCCGGATCCATCCCCATACTCGTATGTCCAAACTGCTTTCCCGCTCAGGTCTCCCGTCCCGCTGGGGTCAAGGCAGCTCAACATGCCCACTCCGTCCCCGTGCTCCGGGTCCTGACCCGTTACGATATAAACCAGGCCGTCTTTGATAACGGTTGTCCCGATAATCTCATTGGGGCCCTTGAAGGTGGCATACTTGATGGGGGTTCCGTCTTCCTTGTGGCGGAAGTGGGGCGGATTGCCATCATAGCGCCAGAGTTCCTTCAGGATGGGAATCCCCTCATCCTCATCCATCACGGGAATCGGATTAAATCCGTAAGCGAATCCGTCACCTCCGCCCCAGACGAGCATTTCCTTGCCCTTGACCTCTCCAATTGCCGGCGAGCTCCAGCTGGCATGCAGGACCCGCTCCGACACTCCGGAGATTTCCTCGCCCAGAAGCTTCCCCGTGTTCTTGTCGAGAGCGATCAACCCCGGAATGAACTCTCCCGGGATGTTGGTGTGAGACCAGTCAACCCCGTTGGAGGTTGCGGTGTAGAGAATGTCCCCATGGACGAGAGGGGAACAACTGGACACGTTGTGCGGGAAGACTCCCACGCCGTTATCCGCATCACGCATATCGAAGATCCAGAGAATATCGGCATAGGTTTCGTCGATCTTGGGCGCTCCTTCTGCAAAGGCCCCCTTCCGCCGACCGATGGCAGCCTTGAGGGCGTCGCCCTCAGCCCCTCCTTCGATTTGCTTGGTCAGGCTTTCCACCAGTTTCGCATTGGCCTCGGAGAGGGTCCGGGTCTCCCCGTCCACGGTGACATCCCGAGCCTTGGCCATCCCGGCGAATCCGGCACCGTAATACTTCTGCTCATCCTGGAATTCTCCATCATTGCCATCCGCCAATCCATTCATGTCCAGGCAGACAACCTCTCCCCGGTTGGTTACAATCCATAGACGGTCCTCCTCGATATGAGGAGAAGAACAGATGCCCACATATTCCCAGTCGCTGACCTTGCGGGCCCCGAGTTTGGGCGACACCAGTTGCCAGAGAAAATCTCCCGTCTTCTCGTCGAAGCACATCAGGTTCCCCCGGTCCACCACGTTGCGTTTGTCACGGGGGGATTCGTTATTGGTGCCTGCGAAAACCTTCCCGTGAGCGACCGAGACATTGCCGTAGGACTGTGACCCGAGCTTGGCGATCCAGCGGATGTTCTTGGCGGCCTTGAGGTCTATCTCCTCAGTCTCGTCGTCCATCTCCCCGGGATTAACCTCCACCGGCAGATTCTTTGCATTACCTACCATGTTGCGGCTCGAATCGCGGCCCCAGGTCGGCCAGTCCTCGCCCGGAGAGGCCGGGTCTCCGGCCACAGGCTGGGCTGCCCCGGCTGGTTCTGCATCCGCGCTTCCTGCATCCGCGCTTCCTGCATCCGCGCTTCCTGCATCCGCGCTTCCTGCATCCGTGGCTCCGTTATCCTGGCAGGACGAGATCACCGGAACGAGTCCGAGACTGATAATAAGAGAGTAGACTTGGTTAAGTTTCATGTCTGAGCAATGGTTGAGGGTCTATTTACTTGGCAGCGGAAAGTTTGATGTTGTCGATATAGACGCGTTTCTGGACCTGCGGTGAAAAGGCGAAAATCCCCGGAGCTCCCTT
Organism: Roseibacillus sp.; assembly: GCA_002709395.1. Classification (GTDB taxonomy): domain Bacteria; phylum Verrucomicrobiota; class Verrucomicrobiia; order Verrucomicrobiales; family Akkermansiaceae; genus Roseibacillus_B. The sequence continues at coordinate 45,358 of PAQU01000054.1, read as the reverse complement.
TTCATGGACGTCATCCAGCTTTACCTCGATGGTCCACTCCGCGGGTTCGGGCTGATCCCGGAGCCAGGCCTTGGCCCGGACCGCCCCCTTCCCGTCCTCGCCTCTCATGACATGCGTCTTGAGATGATACCAGGTATTGGGCCGGATGGGGAACTTCACGCTCTCCTTCACCCGCTCATGGTTGGAGCTTACCTCGAGAATGCGGCGATTCCCATCAAGGGTGATGAGGTAGCGCTGGTTCACGAGTCCGATGGTTGACATTACCCGCCGGTTCCCATCGGTAGCGACATCAGCCTCCAGCACGTAATTACTGAGCTCGGGGTCGCCAAAGAAGTTCATGGTGCGCTGGAAAAGCACGTTATCCAGCCGGTTGGCAATGACTTGGCTGCCATCGTGTTTCAGGACATGCCACTTGATCCGAGCCCCAAGCCAGGGCAGCGGAGGGAAATTGACCGCCTCGCCGGCATCATTCTTCAAAGGAAGCGGGGTCCCCTCGAAATCAGCACTGTAGCCAATGGAGCCGATCACGCGCCCGCGGGTGGTCGCGGTCATCCCGTCCACGCTGGCCTTGAAGGCCCCTGCCGACAGTTTTGCCTCCGGACCCGCTATCAGGGTATCTCCCTCAAAGGCCGCATCCACCTTGGCCTTCACCCTCGCGGTGGGCGGAATAAAGGCCTCCCATTCCACCCCCTCCATCTTCTTGACCCGACGACCCTTGTCGTCGAGACCCCAGACCGTGAAGGTCTGTCGACCCCCCGGAGTGAGGGCGAATTCCGCTGGAACAACCTGGATCTGGGCCACGGGGCCCACCTCCTCAACCGGAAGATCCCCGGCAGGCTCATCGGATGCAGCCCCCTTTTTGCCAAAGCAATGCAGCCCGTTCTTGGTCATGAGAAAACACTTTCCATTCCAGAGCGCAGGGGTGCCCAGGCAGGGAGTGTGAAGGTGAACCTTGGTGAGTTCCTCCGCACCGTCCTCTCCAGGTTTGAGAATATAGAAAACACCATCGGCCAGGGGCACGTAGAGCTTGCCATCGGCATAGGCCGGCGAGGCGTGCAACTGGTCAGGCCCAAGCTTCTTTTTCCAGAGAGTCTTGCCGGTCTTGGCGTCGACACAGATCAGTTCGCCCGTGGCAACGGTGGTGTAAACCCTGTCCCCTACGAGAACCGGTGAACTGGTAAAGGCCACGTGCTCTTCATTCCGCCAGATCTCAGCGGTTGCCGGCAGGATCATCGGTTTGCCCGCATTGTAAGTCGTAGGCACCTTGAGACAGATCAGCCGCCCCTTCGCGGTTGTGTCGACATTCTCCTTGCCGTGAATCGCAATGAGCTTGTCCTCTCCATACTTCAATATCTGGGAATTGATCCCTCCCTTGGCGAACTGGAAGCGCCACAGAGGCTTACCAGTCCGCATGTCCACGCTGGTAATGTTCCCGCACCCGTGACCGGTATACCCTATGCGGTGCCCGTCGATCGTCGCATACACCGGCATGGCGAAGGAACTGTCATCCGGAACCGTTCCAGGAGTAGAATACCAGACCAGTTCCCCGGTGATCTTGTCAAAGGCGTAAAGCCGGTCCCGGGCCGGACCGGTGGTCCCCCAGTTAGCGGTCACACAATGGGCGATGACAACCGGACCCTGCAGCCCCAGGGAGCCCGTGCGCCCGTTGGGGAAAGTCAACCTCGCCAGTTTCTCGATCAGGGAATGCTCCCACAGCTTGCTACCGTCTTCGCCGAAGGCCATCAGGCGGCCGTTCGAACCCTGCAGGTAGATATTGCCCGTCTCCGCATCAACAATGGGAGACCCCACCGCATAGCGGTTGTAAACAACATCGCTGATATAATCGCGGAAGCGATACTCCCACTCCAGCTTGCCAGTCTCCGGATCAAGACAGATGAGAGCCTCCTGGACATCACTGAGATCCTTCGGATCGTCGTAGTAGCCAAAGGCATAAAGTTTCCCGTTGGCGATCACCGGGGTCCCCCCGCCCTTCACCTTGTAGGTCCAGAGATGGCCCTCCTCGCCGGGGCCACCCCACTTCTCAGGAAAACCAGCGCCCGGCAGGACCCCCGTCTGGTCAGGGCCCCTCCAATTCAGGAGGCCACTGGCCTTGGGCGGAGCCGCCAGGGCGATAGCTCCCAGGGACAGGGCGGAAAGGACGGAGAGGCAGGCAGGGAATCGAAGCGTTGTCATGAAGCGTTTTCTACGCGGGAATAATACGGTCCTTTTCTCCGATTCCCGCATCTAATTCAACAGGAAAGGAAGAGTTGCTGGCCGCAGGTTTTACCAGATATCGAGGTCCACGCGAACCCCGAAAAGCTGCGGATCTCCCGGAGTTCCGGCTGCAATCTGGGGGTTGATGAAGGAGTAATATTCCTCATCGAGGAGATTTCGGCCGTAAACCACGACCGACCAGTTTTCCTGCTCGTAGCCAACCTGGGCATCCCAGACCAGGTAACCATCCTCACTGAAGGCCTCGGTATTAGCGGCATCATAATAGGTCTCCTTGGTCCCCCGCAGGGAGGACCCGATAAAGAATCCTCCCGCCAGGTCATAACGGAATCCCACGCTGGCAGTAAACTCTGGGATAAAAGGCACCGTGTTTCCCTGCCTGTCCGCCCCGGTGAAGGCGTCCGTATAATCCTCAAACTGGACATCCGTGTAGCCCGCGGTCGCATGAAGCAGGAGCGGCTCGACCGGACGCCACTGAAGCTCCGCTTCAATTCCGCTCGATCGGACCTCATCCGCATTCACCACCACGAAATCCGTGGAGGCCGGGTTCTGCGCATTGAGCTGGTAATCCTCGATCTCGTTCCAGAAAGCCCGGATCACGGCATTTAACTGCTTCTCTTCATCTCTGAGCTGCAGACCGACCTCATTAGACCAGTTCCGCTCTTCATCGAAGGCCGCGGTAGCCGGGTTATCACTGAAGGCCGAGTAGCCGTGCGGCTTGATCCCGAGACCCGAGCGGACAAAAGCCGTGACGTTCTGGGTAACGTCGTAGGAAGCTCCGGCCGTAGGAGAAAAATAAAACTCGTCCCGGTTCTCCTTGATGGCAATGGCCGGAATGCCGAAAGCAGCGTTGGCGGCCTTCACCCGGTCCAGGCTGGCCTCAATGAGCTCCGCCCGGGCACCCGCCTCGAGGGCAACGCCATTCCCAAGCTGATACTGGAACTTTCCGTATGCCGCGAAACTTTCCTGCTCGATGGAAAAGCGGTTATTTTCAACCCCGATACTGTTGAAAGGGTCCAGTGGGTTGAAGGGAAACTGGCGACGAGTCGTTCCGCTGTTCTCCTTATCCATGTAAAAGAGCCCGGCACGCCACGCCAGGGGTCCTGATCCCTCCGGGCTCTGCAGCCGGTATTCCTTGGTCCACAGTTCCTGGCTCTGTTCAATGGAAGAGGTGGCGAAAGGCGCTGGGGAAAGGTCGAGGTCCACGGTCTGGGGGCCGAGGTCCCAATTCTGGTAACTGGCAATGGACTTGAAGGTCGCCCATCCGAGATCCCGCCGCGTATGCAATGATAACTGATACCGGTCACTTTCATTCTGCCCCCGGAGATCGGAATCCACCGTGCGGGTATCTCCAGTGAAGGCTTGGTTGGGTATGAGCGGAAGGCCTCCGAAGGGGTCAAACGGTGTACCAAGCAGTGGATTCCGCGAAATTGGAAGGGCTGTCAATCGCTGGCCCCCATCCTCCACGGACTCCGCCATGACCCGCAACTTGACTTCCGTATCGTCGCTGGCCCAGGACAGGGTCGCCAGCCCTCCCAGGACGGACCGGTCGTCCGGGTGCCCCCCAAGGGTCCGGTTCCGGATAAATCCATCCCGCTCCTTCCAATATAGCTGGAAGGTATGACTCAGGTTTTCGAGGACCGAAATCCCGGAATCAAGTTGCGCGAGCGGACCCGATGAAGAATACCTGACGCTTCTCGAGCCATAGGATCCGTACTCCAGGCTGGCAGAATCCTCCAGGCTATCTCCTGCCTGGAGGGTCGTCAGGTTGATCATCCCCGCCGCCCCGTTGGCCCCGAAACTTGCTCCCTGGGGCCCATGGTGCACCCGGGCAGATTCCAGGGAGAGAAGATTGGAAGCGTAGGTGAAGGCATCGCTGAAGGGGACATCGTCGATGTAAAGTCCGACCGCCGCCGGCCCGAAGAACAGGGTGTTGCTCAGGCCCCGCATTGAGACCACGTTACCGTAACCCCGGGTATCGCTGTCCACGAAGTGCAGGTTGGGAGCAAGAGCGCTCAGGTCCTCCAGGGTTTCTACCCCGAAGCGATCCAAGTCCTCCGGCGCGAGAACAGTCTCGTCAAGGTCCCCCTCTCCCGCTCCGTCACCATCAGACGAGGCGGTGACCCGGACTTCGGGCAGGGTTTTAACAATCTGGGCCGATGCCGCTCCGCAGGAAAGCAGGGCAGCAGATATTAATGCCTCAAGGGCCGGAGTGAAGGTGCGTTTGAACATGGCGGCGTAGTCTGGTGGGGTCGTGATCCTTTGCAAGCGTCAAGGACCGGGTAATATGACAAACAAGAGCTGGCCAGAATCAGCGCCAGAATCTATGATTGCTCTCTTCAACTAACCTCCTCGCAAATCGCACAAATTCGAAAATTTCCGATGAAATTACTACTATTCCCAGTCCTCGGAGCCTTCCTGCCCGTCCTTTCCGCCGCAGACTGGCCCCAGTATCTCGGGCCGAAGGGCAACGCCGTGTCATCCGAACAGATTAATGGCAACTGGACCCAAAAGCCCCCCAAGGTCCTCTGGAAAGCCGAGGTTGGGAAAGGCTGTGGCAGTTGGTCGATCGTAAAAGGCAAAGCCCTGGTAGCCGGAAATGACGGGCGTAATGACATCATCCGTTGTCTCGACGCCGATACGGGCAAGCCCATCTGGCAGCACCAGTATCCCGAGAAACTCACCCCCAATCTCTACGAAGGCGGACCAAACACTACCCCGACGGTCGATGGCACCAAGGTCTATACCCTGAGTAAGTCCGGGGTCCTCTTCTGCCTCAGCCTCGCCGATGGCCGCCCTATCTGGCGCAAGCACCTGCGCAACGATTTTGGCGGAAAAGCCGGGGGCTGGGGCTTCACCGCATCACCGGTGGTCGATGGAGACCTTCTCTACGTTCTTCCCTGTTCAAAGGACGGCGCGTTCTATGCGCTGGATAAGAACAGCGGGGATGTGGCCTGGCACACCAAAAACGAGCAGCGCTCCGGTTACGCCTCTCCNGTCATCACGGAAATTGCCGGGAAAAAGGCCGCCCTCGTATTTTATGGGCGCACCGTTGTCGCTCACGATCTGACGGCCAAGGGAAGGATCATGTTCCGGCACCAGTGGAAGACGTCTTACAATGTCAACGCCAGCAACCCCCAGTATTATGATGGTAAGGTCTTCTTCGCATCCGGTTACGGGATGGGATATGCCGTTCTTGATGTCGCCGGATCCAGTCCACGGATCCTCCACCGGGACCAGGATATCCGCATGATCTTCCAGAACAGTGTCCGGATAGGCAACAGCATCACCGGGGTCTTCGGGGACAAGCGCATCGATGCAGAGCTCATTCACATGGACCTCGCCACTGGAAAAATCCACTGGCGTGAGGAGATGCCTGGCACAAGGGCTTCCTCCGCCCTCGTGGGAGACACCTTTGTCCTCCTTTCCGAGACCGGCGACCTCGTGGCCGGCAAGGTCAGCACCAAGGGCTTCACCGAAACCGGACGACTTAAGATCCTTCCAAGCAAATGCTGGTCCCCCTTTGCCGTCTCTAATGGCAGGCTGATCGCACGTAATAACAGCGGGAAGGCAGTGTGCCTTGATGTCAGCCCCTGAACCGACCTGCTATCGGCTGATGAGGTGCGGGGTAACGAAAAAGTAGAGGTCCGTCATCGTCTTCTGTTTTCGTTTGCTCTTGAAGAGGTTCCCGATCCCGGGGGCATCGCCCAGGATAGGGATTTTCTCTTCCCTTCCGATCTGACGCGCCATTCTCAGGCCTCCGAAAGCCAGCGTACTTCCATGCGGCACCTCCACCCGGGTCTCAGCCTGCCGGGAGTCGAGAACCGGGTTCATCAACTGCCCCTTGATCTCATTATTCTTCATGCTGGGCAGGGGTGCGAACCCCGAGATCGCAGAAACGACCGTAAGGATATGGAGCTTCACACTCTCCTCCCCAATCGACTGGGGTGTGATATGGAGTTGTACCCCCACCGGTTTGTAGGTGATCTTTTCCGTCACGAACTTGTCATTGGTCAGGCGGCCCTCCCTGATCGGGAGTTCCTGGCCAGCCATCATGTAGGCCGGCTGCCCCGCCTCGACAGTCATCCGCGGTTGGGAGACCACCTTGACCATGCCGGAGCGCTCGAGAGCCTCGAGAGTTACATCGATGCCGACTCCGACCTTCTGTAGCTCTCCGACGAGATTCAGCATCCCCCCGGGATCCGGTCCTACTCCAGAAAGAGGATCCACCACTCTCCCCACGAAGGCCGCAGGACTGAAGTTGCCCAGCAAGGCCTGAGAATTGGTTGTCCCCAGATGCTTGAGCAGGGAATTCATCCCTACCTGCATGTCGAAATCGTCAGCTACTTCAAAAATCCGCACTGCGATTTCCACCTGCTTGCGCCCGGCATCAATGTGCTCCATCAATTGCATCACGCTGTCCTGCGCGGCCTGGGCACAGGTAATGACAAGCACATTCTCCGAAGGCAGCGCCGAAACGGTTCCCTGCTCGCCAAGGTGGGCCTGGACCACCTTGACCAGTGGCTCAAGCTGGTTTGGAGTAACCGTGACCACCGAGTTATCATTAAAATTCTTCCGGCTGTTGGTCACGTTCACTCCGCCGAAGTGCTCAAGGCGATAGTAAATCTGGATCTTGCCATCAGGCCGGTGAAAGGTCGGGATATTCCGCGCTCTTCGAGGGCGCGGTGCCGCCGTGGCGGTAAACCCTTTCTCTCCGTAGACCTGGTGCTTGCCGAAGATCTTTGACCAATTCTGGCCCGCACTCATCCGCCCCCAGTCGGCCAGCTGGATGATCTGGTCAGACCCTCCAAGGGCCCTCGCGTCACGACCGGGATCTCCTGAAAATGCAATCGGGGATCCCAGGGCAATGGAAGCGTCTCTTTCCATGACNCCAGATTTTGTCCCTTCTACGCTCTCACACTGACAGAGAAGCAGGAGCGGAAGACAAAGAAGAACACGCACAAAGGCCTCTCCTCTCCCTGTTTCGGGAAAAACAGGAGCAGGGAGCCGGGCACGGGTGTTCCCGATCTGGGGTGACGAAACCATAAGGGTGAACGGTGGTCGTCCGAATTAACTGCCCGGATTCTACNAGCAAACACCNTNAATTATTACATAAAACTGTATTATTTGNTTTTCTTAGGGTTTGNCCCCCAAAATCAGGGATTTAAGCTTCTTTGAGATCCCTTTGCTCCTCTTGACGGAGCCCCGATTCACCCCTCAACGTCTCCCAGATGCCCATGCAGCCTCATCCTCAGCGCCCTGAATGGATGATCGGGGACGAGGCCGATCTCCGGGATCCGCCGCCCGTCGATACCCCTGAAGGAACGAGGGGGCTCTACGGCCAGTCCCCGGACGACTGGTCCCCTCGCCTCTACCTCGTCCCGGCGGAAACGCCTATCGAAGAGATCATCGAATTCTTTGAGGTCGGCACCTCTTGTTCGATCCGTCACGGCTGGGCCGAGCGCGATACCCTGGACCTTGTGACCTCCACCCTCAGCCGCGTCAACGACATCACCCCGGGATCAATAGAAATGGCAACCCCCAGTGAATTGCGTTTCCGCTTCTGGCGTCGATTGCGTGTTGATGAAATCGAGGAGATCGAAAGCGTTTATCGTAAGGTTGACGAATATCAGGCAGGGCTGGAACGCTATATCTCAAATGGTCTGAGTGGGGCCTCCCTTCTGCATGACGTCGGCGAAACGGGCGTCCTGAATCTCCTCTGGCGCTGACCCCCCGCTTTATTCTTCCGGCCCGGACGCATCTCCCCGTCCGAATTGCAGGTCGCAACGACAAAGAGCTTCTCCCAAAAACCATGCTCATCACAAAGGGCCCGGCCTGCCTCAGAATATCCGGAATGGAAGCGCTGATCAGAATAGTTAGATCTGATCGAGGAAGTTCCGATAGGCCTCATGCTCATTTCCGTCGAGGTCATAGCCCCAGCTCTCAACGAGAGCCTTGAACATGATCCGGCCAGCATGCCGACCTTCTTTAATGCCCGATGCCCGGGCACAGGATTCCCATCCATAGCGCCCCCAGTTGTCGTCCCATGAGATCCGAAAGAGCGCCCATTCGAACGCCTCCCCCTCCCAAGGAGTCACGAAGTAACGGTCGTTGATCTGCCAAGACGTCCAGTTATCGACCTCGTCCTCCAGCGTTCCGAGTTCGATTGCATCTGAGGGGATGGCATCGAGCATCTGCTCGAGTACATCCTCGTTATCCAAAATCCGTTCGCCCTCTTCATCCCATGCGCCTTCATTCGGATCCCGTTCCGTGAAATCGAGGGTGAACGAATCCAGGTTCACGGTCCCAGCTGCTTCGTCCGGTTCCATCAGTGGAAAGCCTGGGGCAGGGATCCGGCTGATTTCAAGGCAGGACTGGGGGAATGAGGCTGATAACCAAAATGCCGTGAACCGAGACCATTTGAGTAAAAAGACATGGTGCACGGGAAGGGGTGAACGAGGAAGGCCCAGTGCTTCCCCGGGAGAGCGAGCAGGAAGATATTACGCGGTAGTTTGTTCCGGAGCTCGGGTTTTATCTTCTGTGCCCAAAGCCTTCCCCGGGGAGGGCAATCTCGCAGAGGCTTGTCCTGCCAGAAGACAGGCCGGAACCACGACCAGGAGGAATTCCAGCCGCGGAACCGAGTGCAGGCTGAATATTTCCGCCCCATCAAAAAGCAGCGATCCAAGCCCACAGGCCAGCACTGGAGCCCACAGGGACTGTCCAAGCGCGCCCAGGCGCAAGGAGTCCCTGAGGCTCCAGAAAAGAACGAGCAGAAGCAGGCCCATTCCAACCAGGCCCCCCAGCACCAGCTGCGTCAGGTAGGAGCTATGAGGATGATGAACCAGCCAGCCCAGTTCTTCCTCCGGTATTTCGCTGAACGTCCCAAATCCCCTGCCTGTTAAAAACTCAAGCCCAGAGAGCCGGTCAAGGAACCACTGGTAAATGGCAAGGCGACCTGTGGATCCGCGTTCAATAAGTTCGCCCGCGGTATTCCCTCCCTGAACAGCAATAAAGTATCCCGCCACGGAGAGCACCATCGGCACTACCGCGATATGACAGCTCCGCCACTCGAACAAAAGCAGGGCTCCAAATCCCACCGCGAAGCCCAGCATCGCCCCCCGGCTCTGGCTCGCCATCAACCCGAAAACCAGCACCACGAGAACAGCGGTCCAGAGAAGGCCCGTCTTCCAGCCGCTACTTCGAAGCGCAAACCACCCTGCGGCCACCGCCGCGGATGAACAAAGCATCCCGGTCAGTACCGGGTTCAGGCCTTCGCTGTAAACGAGCACGTTGCGAAAGCGGTCTATCGCGAGATNATGTGCCGGATCGCCATAAAAGACCCACAGCGAATATACCGTTACTGCCGCACCCAGGACCGCCAGACCTCCAATGAGGCACACGGCAAGAGCTCCCCTTCGTCCCACTACGACAAGCGCCACCCCGAGAATAACGACCCATACTGAATCACCGGTCCCTCCGGCAGGAACCAGCGGAGGCTCCCCCCAGACTCGACTCAGGGTCTGCCATCCGACCAGCAGCGTGACCGCCCAGAGCCACCGGACCGTTCGTGCCGCCGCTAGCATCCGATCCATTCCAAAGAGCAGGAAGGGGACAAGCAGGATGAGCGCTCGCCGGTGATGCCAGCCATCTTGCGCGGCCCAGAAGCCGAACAGCCAGAGGCCCAGCGCCAGGGCCAACAGCGCTTCGCGCCGCTCCCNGCAGCAGATCCAGCACTCCCGGGCCCTCCCTCGCAACCGGCTCATCCCCTCCATGCTTCCGACTCGCATGGGAAGGTCAAGTAGCGGTGAAAAAAACCTGTCGCCCATGCCCCGGTACTGGCCCTTATTACCCATGTGCACGACGAGCTTGTCCAACTTCTGGATGCAACCAAGGTCTCTGCGACAGCAGAGGTCCTCAACATCCACGCGNCTGACAAGTGGCACGCCTCATCCCTGCCGGAAGCGGTGGTCTTCGCCGAGACCACCGCAGATATCGTCAAGGTCATGCAGTTTGCCCACGAACATCGTATTCCCGTGACCACACGGGGCTCCGGGGTGGGCTATGTTGGTGGATGCGTGCCGGAGAAAGGCGGAATTGCGCTGTCGCTTTCCCGGATGAACAGGATTCTGGAGCTCAACCCAGCCGATGGAATTGCCGTGGTCCAGCCGGGAGTCATCACGGGAACTCTGCAGGACACCGCCCGTGGCGTGGGCTGGTATTACCCTCCCGATCCTGCCTCGTTGAAGGAATGCTCCCTGGGTGGAAACATTGCCACTAATGCAGGAGGGCCCCGCTGTCTCAAGTATGGCGTCACCCGGCCCTATGTGCTCGGCCTTGAAGTTGTGTTGGCAGACGGCACAGTCCTGCACTGCGGGTCTCGCTGCCACAAGAACAAGACTGGCTTCGATCTCGTCGGTCTTTTCGTGGGATCCGAGGGAATGCTCGGGGTAGTGAGCGAGGCCACCCTCCGCCTTATTCCCCATCCCCAGACGAGGGCCATGCTCACCGCTACCTTTTCGGAGTTTCCCCAGGCAGCTCACGCGGTGCAGCAGATTCTTGATTCCGGTCACCTGCCATCCGCCCTTGAGATTACCGACGGATTCACCCTTCAGGCCGCCCGGGACTATCTCGGCCCCGGTGCCCTCCCCGGGGGAGACGCCCACCTGATCGTGGAAATCGATGGCCGACGCAGCGCGGTGACCAGCGAACGGGAAGAGCTCGCTCGCCTCCTGGAGGGACTCGGTGCGCTGACCGTGGAGCACCACCCTGACGACGAGGCCTGCGAAGAAATCTGGCAGCTACGCAGGGACTTCTCCTATTCCCTCCGGGACACAGGCCTGACCAAGCTGAACGAAGATGTAGTGGTGCCCCGATCAAGGCTGGTCGAACTGGTCGAATTCGCCCACAGCCTGCAGGAGGAGACCGGGATTGCCATTGCCTGCTTCGGCCACGCCGGGGATGGAAATATCCACACCAACCTTATGGTTAAGGATTACGAAGATCCCTCCATCCGAGCCCAGGCCGACAGCGCTCTTGACCGACTCTTCACCTGGATTCTCGAAAACCAGGGGGTCATCACCGGGGAACATGGGGTCGGGCTGGCCAAGAAACGCTGGTTTCCGGACGCTGTCGGCAAGGAGGGTGTTGCAACCCATTCCGCGGTTAAAACCGCCCTGGACCCGAGAGGAATTCTCAATCCAGGCAAGTTCATCTGAGCCCGGCCCCTGGCCATGCCGAGGCGCTGTAAACAGGGTCGCCCTTGGGAGCTTTCCCGCAGCGAGGGCGAGATGCCAACACGCCATCGCCCCAATGCGCGACAACGCGGAGAAAACTTCCCGTTGTAAGAGTCGGCCCCAGAATGGATACTCCGGGAAACCGTTCCCTCCATGCGTATTTCCCTCCTGACCTTAGCCCTGGCCTCGATTCTCCTCCCGGGAGCGGCTATTTCCGAGTTCGCCTTCAAGGAATACAAGGACCGGCTCCCGTGGATCTGGGAAGCACCGGTCAGGAAGGCTCCACCTTCCGTCAAGGCCAAGGCGTGGCCTGCTGATGAAATCGACCAGTTCATCCTTGCGGCTCTTGAAAAAAGCAACATGTCCCCGGCGGCCCCGGCCAATGATCGGCACTGGTTCCGCAGGATCAATTTTGCCATCACAGGATTGCCTCCCAAGACCTCGGCCACGCAGGCCTTTCTCTCCGACAAGAGCCCGGAACGCCGTCGCAGGGCCGTCCAGCTTCTTCTCGACTCCCCCCACTACGGGGAACGCTGGGCNCGGCACTGGATGGACCTTGTCCGTTATGCAGAATCACGTGGCCACGAAAGTGACTACGGGATCGCTAACGCCTGGCGCTACCGTGACTACCTGGTNCGTGCCTTCAACTCCGATGTTCCCTACGATCAGTTCGTGGTGGAGCACCTTGCAGGCGACCTCCTGGACCCACCGCGGGTGCACCCCGAGACCCAGGCCAATGAANCGATTCTGGGAACCGGATGGCCATTCCTCGGCGAAGAAGTCCACTCCCCGGTCGATATTCGCCAGGACGAATGCGACCGCACCGACAACAAGATTGATGTCCTGAGCAAGACCTTCCTTGGGCTTACGGTTGCCTGCGCGCGATGCCACGACCACATGTTCGACGCAATCTATCAGAAAGACTACTACGCGCTTTCCGGATTTGTCGCGAGTTCAAGCTATCGTCAGGTGCGTTACGAGTCCATGGAGGTCAACAGGGCTCAGGCCCGCAAGCTTGCAGCCCTGCGTAAGGAGATGGCCTCCCCGGTCTTGAAAAACTTCATGCGGGAGGCCGCCCCCCGGTTTGCCGAGCTCAGCAAGCAGGCAACTTTTCGCATCCCAGGGCCTCTCACCTTAAAGTCAGAGGAGGCCAAGAATGTCCGGGTCATTGCGGATTATACCCGCCCCGGGGCCACTCCCTGGATCGCGGATGGACCTTCCTTCGGACACGGGGTTTCTGCAGAAGGGGACCTCCTGCTGGGGTCCGAGGCTGATGCCCCGGGGCTGCGCATTGCTCCCTATGGGGCAGCCCGGCGAGATCCCTTCTGGAATGGACTCAAGATTGTCGATAGCGAAAACGATTCCGGGTCCTTCAACAGCCACTCCCGCTCCGGTAAGATGATCCGCACCCCCGCCTTCGAGCTGAAGACCGGGCGACTCCACTATCTNATTCGCGGACACGCATTTGTCTACGCCGGCGTGGGNCAGCANATCATGGTNACCGGGCCGCTNCATGGNCGCCTGATCCAGAGACCNAAGGTNGATGGNGACCNNCCNCGCTGGGTNAGCCACGACCTCTCNCGCTATGCNGGGCTNCGNACCCACATCGAATTCGGGGCCGAAGGCGGCAGCCCGCTTGAGGTCCTGATGGTCGTGGAGGCCGACAAGCCGCCTGCGGTTGAACAACGGCAACTCAACCTGACCCGGCACGATCTTTCCGCCGCCTGGAAGGACCTGGAAGATGGCAGGATCGAGCCGGAAAACCTTCATGCCGCCCGCTGGATCGTGAGTCAGCCAGAACTCAAGGCTTCCCAGATCGCAGCCCCCTACCTGAAAAAGCTCGAGGAAATCCGCAAGGGAGTCCGATGGGATTCTCGCCTGGCAGTGGCCTGGCTGGATGGCAACGGCGTGAACGAGTATAATATGGACCGGGGGGACCCGGACCAGCCACTTGCCCCCGCCGCGCGAGGTCTGCCCAAGGCCTTCGGGGTCACTTCGATTGATGCTGAGAATTCTGGCCGCCTGGAACTCGCCCAGCAGATCGTCCACCCGGAAAACCCGCTTGCCGCCCGGGTCATGGTGAACCGGATCTGGCACCAACTCTTCGGACTGGGGCTTGTGCGAACCGTCGACAACTTCGGCTGGTTGGGCGAGCGCCCCTCCCACCCGGAACTACTTGATTACCTCGCCTGTGAGTTCGTGGAAACCCACAAGTGGTCCGTTAAGTCCTTCATCGCACGACTGCTCCTCACCCAGACCTACGGACAGTCCAGCAAAAGCGCCGAGGCCACATTCGACACCAGGGACCCAAACAATGTTCTCCTGCACCGGATGCCGGTGCGGAGGCTTGAGGCCGAGGCAATCCGGGACTCCGTCCTTGCCGTTTCCGGGCGACTTGACTCAAAAGTAGGCGGCAAGCCCATTCCTACATACCTTGATGAGTTCGTCGTTGGCCGCGGGCGCCCCGGGGGCGGTCCTCTCGATGGCGCAGGTCGCCGGGCCCTCTACACCTCGGTCCGCCGGAACTTCCTCCCCACCCTCATGCTCGCCTTTGACTTCCCCGCTCCCTTCAGCACCAAGGGAAAAAGGGACATCACCAACGTTCCCGCTCAATCCCTGGCACTGATGAACGACAAGCTTATTTACGAACAGTCAAAGATCTGGGCCCAGCGGATCCTCAAGGAAATGCCCTCCTCCACTCCCAAGGAGCGCTTTGTCCGCATGTTTGAGGAGGCCTTTACCCGCCCCCCAGAAAGCCACGAGACCTCGATCCTGATGGACTCCCTCCCCGCGCTCATGGAGCTGCACGGAGGCGACCAGAATTCCCCGGGGCTCTGGCAGGACCTCTGTCACAGCCTTTTTTCAATGAACGACTTCATTTACCTGCCATGAGGAACCACAGGCCTTTTCTCTCCCGCCGCCAGATCCTCCAGCAATCCTCCATGGGCTTTGGCGCTCTCGCCATGGCTGGACTCCTGGAAAAAACCCGGGCCGCCTCCCCTCTCATCCCGGAGAGTCATTTCCCCGGCCGGGCCCGCAACGTGATCTTCCTCTTCATGGAGGGAGGGGTATCACAGGTGGACTCTTTCGATTACAAGCCGATGCTTGAAAAACACCATGGCCAGGACCCCCGCGAGGCCATTGGCAAACTGGAGAAAACCCAGTTTGAAAACATCGGCAAGGTCATGAAATCCCCGTGGGGGTTCCGTCAGCGGGGCCAGAGCGGCGCCTGGGTCAGCGACCTCTTCCCACACATGGCCGCGATGGCCGACGAGCTCTGCGTCGTGCGCTCGATGACATCCAAATTTCCGGAGCATACCTCTGCCAACTACTTCTTCCATAGCGGAACCGGTTTGCAGGGACGACCTAGCATGGGCGCCTGGGCATCCTACGGCCTCGGCAAGGAAAGCGAAAACCTGCCCGGGTTTGTCGTGATAAACGGGGGGCGGATCCCTTCTGGCGGTCTGGATTGCTTTTCCAATGGATTTCTCACTGCGACCCATCGTGGCAGCCTGCTGAATGCCAACGGCACCCCGGTCGCAAATGTGAACCCTAACGAGCGCGACGCCCGGAGCCAGCTGCTCAAGCGCAAGCTCATCGGAAGCCTCAATGCGACATCCGCCCGGGGCAATGCCGAGCTGGAATCCGCCATCTCCAATTACGAATTGGCCGCTCGCATGCAGCTGGCGATTCCCGAGCTCATGGATTTCAGCGACGAGAGCAAGGCCACCAAGGACCTCTACGGAATCGACGACGGATACAACGGGACCCGGACTTACGCACGCGAGTGCCTCATTGCCCGCCGCCTTATCGAGCGGGGCGTGCGATTCGTGGAGCTCACCATCCCAAACATCGGAGAAGACCGCTGGGATGCCCACGGTGGCCTGCAGAAAAATCATGGAAACAACGCGCGCTCGGTAGATAAGCCAATCGCGGGATTGCTTAAAGATCTCAAGGCCCGCGGCATGCTGGATGATACCCTTGTCCTGTGGTCCGGAGAGTTCGGCCGGACTCCATTCGCCCAGGGTGGCAATGGCCGGGATCACAACGAATTCGGTTTCTCTCTCTGGATGGCGGGAGCCGGGGTCAAACCCGGAACAGTCTTCGGCGCCACCGACCAATGGGGCTACAAGGCCGTTGAAAACCCCCTGGAGATCCACGACCTCCATGCAACCCTTCTCCACCTCCTCGGAATCAATCACAAGGAGCTTACCTACCGCTTCAGCGGTCGTGACATCCGCTTGACCGATGTTCACGGACGGGTCGTCCAGGAGCTGCTGGGCTGACAGGGCCGGGATAGCTCATGTCAGCTATTGCCCAAGCTGGAAGATCTGCTGAACTGCCTCAAATGCGCCCAAAGGCGCAGGAGCAATCCCGTGCGCGACAGCCGGCGGATATGCGCTGATCAGAGCGGTAGGGTCGATGCGGTTTCCCTGCCAGAGGGAATACCCGGGACCGGGATCCAGACAGGCCCCTTCGTAGACTTCAAAGTGAAGGTGCGCGAGCCACGCATCATTGCCGGTTCCCACCGTTCCCAGTTGCTGGCCCCTCGCAAGGGCCGCTCCCGGGGCCACGGTGATCCTGTCCAAGTGGCCATAGAGGCTATGAACCCGTCGGCCATCCGGCAGACGGTGCCCTAGAATCACCACCTTTCCCCATTTCCCACCCCGGTCCCCGGAAAAGACAACCTGCCCATTACCCATCGCGTATACAGGGTCTCCGAGATCAGAATTCCCTCCCCCTATACCATTCAGGTCTTCCCCAAGGTGGTGCATCTGAGCTCGCTCGTTCCTCACAAAAAAAGGCTGCGCATTATAGGCAAACGCGCCTCCCTCGGAGCCAATGGGCTGCTCCAGCACGGCCACGGGAGGAAGAAGAAACCGGGTAAAGGCGTCGTGCAGCACATAGCGCCCATTGAACGCTGGGACCCTCTCCTCTGAATCTCCCCCCACCGGGTAGCCCGGTGGAGCATCGGCATCCTGCCAGGAACGAAGCGACTGAACCGGGGTGCTCTTGCGGGGGTTATTAAAAAATATCGCGCCCAGAAGGAAGAGCACGAATATGCAGAGCCCGACTACAATCTCACTGCGGAATCCCCGGCCCATCATCCAATCAGAAGTCGAGGCAACTCCTGTAGCCGTTGCAGCTGCTTGCTGGAAAGAGCCTCCCACCCTGTCACATTTTCCGCAGCCTTGGTTTTTCCCGCTGCCAGCACCTGAGCACTCTGCTCGGCGAGCATGGCCTGAATTCGCTCTTCCGGCAACGCACTGATTAAAGCAGGTCCGCCTGTGACATTATCAGAGGCATCTCGTTTCTCCCCGGCGCCCTGACTCTGATCATCTAGCGCAGGGAGTCGGGCGATAAGTAACAGCGCCGCGACGGAAATGAAGATGGTTGACCCAAGGGCACCCGCTTTCGAACTCCTGCGAGGGGAATTGAGGGCTGTGAAGCGGTGAGACATGCGGGCGGAAGCCAGAAAGACTGGAACAAGTCTACAGGGGAAATGGACAAGGGCCAAACTCTTCCGGCGCTATTCCCTGTTATCAATGCGGGGCACCCGGTCAAAGGGCCTGACCCGGTATGTCTGGCGGCCCCGCTGAACTACGATGGAAGTTTGCTGGGCCGTGGCAGAAGCTATCAGGCGGGCATAAAAATCTGCTGGGTGTTCTATGCGGGCATTGTTGACTTCAACAACAAGATCTCCCGGCCTTAAGCCCCTTCGGGCAGCTTGGCTCTCTGGCGCAACCGCCGTAATGAGCACCCCGCTCCCGCCCCGCGTCCTCTGAAGCAGCGTTAATTCCTGAACCGTGATCCCGATAGCTTCGATAATTCGGTTCTCCTCCGCGTTTCGTTCAACAGACCCGCTCCTGGATGTCAGCCTCTCCGAGTCTTCCGCATCAATGACCGTGGCGGTCAGGCCAACCTCTTTGCCTCCCCGCCAAACGGCAAGGTCAACCTCCCGGGCAACCGGAGTCCGCTGAATCTCGTGAAAAAACTGAACGCGACTCTCTACCTGCTTACCATTATAGCGGATTACTACGTCGTCTGCCTGCAACCCGGCAGCCTGTGCAGGCGAACCGGCTACCACATCTACGATGTAGACCCCCCCCTCCTTGTACCAACCCACTTTTTCGCGAACGAGTGGATTCCAGTCATAGCACCGGACCCCGAGCCAGCCCCGAGTCGCTCGCCCCTTCGCCAGAATCTGTTCGAACACCTCACGGACATCATTCGCCGGAATGGAAAATCCTATGCCAACAAAACCCTGGTCCTCGGTGTCTGGAGAATAGATTGCAACATTGATTCCGATGATCTCACCAAAGATATTGACCAGCGGCCCTCCGGAATTCCCGGGGTTAATGGCCGCATCCGTCTGAAAGAGATCCCGCTGGCGGTCCGATATGGTCCTTTCCTTGGCCGAGATAATACCCCGTGTCACGGTCTCCCCGAGACCGAACGGGTTGCCGATCGCAAGTGCCTGCTGCCCTTGCCTGACCCGCGCCGAATCTCCGAACTTTAGAGGTTGGAATTCCCGGTCCGCCTTGATCCGGATTACTGCGATATCAAGGGCCCGGTCCTCCCCGATGACAACCGCCGGATAGGTTTTGCCATCATGCATCGTCACGCTGATTTTAGACTTTCCGTTGGTCACGTGTTCGTTGGTCACAACATGCCCCTCCTTGGAAACAATGACCCCTGAGCCGATTCCCCGGACAGGATACCCTTCATCAACCCATACCCTCCCAAACCAGTCCTGCATGAAATTCCGCCTGACCCCCTCGGTATGGAGAGACACAACCGAGGGAACTACTGCCGCTGTCAGCCGGGCAAACTCCTGGTCCAGGGCAGCAAGATACTCCACCTCCCCGGGAGAAAGCGCCGGTTTCCGGCTCAGGGTGTAACTCTCAGGGACAAACGTCTGGCTGCGGTCCCTCGATCCAAACTTCAAAAGGTCCAGCAGCCCGCCGCCTCCCTGCGCCTTCCGGAACACAAAGACCGCCAGAAACGCGAGCACGAAGACCCCGAGCATGACTGCAAAGCGGCGCATTCCGGCGTTCATGAGACAAGACGGGGAACCATGTAAAGAATGCCCGTAATATTCCTGCGGTGGAAGCGGAATTTCCCCCGGGGCTTCTACCACCCGCGGCGAAGCGCGCTAAAAGCCCCGCCCAGAAAACCCCCGGTGTCCCCTGCCATCAGGGATTCGGGAGACTCGCCTCCGTTTAGAGCCAGCTCTGCTGAACGCCCTGCAAGCCAAACTCCTGCGCGTGCCGCGTCCAAGGGGTGCAGGCCCCCGGCTAACAAAGCCCCCAGCAGCCCGCTCAGGACATCTCCCTGACCCCCGGTCGCCATCCCGGGGTTGCCCGTGACATTGTAGTGCAGATCTTCTCCCTGAGCAGTCACGATTGTCCTCGCCCCCTTGTATACGAGAGTACAGGGAAACAGGCTCACAAACTGTCGCGCTCTTTCTGCCCGGCTCAGATCGCTACCTTCAGGGAAAAGCCGCTGCATTTCGCCAGGATGCGGAGTTAGCACCATCTGGGAATGAGTCCTGTCTGCCAGGCCCACCCTCGCAAGAAGGTTCAGCGCGTCCGCGTCGACCACAAGTGGGATATCGGACCCTGCAAGAAGATCCAGCAGAGCCGCCCGGTCGAGCTCTCCAGGGTTTCCAAGGCCCGGGCCGATGACCATGGCATCTTCCCTGTCACCGGCGATCTCGCGGTAAGAGCTAACGGCCCTGACCACCGCTTCGAGCGGAGGGCCTGCGGAAACCATGAGAGGATAATTCTCTTCCAGCACATAAATGGTCACCAGCCCCGCGCCGCCGCGCAGGGCCCCAAGGGCGGTAAGCCCCGCAGCACCCAGCATTCCCCGCGACCCCGCCACGATACCAACCCGGCCAGCCTGCCCCTTATGGGTTCCGAAGTTCCGAGGCGGAAAATGTGCGCATAGGTCCCGCCCCGTTATCAGGCGGTCACCATTAGTAGCCCCCGCAAGTTCCTCAAGGGGAATGACCGCAATACGTCCGACATAATCAAGGGCCCGGTCCTCGACCAGGCCCTTCTTGGGAATCCCGATAGTTGCGGTAAGGTCCGCCTGGACAGCGCCCTCTCCCGGTTGGCCATTGTCGCCATTGAGTCCGGAGGGAATATCAACGGCCACCACCTGAGCTCCCGCATTGCGCCGCAGGTGATTCATCTCAGCCGCCAGCTCGTACAGGGGCTCACGCAGTGGGCCCCTCGCCCCGATTCCCAGAAGGCCATCGATCAGAAGGAGGGCCCCCGGGTAGCTGGCCGGGTCAAGCGCACCCTCTTGAAGCTCCACTTGTCCAAGGTCCCGGAGCTTCCGGCGGGGAAGAAGCCCCAGCTCCATCGGGGAAAAGGGGCAGCGAACCACAATATGCCAGCCTGCAGCCCGCAGGACCCGCAGGGCAACGAGGGCATCGCCCCCGTTATTGCCCCGCCCGACATATGCTACCGCTGTCCCGCCCCCGGGATAGAGCTCACCCAAGGCCTCCCCCAGCCGCCTCCCTGCCTTGTCCATCAGGGACTCCGCGGAAATTCCGGCCCGAAAGACCTCTTCCTCCAGAGCTCGCATTTCCGCGCAACCAATCATGCCCATTGGCACAGCATAATCCATTAAGGCTCCACCGCACTCCCCATTTTCAAGCCGATTCCGGGCTCAGGAGCCAGAACGATACTTTGTAATTCCCTCGGCAATTCCCCGGGCCACCGCATCCCGATAGCTCCCCTGCTTCATGAGGGAACGCTCGCGGGCATTGCTGACGAACCCGCATTCAACCAGAACTGCTGGATTCCGGGAGGCTCGAAGAACATAATATCTCCCGGACTTAACGCCTCGGTTGGACGCCTTTACGCGGCGTAGCATTCCCTGCTGGATCGCTTCCGCAAGCGGTTTGCTTTTCGCGCTATAGTAATATGTTTCGAGTCCGGACACGGAACGGCGCCAGGTGTAGTTGTAGTGCAGGCTGACAAAAATGGCCCCCCGGTAGCGGTTACCGATTGCCGCACGCCGCGGGAGCGAAATGAACGTGTCGCTCTTCCGGGTCATCGTCACCCGGTACCCCTCCGCCTGCAGGTAATGTTCCAGGCGCAACGCGGTGTCGAGGGCAAGGTGCTTCTCATAAACCTTGCCTGATCGCCCTCCGCGATCATCTCCGCCATGACCGGGGTCAATCACAACTCGGCTGATGTAGCCGGCTGATGCCCCGGATAATCCGGCCACAATGACCATAGCGGCAGCAATAACTGCCCGCGGCATCACTCGGCATAAAAACATGGGCAATTCAGCGACTACAACAAGCACCAGTCAGAGGACTTCTATCCAAGACTCAGGACCTGCGCAAAGAATTTCTGGCATCCGGGAAAGGATCTTCTTCTCTCCGCCTTCAAGATATTCCAAGGCCCTACCGGAAGGTCATACGAGGGCGTTCCGATAGCTTTCGAAGACGGGCCCTGTTCTGTTGCTCCGCCTTCGGGTCGTAGGAGATGCCACCGGAGATCACAACATCTCCATTCTGGAAAGTCGCCAGAGCCGGTTTCCTGCCCGCTGCCGGATTGTAGTATTTCGTCCCTAGATGCTTCCCGGCAGGAGTCACCGTGCCGTGGGCGTATATGTTAGGCGCTGCCAGAAAAAGAACATGCAGGTTATTGACCCGGTCAACTGTGGCCTTTGGTGCCTTGCTGGTAATCACGTCTCCCAGTCGAAACGCCTGCATCGTCCGGCCTGTGCGAATATCGACAAGATGAACATACAGGGAAGACTTCTGTGGGGTCTTGTGGATGGAAAGCCTGTATTCCCTCACATCCCCCCGCCCCGGGTCCCCCACCCGCTGGCTGTATACCTGCCGCCCCAGGGTAACGCTGAAGTAGGTCGTGTTGGTGACAAAATTTCCCCCACCTTCGGGCAGCCGGACCACTGCCTTGCAACGAAAGCGGCCCGGCTCCGTCACACGGAAAGCACCCGTCAGGTCAACGCTCTTGGCGATGCTCCGGCCGGCCGGGATCCTGACCGGTCCGAAGTTCATTGCGGCAAGAGGGCTGAGGGATGTTCCTCTTGAGTTTTTAATCTCAAAATCCAGCCAGTTGAGAGTTGTCCGTTCATCTGCGTGAATGAGCAAGTCTCGCCCTGCATTATTTGTCAGCGTCACCGTCGCCACCACCGGTTCGTGGGCAATATACTCCTTCTTGGACATGCTGAGAGTGGCCTGAACCTGCGCATGAACGCTCTCTCCCGCGAGCATCGCCACCAGGATGAATGCAAGCCGCCCAAGCCTGCGGTGGAAAAAAATACCGTCAACCATAGCGCCGGGGTTTACGTCGTATCGGGCTCTCATCGCAAGGGAAACCTGCAGTGCTTGCCATATTTGTGGTCACTTCGCGGATTTCCCGGGCGCGTCCTCCCCCCCCTGCGGAGCCTCTCTCCTGACGATCCGAAAGCCCAGGTCCCGGCGCCGCTCTCCCTTGGTAGGGATCCAGGTCCGCTTTCGGACTCCTCCCTCAGCCCTCATGAAGGATCCTCCACATGCCACCGGGCTTCTGGCATTCATTGGAAACGCGGGATTACGCTCGGGGTTTTTCGTCCACTCTGAAACATTCCCTCCCAGCCCGTAAACCCTCCGGGACCCTTCCCCGGCAAACTGGTCTACCGGACCCCAGCCGCCCTCACCCGCGCGGGCCTCTCCCCCGCGAGTCGCTGCCGCCAGCCATTCCTGCTGGGCAGGCAACTCCCCTCCTTTCCATTTTGCGTAGGCATATGCATCCCACCAATCAACGCGGGTTACCGGACAGTTCAGGTCGAGCTCCAGCCCGTCGTGTCTCCCGCCCGCGCGAGCCGCGGCAAGAACCATATACCAGTCATCCGGGATATGGTCCCGCTTGGTCGCTGGCTGCGTGTCATGGTCATATGCGCTGCGCATGCTTTCTTCAACACTTGCCAGCGCGTCAAGAAACCCGGCGTATTCAGCGATCGTAACCTCATGGGCATCGATCCAGAAGCCTGCCAGCTCACCCTCTTTCCCTTCATGATCCAGATAGGACCCCCGGGGTATTTCCACCATGGCGGTAAGATCGCGGGCCTCCGGCACAACCCGGCGATTGAGCAACAGCAGCAACGCCACCACGCATACAGCAAGGAGCACTGCGGCTAGGGTGCAGGCCATCTTCCGCCGCCTTCTGCTCATTTGCCTTCTGTAGCGCTCTTCGGCATCCCTCGCTTCGGATGCGAGGGCCTGTTCAAGTTCCCCGGCGGTGCTGGCAACCTGTGCCCAGGTGAGCTCAATTCCTTCTTCATGGCCCATCAGCATTCCCAGCAACCGCCTGGCACGAGTCCCGCCCATGAGACCCTTCCCTTCCGTCCCCGGGTCGAGCAGATGCCCGAAAGTCTGTCCAACGGTTGCAAGGTCTCGGGCCCTGTCGCCGGGGCCCGGCTGGCCCGCAACCGCCAGGTTTATAATCCTTACAATCCCATGCTCACCCAGAACCACGTGCTCTGGCCCCAGGGGGAGAGTCGTGATGGCTCGTTTCTCAAGGTAGGCCATGGCCTCCCCAACCTGCCGAAGGAATCCGGCAATTAAATAAGGCGCCAATTTCCGGCCCTCCCGGTGGAGCTCGGCAAAAGTCGTCCCCGGAAGAAGTTCACGTGTCCAGTAAAGCTCTCCCCCTTCTTCTCCCGCCTCATATACTGAACCAATCCCTGCAAATTCAATTGCAGCCTTGGACCTGGCATCCGCGAGGAATGCTTCATCCGACTGCCGGCCGCCTCCCCGCTTGTGCAAAACAAGGATTACGGCTCGATCCATCGAAACCTGTCGGGCATGATAGGTCCGGGNATCCGTATCCTCTGAAACCCTTTGCCTTATGAGATAGTCCCCGATTTGCCGGGGAGCTGGAGCTTCTTCGGGAGTCGACATTGGAACCGGAAAGAATCCCCGGAATGGGCAACTGCCCAATGCCGCAAGTCCCGCGAAAGGCCCGCGGCATCCGGGACCTAGAAATGAATGGCGTGGCCCTCCGCGTCCAGCGAGGCCTCATGCACTCCCTCGGTGAGGGTTGGGTGCGCATGAATGGTTGCGTGGAAATCTTCAATCGTGGCTTCCAAGGTGAGTCCAAGACCCATTTCCGCAATGAGATCGGTCGCATTCGCCCCGATTATATGAGCCCCCAGAAGCTCTCCATGTTCCTCCCCGAAAAGCAGCTTGATGAAACCNTCCGTCTCCGCTGCCGCCTGAGCCTTCCCCAGCGCCTGGTAGGGAAATTTGCCGACCTTGTAAGCAACCCCCTCTTCCTTCAGCGCCCGCTCCGTTTTCCNCACCGAGGCGATTTCCGGATAACAATAGGTGCAGCCAGGAAAAGTCTCCACCCGCCTTGGTGGAGACCCTTCCTCAAAGATTCCATCAACACACTGGGTTGCCTCAAACATCGCGGTATGTGCAAGCCAAGGTGGCCCCGCAATATCCCCGATCGCATAGACTCCACTCATGGAAGTCTCATAGCGATCGCCGATCTGAATCCAGCCCCGGTCTGTAAATTCCGGAAGCTGCCCTCCGGGAAGAACCGGCACCNCCCCGATGGCAACCAGGCATACGTCCGCTTCTAGAACCTCGCTGCCCCGGGCATTTTCAACCGTTACCGCGACGGAAGTTCCCCGGTCCTCGGTGGCTGTGACCTTGGTGTCGGTCAGGCATTTGATCCCCTGGCGGGAATATGACTTTTTAAGGGCGTCTCCGATATCGTCATCTTCAACCGGCACAAGTCTGGGCATCATTTCCACCAAGGTGACCTGTGTCCCAAATGCGTTGTAGATGTATGCGAATTCCACCCCGATCGCACCCGCTCCGATAATCACCATCTTCTTCGGTTGATTAGGAAGGACCATTGCCTCCCTGGAGCCAATGACGCTGGTGCCATTGAAGGGAAGCCCGGGGAGTTCACGGGCCTTTCCCCCGGTCGCAATAATTATGTTGGAAGTTTCCAGCACCTGGACTGTTCCGTCTTCCCCCTTCACCTCCACGTGAGAGCTGTCCACAATCGAGCCATAGCCGCGCACATAATCGACCTTGTTCTTCTTNAAGAGGAACTCTNCCCCGCCCGCGAGCCTGTCCGATACGTTCCGCGAACGCCCGATCACCGCGCTCCAGTCGTAGGAGAGATTATCGAAGTTAATCCCAAATTCCTGAGCCTGATGCTGCAGCGTATGGAATAAATGCGCATTCTTGAGAAGCGCCTTGGTCGGGATGCAGCCCCAGTTCAGGCAGGTCCCCCCGGCTCGCTCCATCTCTACACAGGCAACTTTTTTTCCCAACTGCCCGGCCCGGATGGCGGCCACATAACCGCCCGGACCGCCACCAATCACAACCAAATCGTAGGACATGTAACAACGCGAAGTTCCAGAGCAGGCCGATCACCTCGCTCCCACCCGAAACTGCTCACACCCCACGGAAAGTCAAGACCCTGAACACTGCTCTCAGCTTCCTGGTCGTTGACCTGGCCACAAATAGGCCTTGAATTCACCGCGCGAATCTCCCTCCATGGCTTTCTGTCCCTCTCACAATACATGCTGCCTTCCAGGAGCTGAGGGCCGTCGTAATGAAGCCCATTCTTGCCTCCTATCTCTTCATCCTGTCGACTGCGCTCACTCTCTGGGCGCAACCCACTCCCGAGGAGTGGTGTACCGAGCTGAGGAAAAAATATGAGGCCCTCGACGGGTTTCGAGCCACCTACACGGCGATCTCGCCAACTGCCGAGGAGCCTCTTCACGGCTTCATCCTGGAGGATCGTAAAACCGGCGCCTGTCTCGTCCAAATGCTATCCGACTCGGGATCAGGAGGCCGGATCTGGTGGCTTCCCCCGGGGAAAAACGAGGCGGGCGGGGCCTTTGCGATGTTTGGCGAAACCACCTTTCAGATTCAGGGGCTGGGAGCATTAATGCGGGCTACCAACGCCCTTCTATCGCCCGAAGACAAGCCCTCGACTTTTTCAATTGCTCCCGTGATCCACCTTGGCGCCGAAACTATCACCGTCTTTCTGACATCAGCGCATGGCCTCTACCCTCCCGCCGTCTCCGGGTTAGCTCTCGCCACGGTCGAGGAAGCACGTGAACTATCAGACAGCGTGGAATTCATCCTTCCGGATGGAAGCTGGACCCGGCTCCAGAAAGCAACCGGACTCCTTGCTGGCCAGGGCTACCCAAGCGAACAGGGCGAGCGCAGCCTGCGCCTCAAATCGGTCGAACCCCTTGGGGGCCTGCAAGCCCTTCGCGAGGAAATCCCCGATATCGCTCCGGACAAACTACAACAGACTTCCGCCGAGGAGCTTCGAATTGCAGATGCCCTCCATACCACACTCTTCCGGGCCTTTGTCTCCCGCCCCCCCGGGGAGGCGCTGGAACCTCTCGAACAACTCTTCGCGGATAACCGCAAGAAATTAGCTGCCTACTGGCTGGCCAGCTGGGGGCGGCGCCCCCCACCGGGAATTCCTGCGGAGGTAATAAGGGATATGCAGAATCTTGAGGGCCAGAAACGCCAGTTCCATCTCGAGTGGACCGCGGCCAGGAAAGCGCGCCCCTCAGACATGAAGGACGTTTCCTTTTCCGCGTTCTTCCGAATGCGTAGAATGAAGCTCAGGCAGGATCTTCGTAAAAAGATCAACGCGGAGGCGGACAATCTTCCTGCTCTTGCCCACCTGGAGATTCTTCTCGATGGAGAAATCTCAAAACTCGCTCCCGGACAGGTCGCTCGCGGCAGGGCACTTGCAAAAGCNCTGGTCCAAAGCCAGCGCGATACAATGGTAATGGCCATTCTCCCACTGGTGCCGGAGAGGTTCCTCGATGAGCCCCGGTCCCCCACTCCTGAATTGCCNCCCCAGGAATGACNCCCTACTCCAACATGAATTGCAGATGGCGNGCCGTGAGGTCCCCCATCGTTTCACAGGATGCGAAGGCCTGAGTCCCGTATCTCTCCCCCAGGGCCGCACGAAGACCTGCCAGTTTTTCCGGGGGAGCAATGGTATCCTTGCACATCATCTTGAGAACTCCCTTGAGGCGCACCCTGGAAGCCTGATAGCGCCGGGCCATCTGGCTCCGCTCCTCACTGCGATACTGGAGAATCGTGGTCGGATTGAGGTGCTGGCGAACCAGTTCGTCCACTGGCTTGTTGTCCGGGAAACTATGCGCCCGGTAAACCCCGAGGGCCCCTTCGTAACATTGCTGATCAAAGTCAATCGGCCGGACCCTGTATTGTACCTCTTCAAAGTCGGGGGTAATGTCCACCACATAGTTCACACTGCGCATATCGCCCAGAAGACGGAGAAAGCACCGCTCTCCGAATTTCACGAATTCCTTGGCGACCCGAACCTTGTTAAGCCCCTTTTCCCCGAGATAGTCCTTAATGAAAATATTGCCGGGCACTCCCGCGATGTGCTCCTCGACGAGGGTATTGCCATTGACAAGATAGTTGATCCTGTTGGGGGAAAGAATGTGTTCGAGCTCCAACCCGTAGATCCGGTTGGCGTCTGCAATCTTAACGTAATAATAATCCGAGTTGCCGTTAAACTGATTCGTTATCCTCACCCGGAAAGGGCGCGAATTGCCAAACTCCCCGAAATCGATTCTCTCAACATGAAGGTGCTCTGCCAGGGAAAGGTCTCCTCCGATCTTGAGGGCGGCATAAATTTCCGTAAGCCTGGGGCGAAGGTCCTCCATGACCTCCTGCGGATAAGACACCGTGAGCCAGAGGGTCTCTTCCCCGTCCGGGTCCTCATAGGGAATCGCCTCCGAAAAACGCAGGAGATCGTCATAGACGAGGGGAATCTCCGAGCGGCGCCCGAAATGCTGCAGGTACTGCAGAAGAAAGCCCGATACAGGATACTGCTCCTTGCGCTTCTGGATGAGGGCCGACATGGCTTTGAGGTCCCGGGTCCGGGGCTGCGCCCCTGAGAGGGCATGCAGATGAGAATTCCTAGCCCGTCTCGAACCTTGCAATCAAATGCAGGGTATCGATCCCCCGCTTTGTAAACTCCTCCCAGTAATTTTTCTCAATAGGCCCGGTGTGCTCCTTGCGGGTTTTCTCATCCAGCGAATTCCAGGCTGGCAGGCCTATCTTCCGGATCACGTCTCTTTCGGCCAGCCGAAGGGTCAGCTCCTCCCAGAAAATTTCGTTCCGCATTTCATCAAGCGCTTCCTGCACAAAGGAGCGGGTCAGGTAGTCCGTGCTGACCCGGTAGCGCTGGTGGACTTCGTCAAATTCGATAATATCTCCAAAGCCCAGGTGCGTGACCTTCTCCAGAATGGTATTCTCCAGCGCCTCAAACCGGGCGAAGCTTTCCTTCGCACCGGGCCGGCGGTTCAAGGATGCAACCTCCGCGGCGAGGCTGACCATTTCGATAAGAACGCCAAGTTCTTCCTCTGTGAAGCGGAGATGCATTACCCTGAGCGGAGCGCGGAAAGAAACCATCCCACCATCTGGTCGGCAAGCCCGCAACGCCGAATTCCCCCTCGACCGCCCGTCCAGGGGCTGATTAGATTGCCAGCGATGAGAGCCCTGCTCATCATTTTGTCTCTTCTGGCCCTTCCCGGTTGTTTTCTTTTCAAGAAGCGATCCGCAGACCCTTACCCGGTCGATCCATACCCGGTCGTTTCTTTTGAGCAGATTCACAACCGGGCAGGCGGCCTGCAGCCTCGGGATCACGTCGCCCTGACCAAGTGGGACAATAAATACTATTATTTCGAATGGAGGCGAATCGTGGAGCCCGCGACCCTTAAAACCCGCGAGGGAGCTGGTCGGGTGCCCGTCAAGGAGTTCGACCGAAAAAACGGGCGCGCGCTGGACCGCAAATACGGTATTCTGGGGAAAGAGGACTTAAACGGTCAGCTTTACAACGCCGGGGCCTACTGAAGCGGGCTCTCAGGTGCTGAGGACCACTGCCCTCCGCCAGAGCCAGAGACGATCAAAGGGTTGGGCTACTCCGCACTACGTCTCCCGCGGACAAATCACATCCTCAAGCTTCCATTTTCCAGCCTGCATGGCTCCCTGCCAATCATCCAGTTCAAGAGTAAGGAGCGCCGCCGTAGCAGGCTTCATGACAACCTTCTCCCCGGACAAGGCCTCCACCAGGCTTTCCCACCCGGGGTTATGCCCCAGCAGGAGAACGCAGGAAACAGTCCCTTCCAGATGAACCACTTCTTCTTCTGCCGCTCGCGGGCCGGCAAGATAAAAGGACGAGAGAAAACGAGCCTCTACCTTCCCCGGAAACGACTCGCTTAGTCCGGCAAACGTCTCACTGGTCCTTTGCGCATCACTGCTTAGCACAAGCTCCGGAATCCATCCTTTCTGCACAAGGGCCGCTCCTACCCGGGGCGCATCCTTGCGCCCCCGTTCATTAAGGGTCCGCTCGTGATCAG
This sequence comes from Roseibacillus sp., assembly GCA_002709395.1. Lineage (GTDB taxonomy): Bacteria > Verrucomicrobiota > Verrucomicrobiia > Verrucomicrobiales > Akkermansiaceae > Roseibacillus_B. The sequence goes on along the minus strand of PAQU01000054.1, from coordinate 16,475 downwards.
AGCCCATGCTGCTGTCCCAAGAGCTCTCGGCGTGGCGCATGACGATCAGGCGACGCGTCATAACTACTCTGCCTGCTGAACCTGGTAAAACGTCCGCCCGGGATCAGGAGAGCTGACGGTATAGGATCCCCGGTCATTGAACGCTCGAGCATACGAAGTTTCGTCCGCGAAACTCTGCAGGTCATCACTTCGACGCACCTTGTAGAAAAGGCCCCTTCGCTGGGTCCAGTCGAGCCTGAATCCTGCGCCAGCCAGAGGGGTGATGGTCAGCCTGGGGCGTTCCTGCAGGATACTTCCATCAAAATACCTGATCCCGAGCTCCCAGGCCCCAATTCCACATTTTGAGCCCACAATCCGGCCTGGGCCATCATCGGCAGGCACGTGAATCCCTCCATAGAGCCGGGAAATCCCGGCCTGGTCTGCCGCGTCATAGTAAGTTGCCCACTGGAGCTCAACGGTCGCGGTCGGGCCGGCCTCAAATTCCAGCTCGCCCGCAGCGACTTCATGAATAGCCAAGCCTCCGGGAAAGAATTCGCTTCCTGTAAGCCTCGTAAGCACCTCCGCCGCAGCCCGGCTGAAGGTGCTGTGTCCGGAAAGGTAGGCGGCGAAAGCAGGCGTTACAAAGGTATCGCGCTGATAGGGAACCCAATCCTCCGCCAGGATCCAGCCGACGCCCCCGGTATCATTCTCGATGTCCTCAGGCTCTCCTCGCCACGACCTGACCGCAATTTTCCCGATAGCCCCGAATCCGAGGTGGCTGTGCTTCTCTCCAAAACTGGCCGTAGCGGCAGTTACCACTTCGACGAGGCCCGGCTCCAAGGGGAGCCCCTCCTCGCTGTAGGGAAATACGGAGGGGTCACTCGACTGGCCGCGAGCCCCCATATAGCGAATCGCGCTGATGGGGCGCACGTAGTCGTATTCCCTCTTGCAGGTCCAGGCCGCCACCGCCGCATCGTGAACCGAGGCGTTGACCAGAAAATACATCTTGGCATCCCATTCAAGCTCCTCAAGCACCGGGCCCGTGCCCATGAATCGCCGCTCAAATGACGGGTGGTCCACTACTTCATTCGCGATCACATTCCAGTGTCCGGGAGGGGTTTCCGACTCAGGCCCATCCGCCCAATATTCTGCAACGACTCTCCCAAAATCTGCTTCGTTAATCAGGTTTGGAGCGTAGCCCGCAGACGTCGAGGGATTCACCGGATAGCCGCTTCCATCGTTTAAGCCGAGGGTGTTGTTCCCCGTGGTTCCCGGTGAATAATCCTTTATGGGCGCAGTAGCAGGGTCCAGCAGGCTGCTGTATCTGATGGTCGCGGCGTTTCCCGCCTTGAATTCCTCATCTCCATCACCCTCCAGCTGAGGAGGCTCCCCGGGATCAAAATAAAGGAATTCCCCGGGCGCCCTGCTCAGAGCGAAGGGCCAGACATCCCGCCAATGCGACCCGATGAATTCCTGCGTTGTGAACGAAAGCGGCTGGCCTGTCTGCGAGAATGCCTCCACAAATTCGAGCGGTTGCCAACGGTTGGGATCATTCAAGGTTGTCCCGGAGAACGCCAGGATCATGGGATCATTCACCGGGGTATAGGTGGGGTCCGTGTAGCCCCCGGTCTCGTTTGAATTATCGTTCGCAGTCCAGGTGATAATTGTCTCCGCCACCCTGTTCCCTACCGCCGCAGGACTGTTTCCGGTAACGATGGTGTTGTTTCGGTCATAGCCGAGAACGGTAAGAAAGATATTGAACTGGTTCTGCGCCTGCTGAGCGTTAACGAGGGAGGTATTTGGATGCCGGACCGTGTTGTAGCGGTGACTGAGGACCCGATAGGCCGCATAGCTGATGGCCTCATGGCGGGCTGCGGCCACATCCCCCGCGGTGGCGCTCTCGCGATGAAGGTAGCCGACAGCAACCGGGTCATAGGCCGCCCAGGAGTCGTAAATNGCCGCCGACACATGAAAGAGATTCCTTGCGTGAACGGGCGGATCCGGAAAGGAGAGACGAACCGCAGCAAGGTTCTGCTCATTCCAAAGACGGGCGATCGAGTCCGCTGAAACAGAGGAGGCCGCCGCGATGATGGCACTTGCCAGGAAGGCAACCCCTTGAGGCTTGTTTTTCATGGGGGAAAGGGGATTCGGAGAGATAACTTAATGGCCACTCCGGCTCCCGTCAACCCCGCCCAAGAGCCCATCTCTGCTCCTTCACTCTCCCAGAGGACTTTGCAGTCCCCCAGTCGAGTTACCTGGCAAAAGTTCCGTGCTCCCAAATCTCCGGTCTTGCTAAGCGCTTCGAATATCGCTCCAAATCTCCGCCCGATGACCGCTGCGGAAATTCGCCAGAGCTTCCTGGACTTCTTCAAGGAGAAGGAGCACAGCATCGTGCCCTCGGCGTCCCTCCTTCCTCAATCTCCTGGCCTTCTCTTCACCAATGCGGGGATGAACCAGTTCGTGCCCTATTTCCTCGGCACGGAAACAGCCCCTTACGATCCTCCGCGTGCCGCCGACACGCAGAAGTGCATCCGGGCNGGNGGCAAGCATAACGACCTCGAGGACGTAGGCCAGGACTCCTACCATCACACCTTTTTTGAGATGCTGGGAAACTGGTCCTTTGGAGACTATTTCAAAAGGGATGCCATCAACTGGGCGTGGGAGCTGATGATCGAACGATGGGGGTTTCCTCCGGGCCGCCTCTACGCCACCGTCTATCGCCCCGGACCGGGGGACCCGGCAGAGTTCGACCAGGAGGCCTATGATTACTGGAAGGCTCTCTTCGAAGGGGCCGGTTGCGACCCGGCAATCCACATCGTCGACGGAAATAAAGCCGACAACTTCTGGATGATGGGGGAAACGGGCCCATGCGGCCCTTGCTCGGAACTGCACGTNGACCTCACCCCGGAGGGCGATACCGGCGGCCTGCTGGTCAACAAGGACAGCGACCAGTGCATCGAGATCTGGAACCTCGTCTTCATTCAGTTCAACGCCGAAGCAGACGGAACTTTCCGAGATCTGCCGTCAAAGCATGTGGACACGGGAATGGGCTTCGAGCGCGCATGTTCCATCATTCAGAACACCAGAGGCTTCACGGACTTCTCTCGAAAAGCCTCGAACTACAATACCGACGTCTTCCGCCCCATCTTCGACAGGATCGAGGAGCTGTCCGGGAAAAAATACCAGGACATCTATCCCGACCCCGGAAAGGAGAGCAAGGACGAGAATGTCCAGACCGCTGTCGCGTTCCGGGTGATCGCCGACCACCTCCGCACCCTCAGCTTCTCCATCGCAGATGGAATTCTCCCCGGGAATACCGGGCGCAACTACGTCCTGCGGCGCATCCTGCGGCGGGCCGTCCGCTACGGCCGGTCCCTCGGGTTCACCGGCGACAAGTTCGTNCTGACTTCCCTCGTAAGCACCCTGATNGACCAGATGCACCAGGCCTTCCCGGAGCTCAAGACCCGGGAGGCAGTTATCGTGGACACNCTNCAGCGCGAGGANCGGAGCTTCAACGAGACNCTNGACCGCGGCNTGACNCTTTTTGGGGAAGAAGCNGCCCGGGTATCTGGAGGGGCCTTCCCCGCAGAGGCCGCCTTCAAGCTCTACGACACCTTCGGCTTTCCNGTTGACCTCACCCAGTTACTCTGCCGTGAGCGGGGCATCACCCTCGAAATGGACCGCTTCGATGAACTCATGGAGCAGGCCCGGCAGATTGCCCGCGAAGCCCAGAAATCAGAAGTTGTCTCCGCCCTCGACATCGCCACCGAGGTGGCTACCGAGTTTATCGGTTTCGAGCAGGATAGCTGCGAGGCCACCATTCTCGAAACCCATGACGACGGGGAACTCTGCTGGCTACTGACCGACCGCTCCCCCTTTTACGCGGAAATGGGAGGACAGGTAGGCGACACTGGAACCCTTCTGGCGGGGGATGCCGAAATTCCGGTTGTTGCCCTGCAGCAGATCGGTTCCGCCCGGGGCCATGGCATCCCCATCACCCGATCCACCGGTCTGCAGGTGGGGGACAAGATTACCCTCACTATTAATTCCGCGCGCAGGCGCCCCATAGAAGCTCACCACACCGCAACCCACCTTTTGCACTGGGCCCTGCACCAGATCGTTTCCCCGGACGCGACCCAGCAGGGTTCCCTGGTGGCCGAGGACCGCCTCCGTTTTGATTTTACCTCCAGCGCCGTGAGCCCGGAGCAGATTACAGCCCTGGAAGAAAAGGTTAATGCCTGCATCGAGTCGGGGGAGCCCGTCAGCTGGCAGGAAGTTCCTTTCAGCGAGGTCCAGGGCCGGGAAGACATCCTGCAGTTTTTTGGAGACAAATATGGTGACCGGGTGCGGGTCGTGCAGATCGGCGGCACACCCCGGGCCCTCGATGGCTACTCCATGGAGTTGTGCGGTGGCGCCCACGCACGCAACACCGCGGATATCGGCATCTTTAAGATTCGCCGCGAGGAAGCCATCGCAGCTGGGACCCGGCGGATTGAGGCGGTGTGCGGCGCCGCCGCCGAGGCATACCTCGCCGAACTCGCCCTGCAGGAAGCCGAGGAAAAGCAGGCCGCGATAGCAAAGCTGGCCGCTGCTAACGAGAGCCTCCAGGCCCTAGGGGCCGATGTGTTTCCTCTTCCCGAGACCGACGAAGCCCAGGCAATCAGGGCCACCGCCATCGAGGCGGAAAAGGCTCTCAAGAAAGCCCAGGCCGCCAATGCCGCCCGTCAGGCGGACACCTTCCTCGCAACCCTCCTCGGGGGGAATTCCCACCCTTCAACGCTGGTCGAAGCCCTCGAGGGACCCGCTGCCCTTCTCCAGGAATTGCTGAACGGGCTCAAAAAAGTGGATTTCCGCGGCTCTGCTCTGCTCGTGGTTGATGATGGGGAAAAGCTCCATCTCGGAGCCCTCTGCGGGCCGGATGGGCAACAAGCTGGGAACCACGCCGGGGACCTGATCCGAGCCCTCGCTCCCCTCGTGGGGGGCAAGGGCGGCGGCAAGCCCGACATGGCCCGCGGTGCGGGAGCCGACCGCAACAAGAGTGAGGAGCTGCTCTCAGCAGCCCGGGAGAGCCTCCAATAGGAGGGGCTCCCAGATTCCCCCGTAGTCTCTCCGGGTATCTCTTGTGCTTACAATCTGCAGGCCAATCTCCAGTAGCTCTGGCCCGGCAATGGTCGAAACACTCTTCGAGAACGCGCCCAAGACCACTTCTTCGGGTGACTCTTGCATGGCCCCGTCTCAAAGGCCTTGAAAATATAACGCCTGCAGGAAGGATAGCTCCATGAGCGATGATCCAGAAAAAATAGTTTGGAAAGGGGGCCCATCTCAGATCGTGAACCTTCCCGCCTTTCTGGCAAGCGCCCTTGTCGCCATGGTTTTTATCGTGGTCGGCCCTCAGTTTTCCGCGATTCAGAACTATATCATGCTGGGAGCCGTGATTCCTCTGTCCTGGGCCGGATGGAAGTGGCTTGTGGTGCGTTGCCACCGGTTCGAGGTTACTACCGAGCGCCTGAGAATGATGCAGGGCGTGCTTAACCGCAATGTGGACGAGCTCGAGCTCTACCGAGTGAAGGATTCCCGGGTTCTCCAGCCTCTCTGGCTCCGTCTCTTCGGGCTGGGCCACGTCGTGCTCGAAACCTCGGACCGCAGCCACCCAAAAGCCACTCTCAACGCAATCAAGGACCCCAGGCAAGTGGGTGAGATTCTGCGCCGGGAGGTTGAGGCCCTCCGGGAAAAGAAGCGGGTCCGCGAGATTGACTTCGACGAGGTCGGGGACAGCGAATTCGGGGGCGAGGTTAACTAGGGCGGACCTGAAGATCGGGGGAAAACTGCCAGAAGGGCTTGCACTGTCACGGGGAACGGGCATTCTCCCGCAGCCTTCCTAGATGCGGGGTTAGCTCAGTTGGTAGAGCAACTCGTTTACACCGAGTGGGTCGGCGGTTCGAGTCCGTCACCCCGCACCATCACGGCCTGACAAAATAGCTGGACCCCCGGGAAGCCAACTTTGCCCGGCCCTTATCGCCACCGTAATCAGGTCTTGCGCTCAGGAAATATCAACCTGAAATCAGGTCAGGCTCTGGCCCAGCCTCCACCAATGTGATCCTGCCCTCGCCCTCCGAAACAATCCCAACCACCCATGCAAATGCTTCAACGCCCGCTGCCCTTTCTCTCCTTTGTCGCGGCAATTGTGCTGGCTTGCCTGCCTGCCCATGCCTCCAACCCGAATTTCATTATCATCTTCACTGACGACCAGGGCTATGGCGACCTGAGTTGCTTCGGTTCCAAGACCATCAAGACCCCGCATATTGACCGGCTTGCTTCCGAGGGCCGGAAATTCACCAGCTTCATGGTGGCCTCCCCGGTATGCACGCCATCCCGGGCGGCTCTCCTGACCGCCTGCTATCCTAAACGGGTAGGGATGCACCAACACGTCCTCTTCCCCTCCTCCCGCAAGGGCCTCCACCCTGGCGAACATACCATTGCAGACCACCTCAAGTCGCAGGGCTACGCCACCGCCTGCTTCGGCAAGTGGCGCCTGGGTCATCAGCCAGAGGTGCTGCCGACCTCCAACGGCTTCGACACCTACTACGGCATTCCCTACTCCAACGACATGAACCATCCCGACAACAAAGGGAAACCCCGCGGAGGTTGGCAGGGTATGGACATTCTCTGGAACGACCCCGAGTCCACTCTCACCAAGTGGAAGACCCCGCTCTTCGAGGATGAAAAAATCGTCGAGCTGCCGGTAGACCAGCGGACCATAACCCGGCGCTGTACTCAGAAGGCCATCGATTTCGTCACGGCCAACAAGGAAAAGCCCTTCTTTGTCTATCTGCCCCACTCCATGCCCCACATCCCGCTTTACGTTCCAGATGACGTGCGCGACCCCGACCCAAAAAATGCCTATATCAACACCATCGAGCACATCGACACCGAGGTGGGCCGCCTGCTGGACGCTCTCGATGAACTCAAGCTCACCAGTAAGACCTATGTCATCTACACTACAGATAATGGGCCCTGGCTTCCTTTCAAGCATCATGGGGGATCTGCCGGCCCACTCAGGGAGGGCAAGGGCACGACTTTCGAAGGGGGCCAGCGCGTTCCCTGTCTCATCCGGGGGCCCGGGATCCCGGCGGGAACCGTCTGCTCCGAACTGGCTGGCACAATCGACATCCTCCCAACCATCGCCGCCCTGACCGGCAAGCCCCTGCCCGCCGGCAAGAAGGTCGATGGACTCGATGTCTCCAGCCTCTGGATGGGCAAGACCAAGGAGTCTCCCCGCAAGGAATTTCTCCACTACACTTCCCGCGGAGACCTGCAGGGAATCCGGCAGGGCAGCTGGAAACTGCTTGTGAAAAACCAGCGGGGCCGGAGAAACCAGAACAGGAATGCTCCCACAAATTCAGGCCAGGTCCTGCTCTTCGACCTCAGCAAGGACCTGGGGGAACAGAACAACCTGGCCGACCAGCACCCCGATCTCGTGAAGAAACTGCGTCAGCGCATGGAGGCGCTCGACAAGGAAATCACGGCCAATGCCCGGGTGCCCTGGACCCAGGGCTGAAACGGCCCCTGAGAATTTCCGCCGAGTTTCTTGCCAGATCCCGTTCCAGCCTTCGTAATGTTCAGGCACTGGCCCGATTTTCCGGCCCTTGGGCTTCTTTCCCGCTCGCACAAACGAGACCTCAACCAATTAGAAAAAATGAAATTCAGGCTCCTTCCGCTCGCGGCACTCTTCTGCGCCGCCCTCCCGCTTCAGGCCCAGAATCCGCCCAAGGGATTCGAAAAGGTCGACCAGGAAATTGTCATCTCGACCCTGCAGGCCGCGATGAAATACGACGTGCGCTCTTTCAGCGTTAAACCCAACGCCAAGGTCAAGCTCACCTTCAAGAACCCCGACGATCTCCCTCACAACCTGATCATCTGCACCCCGGGCAAGTCAAAGGGTGGCGACAAGGGAAAGGAAGTGATCGATGCGGTGCTCAAGCTCGGGGAAAAGGGCGTGGAGCAGAACTGGGAGCCCAAGGGCCATCCCCGCATCCTCCACAGCACCGGGATGGTTCAGCCCAAGAAGGAGGCGGTTATCTGGTTCAGGGCCCCGAAGAAGGAAGGCGACTACCCCTATATCTGCACCTTCCCCGGTCATTTTGAACTGATGAACGGCATGATGGGGGTGTCCAAGCGCGCCAACCCGGTCACCAACCTGACCTACAAGTTCTACCACGGCAAATGGGATAAGCTTCCTGACTTCTCCAAGCTGGAGGCCAAGAAGACCGGGACCCTGGCCAGCGGACTCTTCGACCTCAGCCCGCGCGACCGCGACAACGAGTTCGGCTTCGTCTTCACCGGGGACATTGAATGCCCGAAGGATGGCATCTACACCTTCACGGTTACCTCCGATGATGGTTCGAGCCTCTATATCGATAACACCAGNGTGGTGAACAACGACGGGGTGCACCCAGCCCGAGCCACCAAGGGGCAGGTTCGCCTCAAGGCCGGTAAGAGAAAAATTGAGGTCCGCTATTTCGAAGGGGGTGGGGAGCAGAGCCTCTTTGTAGAATGGGCCGGACCGGGAGTGAAAAAGCAGCCTTTGTCCCCGGGCTCAGGCTCCTCCGGAGGCAGCGGCCCAAGCGGAATGCTTATCACCGCTGCGGACGGAGAGGCCGCCATCTATCGTAACTTTATCTCGGACGCCGGGCCCCGGGCAATCGGGGTTGGCTATTCCGAGGGCGTGAATCTCACCTTTGACGCCAACAATATGCGCTTCGCCCAGATCTGGCAGGGAGACTTCATCGACGGGGCNCGCCACTGGAACGGCCGGGGACAGGGTTTCCAGCCCCCCGCTGGCGATGCAGTGATCAAGCTGCCCGCCGGGGCNGCATTTGCCACCCTGGGGTCAGTCGGCGCGGCCTGGCCGAAAGCCGAGACCCGCTCCTCCGAATTCCGTTTCCGCGGTTACCAGTTAAACAAGAAGCAGCAGCCCAGATTCCACTACGAAATGGGCGAGGTCTCCATCGAGGACACCCCTGTTCCCGTGGCCGGAGAGGAATATGGCCACCTGACCCGCTCTCTGCAGCTTTCGGCCGAGAACGCCCCGGCCAACCTCTATTTCCGGGCTGCCTCAGGAAATATCACCGTTGCTCCCGGTGGATTTGTCGTTAATGGCGACCTCCTGATTTCTACGAAGAGCAAGGCCACAATCGCGGCCAACGAGCTGCGACTTCCCGTTGAGTTCAAGAACGGCACCGCCAAAATCGANCTGACATACAAATGGGCCCAGTAAGCAGCAAGCCCGAGAGCACCCTTACAAACGAAATAAGCTTCATGAAAACACCACCCGCCTTATTCAAGTCCAGCGCCACCCGCGCCTGCATCTCCTCAATGCTCGCGGCAACAGCCCTCTCCACCGCTGCACCCACCATGGAGGACTTCTACCAGCGCGAGGAGATTCCTCTGCCGGAAGGAGAGGTCATGGAAGGCGCCTCCATTGCCATAATTGATGACAAGCGCGTCGCCCTCGCAACCCGTCGCGGTGACGTCTGGATCTGTGATGGCGCCTTCGAGAAGGATCTCAGCAAGGTTACCTGGAGCAAGTTTGCCAGCGGGCTGCACGAGCCCCTCGGAATGTCCCACAAGGACGGCTGGTTCACCTTCACCCAGCGTCCCGATGTTTCGCGGATGCGGGATAGCGATGGCGACGGCCGAGCCGACCAGTTTGTCACTGTGGCTGCCCCCTGGGGAATCAACGGAGACTACCACGAGTATGCCTTCGGGACTCCCCCGGACAAGGATGGCAATGTATGGGTGGTCCTCTGCCTGACCGGATCATTCAATGCCAACTCCCCATGGCGCGGCTGGTGCTTCCGTATCACCCCGGATGGAAAATCCATCCCGACCTGTTCCGGAATTCGCTCTCCGGGGGGAATCGGATTCAACATGGAGGGAGATGTCTTCTACTGTGACAATCAGGGAACCTGGAACGGTTCGTCCTCTCTCAAGCACCTCAAGCCCGGTGGCTTCGTGGGCAACCCCAACGGAAACAAGTTCTGGGACCAGGCACCGAACATGGGCCCGAAACCCGCAGACCCAAAAAGCGGATCGAGGATCGAGGTCGAGCGCAAGCGCATCCCCCAGCTCGTCCCTACGGCCGTCTGGCTTCCCCACGGCAAACTTGGCCAGTCTCCGACCGGAATCATTCCGGACCACACCAAGGGAGCCTTCGGGCCGTTTGCGGGCCAGGTGCTGGTAGGGGAGCAGACTCACTCCCAGGTGCAGCGCGTCTTCCTGGAAAAGGTCAACGGCGTCTACCAGGGCGCAGCCTTCCCCTTCCTAGGAGGATACCGCTCCGGGATCGTTCCCCTCCGTCTCGCTGATGATGGGTCCCTCTTTGTGGGAACTACGAATCGTGGCTGGGGTGCCCGCGGCGGCCTTCCCTTCAGCTTCGAGCGCACGAGGTGGACTGGCAAGGTGCCTTTCGAAATCCATGAGATGCGGATCACGAAGGAAGGCTTTGAGCTAACTTTCACCGAGGAAGTTGATCCCAAGACTGCTGGCGACAAGGCCAGTTATTCGATGAACTCGTGGACCTACGTCTATCAGAGCGGATACGGTAGTCCCGAGGTAGACAAGACGGCCCAGACGATTGAGGCTGTCACGGTTGGCTCCGATAGAAAGTCCGTTCTGCTCAAGGTAGCGAACCGGCAAGCCGGCCACTGTCACCATCTCAAGTCTACCGGAGTACGCAGCAAGGCCGGAGGTGAGCTCTGGCACCAGAACGCCTACTACACGATCAACGAATTTCCAAAATAGGCGAAAGCCTGAACCCCATGGAGATCGACTTCAGCACCCTGCGACCGGCAGAATGTTACAAGGTGCTGTCCAGCCTCGTCACGCCTCGCCCGATCGCCTGGGTTTCCACCATGGATGAGGCAGGCGTGGTGAACGCCGCGCCTTTTTCATTCTTCAATTGCTTCGGCTCGAACCCACCGGTCCTGGCCTTCGCTCCGGGGAACAAGAGCCCCGGGCTGCCCAAGGACACAGCGCGAAACATAAGGAGTAACAGGGAATTCGTCGTTAATATGGCAGATGAGGCCCTGGCGGAAAAAATGGTCGAAACCTCTGCCAGCCTGCCCCACGGAGAATCCGAACTAGAGGCCACGGGCCTGACCGCCGCCCCTTCCTCCTCCATCGCGGTTCCGCGTATTGCTGAAGCCCCGGTTGCTTTCGAGTGCCGCGAGTGGGCAACTCTTGAGATCGGCTCGAATCGGATGGTGGTGGGCACCGTGCACCACGCCCACCTCCGAGATGGAATTCTCAATCCTGCGACCTTTCACCTCGAGCATGGATCGTTCCTCCCAGTGGGGCGAATGGCGGCACCTGACTGGTATTGCCGGACCGGGGATCAGTACGAAATCGCAAGGCCCTCCTGATCATGTCCACCGAGCGTGAAGTTTTTATTGAGGTCCGCGACCTGCATCAGCGTTTTGGAAGGCATGAGGTTCTGCGCGGTGTTAACCTCGAGGTCTACCGTGGCGAAACCCTGTGCCTCCTTGGAGGTTCAGGCGGTGGCAAGAGCGTTCTCATCAAGCACCTGTGCGGCCTTATGCGGCCTTGGAAGGGGTCTGTCCTGGTAGAGGGGGAAGACATTACCAACCTGCCCGAGCGCGCACTTGGACCCGTGCGGCGCAAGGTCAGCATGATGTTTCAGGGTGGCGCCCTCTTTGATTCCTTGACTGTCGGGCAGAATATCGCCTTCCCCCTGCGCGAGGCCGGTCTCCGCGACCAGAAGGAGATTGATCTTCGCGTCCGCCAGGCCCTCGAAATCGTACGCATGCCTGGTCAGGAGCGAAAAATGCCCGCGGATCTTTCCGGAGGCATGCGCAAGCGGGTGGCCCTGGCCCGTGCGGTAGTAGAAATGCCTGCCTGCGTTCTCTACGATGAACCCCATGCGGGGTTGGACCCGGTCACCTCTGACTCGATCGATCATCTCATCAAGGATCTCGAAGTTGATCACAATATCACCAACATCGTAATCACCCACGAGCTACGCAGTGTCTTCCGGATTGCAGACCGGGTAGCCTTTATGAAGGAGGGGGTCATTTACTGGAAGGGCACGGCTGATGAGCTGAAATCCACCAAAGACCCTGAACTTGCCAGCTTTGTAGAGGGCCGGGCGGAGACCCGGGACAGGTGGGATCAGGCCGCCCCCTGTGTTGACACCGACGGATAGGAAGGGGAAAATGATCACATGGCTACTTCGCCAAAACGCATTGAGACCCTCGTAGGGTTCTTCCTCTTCGTGGGGTTGGCCCTCCTGGGTATTCTCATCATGCAATTCGGCCGCTTTGCTGACCGCTTCCGTGGGGTATATCCCGTAACGGTATCCTTCAGTGACGCCTCGGGTTTGATCAAAGGCAGCCAGGTCCGCCTGTCGGGAGCAAAGGTAGGGCAGGTGGTGGAAGAGCCCTCCCTTACCCCGGAAGGAAAAATTGAAGTCGCCATCGTCATCAGGAAAGACACACCAAAAATTGACCGTAACTCCGCTTTCCAGATCTCTTCCCTCAGCATCCTTGGCGACAAGGCCATCATGATCACCCCCCCGGCAACGCCAGAGGAACGGGCGGGCGAATACATAGGGGACGGGGATTTCATTGTGGGTGCTGAGGCAGGCGGTCTCGACGCCCTGCAAACCGATGCCGTCCAAATCGCCTCTGATGCAGCGGTTCTCATCTCCCGGGGCAAAACCACTCTGGCAAAAGTGGACACCGCACTGGACGACCTCCAGACCGTCTCCGGCCAACTCTCCGAAAGCCTGGACCGGATCAACTCGGGCCTTATTACGGAAGAGAACATGGCCAAGGTTACCAGCGCTCTTGATAATCTGGACGGCGCCGCCGGAACCATCCGGGAAGCCAGCCTTGAGATTCAACCGCTCCTTGCCGGCGCCCAGGACGCCGTCCAGAGCTTCGACAAGGCCGCCAAGGCTGCCGAGGGAACATTCTCCCGGGCCTCCTCCGAAATAACAAAACTTGGCCCGACCCTTCAGAAAGTGCCAGAGGCCGTCGACTCCATTTCAGAGGTAGCAACCGAGGCACGAGGCGCGCTTAAAAGCGTCAAGACCAGCGAGGGACTTCTGGGGTCTCTCGCATACGATCGCGACATGAAGGGAGACGCCAAGACTTTCATGAGAAACCTCCGGCATTACGGTATCCTTCGTTACAAGGACGATGAGGCCCCCGACGAGAGAGATCCCCGGAATCGCTTCCGGGGAAGGCGACGCTAGCCCGGTCTCGCCTCATCTTTTCTCCAACGGAACCGAGGCATTTACCCCCGAATATCACNGGCAAGGGCAAGCCGGATTCCCTCCGCCTTCTGGAGGGTTTCTTCATACTCCATCTCCGGATCTGAATCCGCCACAATCCCGGCTCCAACGCCGTAAGTCAGGCGCTGACCTTCCCGGTCCATCGTCCGGATAGCTATATTAAACTGGCTTTCACCATTGAACCCCAGATAGCCAATCGCACCCGTGTAGAGACCCCGGGGCACCGTCTCCAGTTCCGCAATTACTTCCATCGCTCTTTTCTTCGGAGCCCCGGTAATGCTTCCTCCCGGGAAACAGGACTGAAGAGCATCCACCTGGTCCGCACCCTCCCTCAGTTGGCCAGTAACGGTCGAGACCAGGTGATGGACCTGCTCCAGGCGTTCATGCTTCAGCATTTCGGTCACTTGGACGCTGCCAAACTCACAGACCCGTCCAAGATCATTGCGCTCCAGGTCGGTAATCATGACCAGCTCCGCTATTTCCTTCTCCGATGTTTGCAGCTCGAAGGCGGAGCGGCTGTCCCGTTCGGGGTCCGCGAAGCGAGGCCTCGTCCCCTTGATGGGGCGGGTCTCTACCGCGCGACCGTGCATTCTGAGAAAGGTCTCCGGTGACGAGGAAAGGATCTCGCGCTCCCCTTGGTTAAGGTAGGCCGCCATCGGAGCCGGGGAAACAGCCCGGAGGCGATCATACAGAGCGAAGAGGGACGCCCCGGAGGGCAGGTTCGCGTGGAATTGCTGGGAAAGATTCACCTGATAGATATCTCCACTGGTAATGTAGTCCTGAGCGACTCGAACGCGTTCCACAAATTCCTCCCGTGAGAAATTGCTCTCCCAGCTTGTATCAAATTCTTGAGAGGGCCGCGGACCGGGTTGGAGGTCCTCACAAAGCGACCCTATCTCGAACCACTGCGTAGTAGCATGGTTATATACAAGCAGGTCGTCATAAAACCCGAAGCGAAAGGTCCCATCGTATGCGATCCATCCACATGCTGCCCCCAGGGGGAATCCGCAATCGGTACGCGTTACCGAGCGAGCCTCGAGTTCTTCCCTCAATTCCTCGGGCGCCTCAATGGCCCCCACCAACTCCCTGGCTGGGCGAGCGGCTATGATGGAAAGAGCCTGGGGCCGGGAAACATTGCCCGCGCTGTCAAAGAACACCAGGCCGGGCAGATGGCACAGGGCAGCAGCCACCTCCCCGGGAGCTAGGGCAAGGTCAATGGGCCGGAATCGTGGCGCTGGGCGGAGACTTCGGGACAAGGCGGCATAGTCATACTGTGGATGACTGCTGTTTGTAAACTCCCCCTTTACCCCTTGAGGGTATCCTTGGAACAGCACCACAGGGCGGCGTTGACCTCGACTCTGATCCCAGCTAGGTTCCCGGCTCGTGTCCTCCCCCATCCTCCAGCCTAAGGTCAGGCTTGGCGTCTTTCGCGTAGCATGCTGGATGCTCGCCCTNGTGGCGTTCGTCGAGCTGGTGGCTGTCGGCATTGCCTTCGCCTTGGGCAATAAGGATGTCTCCCCGGTTGTCCTGGAAAGGGTCGTGACCGAGTATCTCCCGTTGTCGCCACCGCCACCGCTCCCCGAGCAGGACCTCCCCTCCCCTGCCCCCATTCCCTCCCCTGCCCCTTCTCCAATCCCGAAGGCTTTTACCAATGCGGAGGAACTCATCAATAATCCGGCTGGCCCACTGGGAGCAACTCCCACTCTCAAGGCTCCTGCTATTACCGACCCAGAAGTAGAGCGACTCGTCAATGAGGCTAGGGAAGCCCGGCTCAAGGATGATATCGGCGCCGCCGTGCTGAAACTGGAGACGGCGGAACAGATCGCGCCCTCTGAGCCCAATGTGCTTTATCAGTTCGCCGAGGTCTTTGGAGCGGTAGGGCAGTACGAAAAATCCGCCGATTATTACCAGAAAGTTTTCAACCTCGGACCTGTAGCTGCAGGCGCTCTCTATGAGCTGGCCTCCCACAAGCTGAGCCTGGGGTTCAAGCAGGCTCTTGGCATGGAGGGAAAAATGACCCTCGGCCGTATTCGCCATTTCGGCGATACCCAGGCAGGTGGGGGCGAACGAATTATCCTTACGATCCCTGTCCTCGCTGCCCCCGGTCAGAAGATTGACGATAATAAGCTCTCTATTCAGGTCACATTCTATGACAAGCGCGACGGCAAGGTTCACCAGGCAACCTCCGACAGCGAGCTCAGCCACAAATGGCTCACCCCGCCGCTCGACTGGGACGAAAGCGGCGAAGAGCTCCTTCAGTATACTTATGTAATTCCTCCCAGTGACAGGCGTGATATCCATCTTCTTGGAAAACGGCGCCACTATGGCCAAGTGGTTGAACTCCGTTACGACGGGGAGCTACTCGATCATCAGGCCTGGCCGCGCACTCTTGCGCAACAGCGCAAGGTGCAGGAGGCAAGCCCCCTCTTCATCCCGCCTGAGTTCCTCCCGGGACAAGTCAATGAGGCTAACCCGCTGCTTCCTCCTCTCCCCCGGTAGCAGACCCCTCTCAGCCTCTTAACTGTCAGCCTGTATTAAATACTGGCTGCTTGCGGCCCACGGAAACCGAATCTAATAATCCGCGGAAGATGTCGGAACAGCAATGGTACTTCATCAGCGTCGTTAACCGGGAGCAATATGGCCCATACAGCGCTGACCAACTGGAGGAATTCGTCAAGGGCGGATCCATTACCAGGGAAACCATGATCTGGACAGCGGCCCTGGAGGACCAGTGGATTCCTGCCTCCAATGTAGAGGGCCTCTTTCCTTCAGCCCAAGACCCGCCCCCGGCAGCCCAGCCAGCCCAGCCAGCCCAGCCAGCCCAGCCAGCCCNNCCANNNCNCCTCACCGGCCTCGCCTCACAGGGCCCCCAGCCGTCAAGAGGACCGCTACAGCCCCAGCCCCTTCAGGCCGCACCCTTGCAGGCCGCACCCCTTCAACCAGCAGCTGCACCTCTTCAACCAGCAGCCGCACCCCTGCAACCAGCAGCTGCACCCCTGCAACCAGCAGCCGCTCCCCTGCAGCCGGCAGCCGCTACCCTGCAGCCGGCAGCCGCACCCCTGCAACCAGCAGCCGCTCCCCTTCAGCCTGCTGCGGCTTTATCCAGACCACAATGCGTGACCTTCGAATGCATCTCTTCGTGAAGAGCGACCGGATCGGTGGCTCTGTCATGGGCTGGGGA